>CAYSDO010000150.1:0-4730 GCA_964429665.1 uncultured Bifidobacterium sp.
AGAGCCGTGCGATTGATTTGAAAGGCGCGGGCACACGCAGCCTGCGCAAGATCGAATTCTGGTACGAAACGAAGGGGATTCTCCAAGGCAAAGCCGACGTGACCGTCTTAGGCCAGAAATAAGGCTCTCAAGCATTAACCAAACGAAAAGCAAACCATGAAATCCACAACGCTCACAAAATCAGTTCTAGCGGCGCTTTTGTCCGCCGGCCTCGCGCTGGTGGCCTCGGCCGCCGCCAAGCAACCCAACATCGTCCACATCGTCGCCGACGACCTCGGCTGGAAGGACGTCGGCTTCAACGGCGCCACCGACATCAAGACGCCCAACCTCGACGCGCTCGCAAATGGCGGCGCGAAGTTCGCGCAATTTTACACCCAGTCCATGTGCACGCCCACGCGCGCGTGCCTGATGACTGGTCGTTACCCCTGGCGCTACGGTCTCCAGACGATCGTCATTCCTGGCGCGGCCGGCTACGGCTTGGACACCAGCGAGTACCTTCTGCCGCAAACGCTCAAGGACGCCGGTTACACCACCGCCATCATCGGCAAGTGGCATCTCGGCCACGCGGATATCAAGTATTGGCCCAAGCAACGCGGCTTCGACTACCAGTACGGCGCGATGATCGGCGAACTGGACTATTACACGCATAGCGACGCCGGAGTGCTCGATTGGTTCCGCAACAACAAACCCGTCAAGGAAAAGGGCTACACCACGCAACTCATCGGCGCCGACGCAGTGAAATACATCAATCAACAAAGCGCCGACAAACCGTTCTATCTCTATCTCACGTTTAACGCGCCCCACACGCCGTATCAAGCGCCCCAGGATTACATCGATCGTTTCAAGAACGTCCCCGAGCCCACGCGCCGCACCTACTGCGCCATGGTTTCCTGCCTGGACGACGAAATCGGCAAAGTTGTCGCCGCGCTCGACAAAAAAGGACTGCGCGACAACACGCTCATCGTTTTTCACAGCGACAACGGCGGCACGAAGAACGCCATGTTCGCTGGTCAGATGACCGACTTGTCGAAGACCGTGCTTCCCTGTGACAATGGCCCGTATCGTGACGGCAAGGGTTCGCTCTTTGAAGGTGGCTCCCGCGTCGCGGCCTGCGCCAATTGGCCCGGCCACATCAAGCCCGGCACCGTTGAAGGCATGATTCACGCCGTGGACATTCTCCCCACCTTCGCCGCACTGGCCGGCGCCTCCACCGCCAAGAGCAAGCCGCTCGATGGCATGAACGTCTGGAGCACCATCGCCGAAGGCAAGCCCTCGCCCCGCACCGAACTGGTTTA
Source organism: uncultured Bifidobacterium sp. (assembly GCA_964429665.1). GTDB lineage: Bacteria > Verrucomicrobiota > Verrucomicrobiia > Limisphaerales > JADLHS01 > JADLHS01. The sequence continues at coordinate 1,296 of CAYSDO010000150.1, forward strand.
CAACGTCGAGCCGTTCCGGGGCGGATTGCGCCAAGGGGATTGGAAGCTGATCTGGCGTTCGTTGATTCCCACGAGCGTTGATCTCTACAACCTCGCCGAAGACCCCTACGAAAAGAACAACGTCGCCGCCGCGCATCCGGACAAAGTAGCCGCGATGCAAGATCGTCTCAACGCGCTCGGCAAGGAATCGGCCAAACCGCTGGCGTTAATGTATGTGGCCAAAGTCGGTCTGGCGCACGCCAAGCCGATCATGGGCTCCGAGGACGGCAAAGGCGCTGTCGCCGTGGACGCGGGCGACCACTCGATCACCGATGAATTGGCCGGCGAACACGAGGCCGAGGCCGCGCATCACTAAATTAAACAGAGCGCCGGTTCGCACCGCGGGCCGGCGCTCCCTTTAACTATCTCCCGAAGAATAATGAAAACTCGAATTCTGACATCGCTGGCCGTCGCGGCGTTGACCGCACCCGCCGTGATCCACGCCGAAGAAGGCGCAGGCGGCCATTACCTGCCCGGCGCCACCGCGACGTTCATCGACACGCTGCCCGGCAAACCCGCTTTTGTGTTCGCGAATGCCTTCACGTATTACGACGGCAAATCCAGCCCGTCCAAGCCGCTGGACTTCGGCGGACAAGTCACCCTGAATGCTCACGCCACGTGCTACGCCGATACCTTGTTCGGCATTTACCAAACGCCGCTGCGCTTGCTCGGTGGCAATTACGCCGTGGCCGCGGCCATTCCGTTCGTCTGGCTCGATGTCAAAGGCACGGTCGTTCCGCCCATCGGTCCGTCCTTTAACAAAAGTGATTCCGCCAACGGACTCGGCGACATCGCGTTCTATCCGTTCATGCTCGGCTGGACCAATGGTCCGGACCTGAAATACGACGTGCGCCTCGGAATCTACGCGCCGAGCGGCGATTACGAAGTCGGCAAGTTGGCCAACACGGGCCGCAACTACTGGACGTTCGAACCGGCGGTGTCGTTCAGTTGGCTCAGCACCAAGATCGGGACGGAAGTTACGGTCTTTGCGGGCATGGATTTCAACACGGAGAATCCCGACACGGACTACACGAGCGGCACGTCCTTCCACCTCGAAGGCACGCTCGCCCAACACCTGCCGCTCGGAAAATGCGGCATCCTGGGCGTGGGTGCGAACGCTTTTCTTTACCAGCAAATCAGTGGCGACAGCGGCAGCGGCGCGACGCTCGGAGATTTCGAAGGCCGCACCGCCGGTGTCGGCCCGGTCATCTCGTTCGTCACCAAAGTCGGTGGCCATGATCTCGCCGCCGAATTGAAATGGCTGCCCGAACTCAACGTGGACAAACGCCTCAAGGGCGACACGATCTGGTTCAAGCTTGGGCTCGTGTTTTGATCGTTCCGTTGACCACGAACTGCATCGCCCGTGAAACGAATCACCTCCATCCTGCTGCCTCGCGGCGCCTGTGATAGTCTCCTGGCCGCGACACGGCCGCCCGCCGTGGAACAGTTCGAGACCCGGATTCGTGCGGGGGGCTTTGCTGCCAAGATGGGGTTTCGGTTTCTACACGAAGAAAACGACCGTCAGACTAGCGCCTTCAATCTGGGCTCCCTCGGCTTCTTGGTTGGCCTTGGACGCCCTTTCGAAACTGCATGATGGCCCCCGTGACGAACCAGCGCCTGCGAAACAAGCCGTGGATTTACCCACTGCTGCTGGCGGTGCAAACCGTTGGCGGAGTCATCGTGCTCGTTAATGGCGTGCCGATCTATCGCCAGATTGTAGGTAGCGCCGGCAAGCCCGATCCGCACCCAGGAATCTTGTGGTGGGCGGTGATCTCGGTACTGTTGATCCAGGGCGCTTACTGGCTTCGGGTGTGGCTCAGACTTGTGTCACCGCGAGGTGGATATCCTTTTCTTGGCCATCTTGCTCAATTTGCCGCGCGGCTGAGTTTCATATTCGCGAGTTCGACTTTTTCCACCGTCTTTCTCGCTCGTTTTGAGCAACTCGCTTTTCCGCCGCATCGCATCGCCATGGTGCTGCTGTTGTTGTTTTCCATGTTCTGCTGGTCTCTCGAACTGGAACGGCTCGCGCGTGCGCTGAACGGCACGGAAGCCAACGCCGACTTTCAACAATCAACTAAACAAGCCATCGCAACATGAAACCAACACACCACCTCACTGCGGTCGCCATTGCGGCTACGCTATCCGTGCACGCGGACGTTCTTGAACTCAAAAACGGCCAGGTCCTCACCGGCAAATATAATGGCGGCACCGCCGGCACGGTTCGATTTGAAACAGCCTCCGGCCAGCAAGTCATCGAAACCAGCAAGGCGCTGGCTCTCACCTTTACCGGTGGTGCCGCCCCCGCGGCTGCGTCTCCAACTCCTGCTCCAGCGGCCGCACCTCAGCCCGCCACCCCACCGAGTACCGTTACTGTAAACGCCGGCACGGGCTTGCTGGTGCGGATGGTGGACGGCGCCTCATCACGGGATCCCCGCGGCAAGCGCTTCGCAGTGACACTGGAATTGGACCTGATCGTCAACGGCTCGATGATCGCCAAGGCGGGCACGCGCGCCTACGGGCGCGTGGCCAATGCGCAACAGGCCGGGCGTTATGCGGGCCGGAGTGTCCTGGATCTGCGCCTGAGTGAAATCACTGTGGGCGGCGTGCTGGTGCCGGTCGTATCTGGTCCATATATCGAAGCCGGAAAAAGCTCGCTCGCAAAAACCGCCAAAACCACCGCGGTGGGCGCAGCCATCGGGGGGATTGCTGGCGACGCAGGCAAAGGTGCGGCCATCGGTGCAACCGCTTCGGGCCTCAAACGCGGACAGGTCGTCGGCGTCGCGCCTGGTGAGCTCCTCGAATTTCAACTGCAACAACCCGTCACTATCACGCTGCCCAACTGAAACTGAAGCAAACTGCATGATTCAAGACCAGCCGGAAAGAAATCTGTCATGAAACTCATCTTTACATTTCTCATCGCCACCATCGCCATTACGACTCCGCACCACTGCACGGCACAAACCGCCGTGGATGCCGCTGAGGTTACCCGTTCCACGATCAAGGCCGACCGCAAAGTGGTCATTGCCGAGAACCTGCAACTCTCCGAGGCGGAAGGAAAAGCTTTTTGGCCTCTTTATCGCGAGTATCGTCAGGACATGGAGAAGGCCAACGACAGCCTTGTCGAACTCGTGCTGGAATATTCTGACCTGTATCCCGACGTTCCGGAGGGGCGGGCTGCGGCCATGCTCAAGAAGCACGTGAGCCTCGAAAAGCGTCTTGCCGATCTGCGGGCAAAACATCTCAAGAAGATTGGCAAGGTCCTGCCTGCGACGAAAACCTTGCGTTTCGCCCAGCTCGAAAACCGTCTTGATCTGGTCGTGCGCATGGGCATGGCCGCGTCGATCCCGTTGGTGCCGACATCCGCCAGGCCGTGACGGATTCACGATGTCATTACTG
>CAYSDO010000150.1:4740-9151 GCA_964429665.1 uncultured Bifidobacterium sp.
GGAAGTGAATAGACCCATGAAAAGCCAGAGTCCGTTGAAAAGTGCCGCGCTTGTCTTGAGCGTTTTGATTGGTCTCACATTTACCACCGGTTGCAAAACGCCGGTTAAAACGGAAATCAAATCCAACGCGAATTTTTCCGCGTATGGTAAGTTCGCCATGCTTCCGCTGCCGCAGACCGGTCCTGTTCACGATCCGGGGCTGTTGCTCCGGCTGGCAAAACCGGCGCAGGACGCGGCGGTCGAGACCCTTACCGCCAAAGGGTTTCAACAGGTCGATCGCGCCCATGCGGATTTTGTGGTCAACCTGCGCGGGCAATCCATTCCCAGAGTTCAGGTCACCGATTGGGGATACACCCGGGCGCTGCACACCCGAAGGTACGGCCCCATTCCGGTCCACGTAGGTGAGGTGGATGTTCACAGCTATGAAGAAAAAACTTTGACCGTTGAAGTCTTCGACAACAAATCGCATGAGCTGGTTTGGACTGGTTGTGTGACCAGGGAATCAAACCGCGAAACCACCCCGGAAAAACTCAAGAAAGAGATAAGCAGAATTCTTAAAAAATTTCCACCAACCACCAACGCATCCAAATGAAATTGCTCAATATGCCGATTCCTTTAATCCGCAATGCATGGCTGATCTTGACTTTGGCGGCGCTTTGCTTCTGTGGTTGTCGTTCCGCAAACAAACCCGTTTCCGCGAGTTTTGCCTCAGTCACCATCGCCAACCGAGGTGTGGACGAGATTCGTCGCGCAGCCACAGCGGTATTCGCCGAGGCTGGCTACGAAACTTATTCATCTGTGGCCGGTGATTTAATATTCGAAAAGGAAGGCACGCGCAAGAATCAGGTCATGCATGGCGGTTGGATTGATGACAGTCCGGTTCGCGAGCGCGTCCGTTCGGAGATTGTCACATTGTACGACGGCACGCAACGCTTGCAGTGCAAGGTTTACATGGTCCAAAATCCGGGCCATTTCTCTGAGCAGGAAAAGCGGCTTGCCAACTTCCGCAGTGGACCGTACCAAACATTGTTGAATAGAGTGGCAGCACGCCTGAAGTGATCGCCATCAAGCGAGCCACTTATGCGAAATTCCTTTTGGTCCAATCCTTGTCTCTGGATTCTGGTAGGAACGGCGTTCTCCGCCGCACTCCTCGTCCCCTTTTGCGCGGCAGAGGTTTGGCGTCCGCCGCCGCCCGGTGGCAGTGACGACTTTGACTGGATTGAACTCAAGTCCGGAGAGTGGTTGAAGGGCAGGATCAAGTCGCTGCAAGACGAGAAGCTGGAATTTGACAGCGAAGAATTAAACTTGCTGACATTCGATTGGAAGAACATTCGCGCCGTCCGCTCTCCGCGCCAGGTCAGCGTTCGAATCGAGAAGCTCAAACCGATGGACGGTTTGCTTCTGGTCACGACCAACGAAGTGCAGGTTGTCACCCCAACTGCAACGAACACCTATCCGCGTGCCGACCTGCTTGCCGTGGCACCCACCGGCAACCGGGAAGTGGACAAGTGGACAGGAAAGATTTCCGCCGGGGTCAGTTTCCGTTCGGGAAACACCCGTGAAGCGGACATGGACGTCCACTCTACGGTACAGCGCCGCACACCGAACACCCGGCTCAGCCTTGATTACCTTGGTAATTACGGAAAGATCAATGGCGAGGAGGTGGAACAAAATCACCGCTTTGTGGGCCAGTATGACTATTTCCTATCGCGCCGGCTCTACGTGCGTGTGCCTGACTTGGAGTATTTCCGCGACCCGCTCCAGAATCTCGATCACCGTCTCACGCTGGGTGCCGGGGTTGGCTATGACTTGGTGAAAACCCCGCGTACCGAGTGGAACGTAACAGTCAGCCCGTCCTGGCAACGCAACTGGTTTGATAGTGTTGATACTGGGGATACTTCACCACAGTCGATGGCGCTGGTTCTCGCCACTCGGTTCGACACGGAACTTACCCAGCAACTCGATTTTATCTTTGAATACCGTGGCCAACTGACGGGCAAGAAAACCGGCAATGACACGCATCACGCCGTGACCACGCTCGAATTTGAAATTCATAAACGGCTGAAGCTGGACCTGTCATTCGTCTGGGATCGCATCAGCAATCCGCAAACCCAGTCTGGGGGCGTCACGCCTACGCCCGACGATTTCCGACTCATTACGTCGTTGGGCGTGGATTTTTGAAAATAAATCAACAATGCCATTGCGTTTTCAGATTCTTATCCGCTTGATATTTGAGGGCCTGCTGGGTGATGCGGGATCCATACCCATTCCGGCAGAGAACGCTGCCGACGGCCGCACGTCACAAAGTGCGATTCAAACGCAGCCATTATATGAGGTTTCAATTCCGTCCACCAGAATGGCCTTACCTCTCAGCAATTGCCTGCAAACCCATGGAGCAAATGCCCTATGCCCATTAAGTATTTGATAATTAATCATCCCAGGTCCCACAGGACTGGCTTTAGCGCGAACGTCGCTGGCCACGGCTCACTGATTACCTTCGGTCTCCTTCTTCTCGTCCTCAGCCCGGGTTGCCAGCTGGTGCAGACTGCAGTGGATGTTCCTGGCCAGACTGTGCGAGCGATCACTCCGGGAAAGAAAGGGCAGCCCGCTGCCGACCCGGTGGAACTGCAGCAAACGCTGATGCGTTTCGCCGATGAATATCTGACGCGCATGGCCTCCAGCATGGACAAACTTAGGCAGGGCACCAATGCCCCTGATCGAGCGAAAATCCTTCAAAGCAAGATTGATATTGGTACCGCCACCTGCTCCATCGCCTCCGGCCCGAATCCCATCGCCAATCTTCTCGACATGACCATTTTTGTCACGGTGACGCGAGCTTCGTTGGAGGAATATTGGGTGCCCGAAGTTTTTGGCGACTCCGCCCGTCCCTTGCTTGACGGTGCACGCAATGCCGAGGCAGAAATCTGGAGTCTTATTGCCACGGCCTTGACCCGGGAACAACAGTCTGAATTGCACCGTACAATCGAAATGTGGCGACGTCAGAATCCTCAACCCGAGAGTATTGTGTCCGCGCGTGCGGTGGGATTCGCCTCCCAGGTCGCCAAGGCTGGGAAGGACGACAAGTCCAGATCCGACAGTTTGGTGAACCTGCTATCGCTCGATCCGCTTACCGGCTTGGACCCTGCGGTGCGGGAAGTGGCCCAGACGCGACTGTTTGCCGAGCGCGCGTTGTTTGTGACCCAAAAGCTGCCCATGTTGCTTAGATGGCAGACCGAACTTCTGAGTTTGAACGCAGTCCAATTGCCCGCTGTCCAGCAGCTGATTACCAACACGACTCAAATCACGGCTTCCGTGGAGCGTTTTGCCACCGTGGCCGAAAAACTGCCCACTCAGGTCAGCACCGAGCGCGAGGAAATCCTCAAGGCCCTTGAGGCGCAAGAAAGGACTCTCACGCCTCTCGTAAACGAGGTGCGGCAGACACTCTCGACCGGATCCCAAATGTCCACGTCATTAAACACGACGCTGACGACGTTCGATGCATTGATGAAACGATTTGGCGTAGGCGAATCCAAAGCCACCGGCTCGCCGAAAACCAACGCTGAACCGTTTCGCATCCAGGACTACACGGCCACCGCCGCCCAGATGGAAGCGACCGCGCGCCAGCTCACCGAGTTGCTCGTCACCCTTGATCGCACGGTCAGCCCGACCAATCTTGCGCAACTCTCAGCCCAGGTCAGCCCCGTGATCCAATCGGCCCAGATCGGCGGCAGGGAAATTGTGGACTACGCTTTCCGAAAAAGCCTCCTGCTCCTCGCCCTTGCATTGGTGGCTGCCTTGATTTACCGATTTCTCAGCACCCGGATAACGACTGCAAAACGCTGATGAATTACTGACTCCAATCAAATCTCTTCGACTAAATAGAAGGCGGCGTGGTTGTCTTGCCCGCGTCCCAATTAACCAACAAAACCTCAACTAAACGCTTACAGAGCGGCTTGTTTTGCGATCTTCAGTCGTTAGGTTTGCTTTTATCTCATTTGTTCTGCGCGCGACTCTGTCAGTAAAAGTTCCCTTTAGCTTGCGAAATAGTGCTTAGGCAACTCGAGATATTCTGACAAAGCACGAAAACCCCCGTGCACTCCACGCTGAATCGTTGAAGGCTGGTCAATCCAGACCACTGTCTCCAGTTTTCTCCTGCCGATAACTTTTCCGGTATTTGACTTCATTGCTTCCTTCTCTACTTTTGAACTACGTGTCTGAAGCGAAACCATCCGCCGTCATCCGCCTGCGCGGGGTGCGGCATAACAATCTCAAGAACTTCGATCTCGATCTGCCGCTGCATCGGCTCATCGTCATCACGGGCTTGAGCGGTTCGGGCAAAAGTTCGCTCGCGTTCGACACGCTTTACGCCGAGGGCCAGCGCCGTTACATCGAAACCTTCTCGCCGTACGCG
>CAYSDO010000151.1:0-9149 GCA_964429665.1 uncultured Bifidobacterium sp.
CGACTTGCGTGAGCTTGATCAATCCGTATGCGTCTGTGGATTTCACGTCGGGCGTCATCGGAGGAGCGTTCCATACCATGAATGCGAGCAGCGGACTGAATGCGCCGAGGATGGCTGCAGCAATCGTGAAACTCATGAGCACTGAGAGAAACGATTCGCGCACCGTGATGTTCAAGCCCAACAGCGGCGCAAGCATGGAGTTGAGCAGCGCGTTGCCGACCGCTGTGATCAGGATGACGAGTGGAAATTTGATTGCGACATACAATGCCTGCATCGGGTCGCGCCACCAGCCCATCGCAGCGCCATATAGTCCCGCGCCCATTAAGATGACGCCAATGTTCAGTCCAATGCGGCGCGAGTTCCATTGGCGCGTCCATTCCGCGATCGGCTCCGATTCGCCGCGGAGGAGCACGCTCATTTCACCTGCGCTGAATGTTGTTGTCGAAATCACGGGGTTTGGACTTCTGCGAATACGTTTTCCGATTTGGATCTCAGTTCAAAATACGAACGCCACACAGGCACGCTCATCAACGCAAGTCCGAGGCTGAACAAAGGCCAGTTAAATGCTGTCGGCAGCAATTCCCTCAGCACCGGCACTCCGCCGTCGCGGGCCTGGATTGCGTCTGTCATGAACGTATAGAGCGCAAGGATTGCACCAGCAGTACAGAGCATCCACGCTTTCCATCTTGGAGTGCCTGAGGGCCGGATGTGTTCAAACTGCGTGGCCATTGTTCCCCACAGAATCATCAGCGTGCTGATCAACACCGGGGCGAGGACCGGCCCCCACCACGGGAGGGGAAGCAGAAAGAGTATGTCCCAATCGAGCAATGAATGCGGCCAGTCGCACATGAGCTTGAGGAAGACGTAATAGAAAATGTCCCATACGCCGAACGCGAGCAGCATGTAGCCGAAGCGCGCCCGCCACGTCCGTGCTGCAAGCGCACCTACTGTGAACAGCATCACGAGTGTGGCGAATTCGCGAACCAGTTCCACCGGTCCCAAGCCACCGATTACGGGCAGCGGATGCGGTTGATACGGATCAATCCTGTCAATGTGCGTACGCAGATAATAGACCACGGCGGATTCCACCCATGCCATAGCAGCGGCGAAGGTGACGACCGTGAGCCAGCGTCTCCAAGTTGCTTTACGTTGAGCGGTGTTCATCTTACGGATTGGAATTGAGCGGTGGAGGGATTTGCCCACAGCGCAGGTATGCGCCCTGGCTTGGTTGCAGTTCGCAACGAACGGATGAATCGCGTCAGTTGCTTTGTGATTTCCAAATAAAACTCCATGCGCGTTCCACCGATGGCTTTCAAACAGGGTGCATGGTTGATCCACAGCATTGTTCCCGCTGCGTAACCGAACAGCATGAATTGGGTCCGCCACACCAACCCGCGAAAACCTGGTTTTGGGACGCCGGCGCTCGCCAGCCGGTCTCGTTGGAATGCCACATGGCCCGCCTCATCACGCAGGATCAGTTCGCACATGGCTGCCAGTGGGCCGTCGGGAGAATGATCTCTTAGCATCCGGTAGTAACCCGTGCTGACGAGTTCAGTGAGCGTCAACACCTGCAACTCGAACTTCACTCCCAACACACGGCGGCAAACACAAAATGCCGTAAAGCTCCAGTGCGAGGTGATGATGCGCCCGCCAAATCGTTTGACCGCGCAGCCGAGCAGGCGCGCATGTTCAGCTTCCTCAGCGAACCATAAATCCACGATGGTTCGCATTTCCGCCGTGCTGCTACGAAATCCTTCCGCGTCGTAAGCGATGAGTGAGGCCGGTCCGCCGCCGTCACCCAGACGAAATTGTTCCACTGAATTCAGCATCGGCGCGAGCATTCTTGGTGACACATTGACTGGTGCATTCCAGTCAGGCTCGGGACGGTTCTGTTTGTTCTGCGAAAAGTATTCGATCCATTTAGAGTGATTCATACCAGAACTCCGTTGTTGTTTGTTTTGTGACACATCGAAGGGTGTGATTGTAGCCATTGCTCGACTTCCAGGATGGTGGATTCTGGCGTGGATGTTCCCGCAGTTATGCCAACGGTGTCGTCATGGTAGAACCAATCTTCTTTCAGGTCTACGGCGGTTTGGATGTAATGGACGCGATCGCAGTGGCGTGAGCAGGTTTCCACAAGTTCACGCGTGTTGTTGCTGTGCGCGCCGCCGATAACGATGACCACATCACACTGTTGCGCGAGTTCTTCTGCCGCGAGCTGCCGTTGCTTTGTAGGCTGACAGACCGTGTCCATGAAGCGTACCTCAGACGCGGGAAATCGCTGGCGGATCAAGTGTACCAGTTCGCGAACGCGCTCGATTGGCTGTGTGGTTTGTGCAACCACACCGAAGACAGCGCGCTCGCGCAGCCTATCAATGTCAGTCGGTGACAACACGACATCAAATTCGGTCAAATCCTCCGTCATCCCGCGAACTTCCGTGTGATCGTGCCTGCCGATGATGATCGGGTGACATCCTTCGCGAACCAGTTTCTTCAGGGCGTTGTGAGCCACGTGAACCAGCGGGCAGGTGGCCTCCAGCACGCGCAACCCGCGCGCACGCACGGCGCCGAGCTTCTGCTCCGACGCGCCGTGCGCGGTGATCATCACGGTTTCAGTTGCCACCTCCCTGGCGTCATTGTGAAACTGAATCCCCATCTCCCTCAACCTGGCGAGAACGGTGTCGTTGTGAACCAGTTCCCCCAAAATCGTGATGGGTTGTTTGCCGGCCTCCTTGTGGGCCAGCGCAATCGCATCCCGCACTCCAAAGCACATTCCCAGATGTTCCGCTCGAATTATTCTCATAGTCGCCTCCAATTGCCTTTCACTTTGCAATACAAAGTAACAGACTGTGGAGGCGGAGAAGTGTTCAAAGAATGTTCATTTTATTTTCGTCTGCTCGAGAATCTGTTCCAGCAGTGCAATGTAGGCTGCAAATTCCTTGCGGCCAGCGGAGGTCAGGGAGCAGGTGGTAAGCGGTCGGTTGTTTTGGAAGGATTTCGCCACGGCCACATAACCAGCCTCCTGCAAGGTACGGATGTGCGAAGTGATGTTTCCGTCCGTCATGTTTAGTGTGTCGCGTAGTTCACTAAACGAAAGTTCCGGCGTGGCCGCGAGCATGGACATGATGGCCAGCCGCCCTTTCTCGTGAATGACACGGTCGAGATTGAGAAACGGTTCGGGATTCACAGCGAGTTCTGTTCTTCGCCAGTCACATAAAGGTAGATGCCGTAGGCGAGTTGAATCAGGCCAAACTGTCCGCCCATGACCCAGTGGCTCGTTTGCCAAGCCGCATCGTGAAATTCTTTCCTGCCTGTCACAAACAAAGCGCCTGCAAAAATTGTGCATCCACCCGATACAAACACCCAGCCATACAATCTCAATCCTCGGGAAACAAAGAATCCCGCGGAGTGAAGCGCACAGCCATAAAACACAGCCCATGCTCCCGCCAAAAATATCAGGCTGCTCGAGTCGTCGGAATGTCCTGTCGGCAGGTCGCCGACCGATTGCTCTTTGCCGATTGCGAAGCAAACCAAACCGATCAAAAGTCCGACCAACAATGGCGGTAGCAATGCCTGAGAGACGCGCCGGGTCGGTGGTGACCAAAATGGTTCGTCGCGGTTCAGCGCCTGCCTGCGCACAAGAAGGAATGCCGTGGCGATGGTGACGATTGCGACACCTAGCCAGTAACCGATGAACCCTGTTTGGCTGCTGATCTGGACACGGACACCAATCAGTGCGGCCAGAATTCCAATCGCGCCTGTCCATGTCATTATCGGCGCGAGAGCGCGCCGGTACACAGCGGAGCGTTCCATGAGAGTTCGGATGATTTGAAGATTTTCGGCGGCTTGATCCGGTTTCATGCGGTCACTTTGCCATGCAAAGTGCATGTCGGCAAGCTGGGATTCGCGGGAGTCCCGGAGTGTGGCTGTCCCCGGCCACAGCAATGAGGAACGTGTAAACGCCTTTTGAACGATTCGATCGCTCCGTGCGTTCGCCCGTTGCTGCGCCCGAGGACGGGCGCTCCACCTTCATAGGCTACGCGATCACTTCCTTGCCAGGTTGCGGCTGGATGATCTTGATCTTGGGATGGCGCGTGCGGATTTGATCTTCAAACCACACACGCGAACTTGCGTCCCCGTGACCGAGGAGCACTGCGCGTGGGGAAACCTGACCGACAAAATCCAGCAGGTCACCCCGGTTGGCATGCGCCGTCAGGTCAAATTCCTGAATGTCACAATCGCGTGTGACACGACCCGCGCCGGGGCTGAATACGAATGTCTCGCCCTGCTTCGCGGCCTTGAGACGTCCAGCCGGTGAGTCAGGATCGGCATAACCTACGAAGAAGATGGATTGCCGCTTGTCTCCAGACATGCGCACAGCGAGATCATGGGCTGCTGTGTTCTCGTTCATCATGCCCGAGGTCAGCACGAAGATGCGTCCGCCTCCGAGTTTCATTTGCCCGATCTGTCCGGGTGTGAGGACAACGAGATTCAGGGCTTCATGCAGCTGAAGATTGGTGTGTTGCCGATGCGCACGGTGAGCTTCAAGGTCGTATATCTCGGTGAAGACCCGCCCGAGACCACCGATGTAGATCGGTTGGTGTTTTAACTTTCCCTCTTTCATCAACAGTGCAAGCAGTGCGAGAACCTCCTGTGTGCGGCCCAGGGCGAATGACGGAATGAGCACGCAGCCTTTGCGCTTTTGCGTCTGCTGTATGGCTGCCGTCAGTCGCGCTACTTCTGATTCCCGCGAGAAACCCTCCGGGATGGCGCGGTTGCCGCGGGTTGTTTCCATGATCAGCACGTCAGCCTTCACGTCCTGAAAACGCGCAGCGCGCAATAGTGTCTGGTCGTGGAAACAGACGTCGCCTGTGTAAAACATCGTCTCCTTCTTGCCGCGCAACATGATTCCAGCAGAGCCGAGCGTGTGGCCTGCATCATAAAATTCAAGTGTGGGAGATTGTCCGCCAGCGCGGGTTTTCTGGAACGCAGCCCAATCCACTTCGCGATTGTAGCGGAAGCCCTGAAACAAAGGAGCGATGTCGTCCAATTCATCGTGCGTGTAGAGCGGATATTCCTTGATGCCCAGTTCATCGCGCTGGCGGGTCATTACGTTGACCGAGTTATGAAGCACTCGTTCGATGATGAAATAACTCTGCTCCGGCAGCAGCACATGCGCCTTGGGGAAATGACGTACAGCGACCGGCAGCGCGCCGACGTGATCGTGATGGCAGTGCGAGATTGCAATGGCGTCCACATCTTCATTTTGCAGTGAGTGAAACAGCGGCAAGGCTTCGCGGGCCTCACGCTTGGGATGCATTCCGGCATCAAGCAGGATGCGATGGCCTTCCAATTCGACAAGCCACGCGCTCGCGCCGATGTCGGTGTCAGGATTGAGATTGACGATGCGCATGAATGGTTAGGGCGGTGTTAACCGTGGATACGCTGGTCGGTTTTGGATCGAGTTTGTTCCTCAGGCTGCTGGTGCGGGCGACTTGGTTTACTCAGCCAGCAGCTTTTCAACTTTGGATTCGAGGTTATCCCGACCGTTCAAGTCCCGAAGAATTCCCTTTTTGTCCACGAGCCACATGGCCGGAATGCTATGGATGCCATATTGCTTGCCGAATTTATTACCCCAGCCTTCACCGTCGAAGAATTGCGGCCAGGACATGCTCTTGTCGCCGACAAATTTTTCGAGCGCGTCTTTTTTCTGGTCGAAGCTGATGCCAACAATCTCAAATCCCTTGGGGTGGAGTTTGTCGAAGGTCCTTTTCACATTTGGAATTTCCGCCACGCAAGGGCCGCACCAGGTTGCCCAGAAATCCACGAGCACGACCTTGCCTTTCATTTTGCTGATGTCCACCTCCCGGCCGTCAACGGCCTTGAAGGCGATATCGAGCGGTTTGCCTACGGCCTCCAGTTTTGTTGCCAGTTCCTCGGCCGCAGCTTTAAGTTCCTCCGAGACGTTGGCGGCCTTGATTTCCTTTGCAATTGCCAGGGCTTTGTCCGCCTCCAACCCATCAGCAGCCTGGATCAGCAATTGGTAGCCTTCCTCGCGCTTTGGGAATTCCTTGATGATTTGGCGCGCGGCCTTTTCAATGTCCGGATTGTCACTGGCCCGAAGTGAGTTAATGGTGGCTCGCATCCGCAATTGCACTCGCTCGTCTTCAGACAGGTTGGGATCTTTAAGCTTCTCCGTCTCCAGTTTTTCCATTTCAGCGATCTTGCTCTTGTTGCCGAGCTGGACGGCGATGCTGAGCATTTGATCATGTTTTTTGCGGGCGAGTTCGGACTTGGGATGATTTGGATACTTTTGTGCAAAGGCCCCGGCTTTGTCCGCCGCCTCCCCGGCGCGTACGGCCATTTGTTCCCGGAATTTCGCCTGTTGTTCGGGAGTGGGTTGTTTGCCCTGCCATTCGGCTGGAGGTGTAGGGGACTGCGTGGCCTTTTCAACCTCCTTCCAAGCGAGATCAGCCTCCGAGGTGGCAGGTGTATTTGTGGTTTCAGCAACACCAGCCTGGATGGAGAGAACCAGCATGAAGGCGGTGGCGATTGACGCGAACTGACGCGATGGCAATTGAAGGAAGCTTGAGATCATATCAATAAAGGCATTGGTTATCTTGATAATGTTAGCTTCCCGGTTCGCGCTTGAAATAGCAAGCAGGCAGGCATGAAGACTTGGATCTGCCGTCGGTTTCATGGAGCGTGCTCGGGACACTATTTGGCGGAAGGCGCACTGCGGCCTTCGGACTTGTATTTCTCCAAAAGTGGTTTGAGGCGCTGCACGATTTCCGGCTTGGCGTCATAAAGATTGCTCTTCTGTGCGAGGTCTTCCCTGAGATTGTAGAGTTCGCCGGCGAATTGATTCGTCTGATAACCCCGCTCCTGTTTGAACCATTCGGGTTCGTGGTTCCCGTCCCCGCTGGGCGCGTCAATCAACACCCAATCTCGCTGCCGGATGGCAAGGCTTCCTCTGGCGCTGTGCAACACCGTTGCCTCTCTTATCGGCTTCGAGAGTTTTCGTTTTAGAAGCGCTGGCAGAATGTTGTAACTGTCTTCGCCGGCATCGGATGGGAGCTTATCGCCCAGCATCGCGGCGCATGTTGCCAACAAATCCACGTGGCAGATCGTTTCATCGCTGACGGCGTCAGCAGGAACATGCTTTGGCCAGCGGGCAATGAATGGAACGCGATGTCCACCTTCCCATGCGTCACGTTTTACACCGCGCAATCCGTCCATGCTGCGATGGTCGAATTGCTTGATGCGATCGTACGCGCCCACCGTGACCTCGCCCACTTCCGGCCCATTGTCGCTGGTGAATATCACGAGCGTGTTCTTTACAAGACGCGTGCGGGCCAGCGCGGCCATGACTTCGCCCACCGTCGCATCCACTTGTGCGACGAAATCCCCGTAGTCGCCTGCCTGGCTGCGGCCTTTGAATTCCGCCGCCGGCACTACAGGGTAATGCGGCGCGGTTAGTGGAAAGTACAGGAAGAATGGTCTGTCAGGCGATTTCGCCGCTGCATCCTCGATGTAACGCACAGCGCGTGCTGTGATCTCAGGCATGATGTTGGTGAGATTCCAACCGGCAACCATCGGGCCGGGGCGGTTGAAGCCGCCCTTTGTTTGCGGAGACGCAATGGATGGAATTCCCACCGTGCGATCATTCTCGATGAAGCAATAAGGTGGGAAGTTCGGTAGATCGACTCCGAAGTAGGAATCGAAACCGCGAGTGATCGGCCCGCCGGAAATTGGTTTCGTGAAATCTACGTTGCCGATTCCGTCCTTGCTGGATGGCGATTCACCATCCTTGGTCGGCCAACCCCAACCCAGATGCCATTTTCCGATGCAAGCCGTCGCGTAGCCATGCTTCCGTAAAAGCGTCGGGACGGTCAGACGTCCTTCCTCAATCAACGGAGCTCCCCAAGGTGGCAACACTCCTGAAGTCATTCGCGAGCGAAACGCGTAGCGGCCAGTCAGTAATCCGTACCGTGTTGGAGTGCAGACCGCGTCCGGCGCGTGTGCGTCTGTGAATCGCATGCCTTCGCGGGCGAGGCGGTCGAGGTTTGGTGTGGGAATTTTCGATTGTGGGTTATAGCTGTGTACATCGCCGTAGCCGAGGTCATCGGCGAGGATGTAAACGATGTTGGGTTTGGATTCGGCGGGGGATGATTGTCCGCAGAAAATCCAAAGCAGCGCGAGGACGGTGCAGAATGATTTCATGGTTTGTCAGATGAAGATTTGGCTGCTGGTTGTTTTGCCGGGGGATTCCACGCCGCTGGTTTGGGATCAGCTACCTTGAGTGGAGCGGGGTCTGCGTAGCGTTCCATTTCTTTCTGCAACAGAGAAGTCAGCTCCGTTACTTTGGCGGCATGGCGGGGTTGATCAGCCAAATTCTTCAATTCGTGCGGGTCTTTCTTGAGATTAAACAACTGCGTTCTGTCCACGAGTGGATAGCGGATGAGTTTCCACCGGTCATCGCGGACGGAACGCTGGCAGTTGCGATAACCGGTGTAGAGAACATCGCGGACCTTTGTTGCCTTGCCGTGGAGGATCGGCGCAAGACTTTTGCCTTCGACGGCTTCAGGAACGGTTGCCCCGCCGAAGTCACAGAACGTGGGGAACAAATCCATGAGGTAGATCAGCGCGTCGCTCCTGCCTTTCGCGATGTCCGGTCCGGCGATGACGCATGGAACGTGCATGCCGCCAAACTCGTAGAGATTTTGTTTTCCAAACAGCCCGTGGTCGCCGAGCGAAAGGCCGTTGTCGCCGGTGAAAATGATGATGGTGTTCTCCCATTCGCCGGAGGATTTGAGTTGGTCGAAAATGCGCCCGACGTGATGATCAAGGCCCGTGACGCAGGCGTAGTAATCTGCGAGTTGCTGTTTTGTGTCCTCAGGTGTGCGTGGCCACGGAGCGAGCTTTTCATCACGGACCGTCATTTCTCCGTTGTCGAAAGGATGCTGCGGCAGGAAGGCGGCGGGCAGGGGGATGCGCTTTGGATCATACAACTTGTGGAACTCTGGTGCGGCGACGCGCGGATCATGCGGCACAGGCGGCGCGAAGTAGATGTAAAACGGTTTGTCCTTCTCGCGTGAGTTCAGAAATTGGATCGTCGCATCCGCGTGCCGTTCACTCGAACCGCGCCA
>CAYSDO010000152.1:0-9135 GCA_964429665.1 uncultured Bifidobacterium sp.
ATCAATCAATTGGTTCGCAAGGGCCGTAACAAGATCAAGTACAAGTCCAAGTCTCCGGCTTTGGAAAACTCGCCGTTCCGTCGCGGCGTTTGCATCCAGGTCATGACTCGTACACCCAAGAAACCGAACTCCGCGATGCGCAAGGTTGCGAAGGTTCGCCTCACGAACGGTTTCGAGATCATCGCCTACATCCCTGACGAGGGCCACAACCTGCAGGAGCACTCAATTGTGCTTGTGCGCGGCGGTCGCGTAAAGGATCTGCCCGGTGTGCGCTATCACATTGTTCGCGGCACACTCGATGCCGCCGGCGTTGAAAAACGCCGGGTCAGCCGCTCCAAGTACGGCGTCAAGAAGCCAAAGGCAAAAGCTGCAGCCGCTGCCGCGAAGTAAACAGCCAACGATTTTAAGAAAAACATGTCACGTCGTCGTCAAGCCATCAAACGTCCCGTCACCCGCGACGGAAAATTTCAGAGCGTACTCGTCTCGCGCCTCGTCAACACCATCATGAAGGGCGGCAACAAGAGCACCGCGCAGCGTATCGTCTATGGCGCGTTCGATCAGCTCGTCGAGAAAATCCCGGCGTCGAATCCTGTGGAACTCCTCCAGCGCGCGGTTGACAATGCCAAACCCCGAATTGAGACCAAGGCGCGTCGCGTCGGCGGCGCCACCTACCAGGTGCCAATGGAAGTCACCTCGGACCGCCAGGCGTCACTCGCACTACGGTGGCTCGTTGACTTTGCCGACTCCCGCAAAGGCATGCCCATGAAGTCGGCACTCGCTGCTGAAATCATGGAGGCTTACCAGGGCCAGGGCAATGCCATCCGCAAACGTGATGAAGTTCACAAGATGGCGCAGGCCAACAAGGCATTCGCGCACTTCCGTTGGTAGTTCAAAAACTTTAATACGCCCCGGAAGCAAACATTGCTCGGGGCGTTTTTTTTATCACTGAAACAACTATGACCGCTCCCGCAACAACCACACCGAACTCGCCCAGCCGCGAGTACACGCTCGAACGCACCCGTAACATCGGCATCGCCGCGCACATTGATGCCGGCAAGACTACAACCACCGAGCGTATTTTGTTTTACACCGGTCTCATCCACAAGATCGGTGACGTGGATGACGGCAACACCGTAACCGACTGGATGGAGCAGGAAAAGGAACGCGGCATCACGATCACCTCCGCCGCTGTGACTTGCTTTTGGACCCAGAAAACTGCCAAGCCGCGCGAGACCGAGGTTTACAAGGCTTTCAACAACGTCCCGCACCGCATCAACATTATTGACACCCCCGGCCACGTGGATTTTACGGCTGAAGTCGAGCGTTCCATGCGCGTGCTCGACGGCGCGGTCGCCGTGTTCTGCGGCGTGGCAGGCGTCCAGCCGCAATCGGAAACCGTCTGGCGGCAGGCCACGAAGTACAACGTTCCTCGCATCGCATTCGTCAACAAAATGGACCGCACCGGCGCGAATTTTGAAAACGCGCTGAACGACATGCGGACCAAGCTCAAGGCATACGCTTTTCCGATTTTCCTGCCCATCGGGGCGGAAGACAAGTTTGCCGGCGTCATTGACGTGGTAAACCAGAAATCAATCATCTGGGGCGAGGGAGATCTCACGACGGAAGGTTTGAATTACGAGATCAAGGACATTGCGCCAGAACATCAAGAGCGCGCCAAGGCTGCTCTCTCGGAATTGATCGACGCCGTCTCCAACAAGGATGACGAGATTGCCAATCTGGTGCTTGAAGACAAGCCGGTTAGCGCGCCCGCGCTCAAGGCCGCCATCCGCCGCCTGACCTGCAAGATCGAACTCGTGCCGGTGCTCTGCGGTTCGGCGTTTAAGAAAAAAGCCGTGCAGGTCCTGGTGGACGCTGTCATTGATTATCTCCCCAGCCCGCTTGACATACCCGGCGCAGAAGGTCACGAACTTGGAACGGACGTTGTGGTCAAAGTTCCGACGACCGACAACGAAAAGTTCTGCTCGCTGGCGTTCAAACTCTGGACGGATCCCTACGCGGGCAAGCTGGTGTTCTTCCGTGTTTACTCCGGCCAGCTCAAGAAGGGGGATACGATTTATAATCCCCGCACACGCAAGCGCGAGCGCGTCAGCCGCCTCATGATCATTCAAGGCAGCGAACGCAAGGACATCAACGAGGTCTTTGCAGGCGACATAGCAGCGCTGGTCGGTCTCCGCAACATCACCACCGGGGACACGTTGTGCGATGAAAGTTATGATGTGACGCTCGAGCCGCCAACCTTCCCTGAACCGGTCATCTCGATGGCCGTAGAGCCGAAAACCAAGCAGGATCGCGACAAATTGTCTGAAGGCTTGCAACGGCTCGCCGAAGAAGACCCGACGTTTCGTTGTTTCACAAACGAGGAAACCGCCCAGCTTATCATCGCGGGCATGGGTGAGTTGCATCTGGAAATCATCATTGACCGGCTCAAGCGCGAATTCAAAGTGGAAGCCAACACCGGCGCCCCGCAGATTGCGTATCGCGAGACGATCACCAAGAACGCCGAGGGCGAAGGCAAATTCATCCGTCAATCCGGCGGCAAAGGTCAATACGGTCACGCTTGCATCACTGTCGCGCCAAATGAGAAAGGCAAGGGCGTGGAAATTGTGGATGAAATCGTCGGCGGTTCCATTCCCAAGGAATACATTCCGGCGGTCATCGCAGGTATTGAGGAGGCCATCAAAGGCGGTGTTTATGCCGGCTATCAGGTTATTGACATCAAAGTCGAAGTCGTGGACGGATCGTTCCATGAAGTTGACTCGAACGAACTCGCGTTCCGCATGGCGGGCATCTTCGCATTGAAAGACGCGTTTAAGAAAGCCGGCCCGATCCTGCTCGAACCGCTGATGAAAGTGGAATGCACGACGCCGGACGAATATCAGGGCGATCTCCTCGGCGACATCAACCGTCGTCGCGGCACGATTGTCAGTATCGAAGCGAAGAATGGGCAGACGATTCTGAACGCGCAAGTACCCCTCGCCGAAATGTTCGGTTACGCGACGGCGATCCGTTCGCTCTCGAAAGGCCGCGCCTCGTATTCGATGGAGCCTTTGAGCTTTGCACAGGTGCCCAACAGCGTCGCAGAAAAACTCCTCGACTCGGCCAAGAACAAGCCCGCCGCACGCACCTAGTCAAGGATTCAATTAGCATGGCAACCACCATGCTGATGCGGTCGCGATCGGCTTAGAATGAGTAAACGCAGTCGAAACCGATTGTGAACGAATTCTTGCGCGGGTGGGCAGCGGTACCAAACACAGGCTCTCCGCCCGCGCAATCATGATCCCACCGGAATTCAACACGGGTGAGAACATTTTTCCATAGCTGGTAGCTGATCGTCTCAGTCACGCCCACAAATTTTTCGTCGTGACCACCGAACATCGGTTTATCTGAGCCGAACGCGGAGCGGGCCGCGAAGATGGTATTCCCAGACGTGGCACGGGCATACTCGGCGCGGGTGTTAAACTCCCACTTCTTCGCGGCATAACTCACATAAAGCGCGGTGGCATCGGCATAAGTCGTGTTCGGACCCTCCGGGAGAAAAAAGGTCGCAGGCCAGCCCGCTGAAAAGTTCGCCTGATAATCGTACGCCAATCCAAGAGCCAGGCCATCCACCGGCAGCGGCAGGTGCGCGCTGGCGTGAAAATTGTGGATGCGCGGTCCAGTGTCAGTCGGTGCACCGCTGTCCGTGTGACCGCCGGTGTAACCGAGTTTCAAGGTGATGTCCTTGTGTCCGAACCACGCCCCGTTGAATTCCAGCGCGGCGAGATAGGTAAGCGAGCCGCGATTCTGCGTATGCGCATCCACGTAGGTCGAATAGTTGTTTGCCATCCCGGCCATTGCGCTCATCCATTCGGCAAACTCATATTTCATCGTCAGTCCCGTGTGCTGTTTGGGTTCGATGAAGTAACCGTACGAGCGGCTGACATTTGCGTTCTCCCGGCTGTGATAGGATTCGTAGCCGAGCGGCGTCAGAAAATAGCCGAGCCTGAATTCCAACCCGTTTCCCGGCGGCGTGCGCAACGTCACAAACGCTTCACTCAAGCCAAGATCATTTCTACCACCACCAGCAAGCGAAAATAAATTGCGCAACGACGCGTCAGGACCAAAGAACAGTTGCGCACGATAACCTGCCGACCACGACTCCTCGTCAAGAGGCTTTTCCAAAGTCAGCACGAACGCCTCAAGATTGAAGCCATCCATCTTCGCAGGCACGTCGTAAAGACGACCAGGCATCCGCAAAGTATTTGGGAACGGTGCGGTGCCGGCTGAGTCCGGTGGCGTCGACAAGGCCCATATCGTGGAAGCTTCAACGTATCCGCTCAGAGTCGTGCCACTGACAAGGGACGCTCCGTCCAACCGGGTTTCGCGTTCCTCGCCGTGAAGCGATGGCAGTGTGATGAATCCAAGCGCCGCCAGCGCGAGCGTCCATCGCGGCCAGCAAGCGTTCGTCTCCACGCGAAAACTGTTTTGTTTCATTTTACAAAATCCATTTCTTCTCAAGGCCCGGCCTGCCAGATCGCCTTGCCCGTGATCGAAGTTCCCTTCTTCGTCAATCCCGTCAGCGTCGTGTCCTCGCCCTCGCTCGGCATGAGCGCCAGCAAGAATTTGCCCGCTGCCTTGTTTGGCCGTGCGGTCATGTTCGGGCTGCCAAACGGACTGAACGGCGTGAGGTAGCCGTTATACTCGCCAGCCAGATCGAACAACCGGTCGCTCGCGTTGTTCGCAATCATCGTGTCCTGACCGCGATCGCCCCACGCGATGTCTGCGTCTGCAAACGGCACGGCGTCGTACGACGTATTCGCACCGCCGTTCGTGTCAAGATTGTCATCCGCATTGATCACATCATTGCCCGCGCCACCGTACATGTGGTCGGAATTTGTTCCACCCATTAACCAGTCGTCACCGGACTCGCCGAACAAGGCATCCTGACCGTCGCTGATTTTTCCGCCTTCTCCGTCAGTCGCCTCGAAGTTCAACGGATGGCCGTCAATCTTCGCCAGCGGATTGTAGGGGTTGTAAACCAGCACACCCGGCGTAAACAACCGATACAGCGCAAGCGACGGCGTGTCGTAAATCTCCTGTAATGCCTCTGCGCCAGAGATGCCGTCGTTGTTCGCGCCGCCGTGAAGGAAATCATTTCCCAGACCGCCGTAAATGATGTCGCGTCCGCCCTGATCAGGCAGCATAAGCTTCACGGTCATGTTCATCCGGCCCGTCGGATTCGAGACAACTGAAGGCGCGCCTTTGAGTTTAAGAACGACCTGCTTGGCAGCTTTGATTCCGTAAAGCGGCTCGGCAATTCCGTTCCGGCTCGGCATGATCCAGCCGTCATCGCCCAAGGCCGCATCGTCACCCGTGCCGCCGGAAATCCAATCCTCGCCTGCCCCGCCGATGATATTATCGTCCTGACCGTCGCCGTAAATCACGTCGTTACCTGTCTCACCATAAATCAAATCATTCCCCGCCTCGCCGCAGATCACGTCGCCCGTACCGTTGTCCGTCGCGCTACCGTTGCCTGGAGTGTAATCAAGTTTTATCACTGCGCGTGCGATGATGCGCACCGTGGCACCTGGCGTATTGTCATAATTGAAATTCAGGAAACGCCCGCTATTCACGCCCTTCGTGCCAACAAGACGCACGATTCGTCCATTGTCGCCGAGAATCACATCAGCATCCCGCGCAAAACCGTTTGCGCTCGTGTCACCGGAACTGTTGCGCAGGATGTCTGTGCCGTCGCCACCAAAAATATTGTCCGCGCCATCAACGCGCTGGGCCGCAGTAGTCAGCCCGAACCAATCCGAACTGCCGCCAATCAAATCATCCTGGCCAAGATCGCCGTAAATAGTGTCTGTGCCGGTGTTGCCTTCGATGTAATCGTCGCCATCGGTCGCGTTATCGAGCGAACGCTTCAAGCTCACGAGCCCGGTCAGCGCCTGATCCACGAAGCCGTCGCCGCGCAATGTATCGTTTCCAAGCTGGCCAAACAGCATGTCGTCCCCTGCCCCGCCCGCCATCAAATCATCACCCGCAGCTACGTCTTCGTTGGTGAGTGTGATGTTACGCGCTGCGGCTCCAGTGGGCATCGCCAGCGCCACGCCGCTCAACGCCGTGTTGCCGAGCGCATCGAAGATCGTCCCGCCTGTCAAAGTTTGCGCGCGCAACGTTATCGCATCGCCGCGTCGCACGATGATCCCGTTGTCCCCAAGCATCACATCATTACCTGTACCGCCGTCCATGCGATCGCTTCCGTCCACGCCTCCCGCGACGTTGTGACCACCCCATACGTCGTCGTCGTTTCCGTCACCGTAAAGCAGATCGTCACCCTGTTGGCCTAGGATGAAATCATCCCCAGCGCCGCCATGAATCGTATCGTTACCTGCACCATCAGTTGATTGCGTGAAGATTGAAACGAAATCATTCACAACGGGCAGCGAGTAATCAACCTGGCCATGATCACCAAAGATCAAGTCGCTTCCGCTGCCGCCATTGATTGTGTCATCGCCCGTGCCGCCGATAACCACGTCATTGTCGTCATCGCCGTTTAGCGTGTCATTGCCTCCGATGGTTGGCGCGATTGTCTGCAAGAGATTGATCGCCGTAGGCGCAAATAGATTTGGATCCGTAGCAGACGGTGGCGACACGACCCCTGCGACGGGATACGCAAACAACACCTGCCCGCTGTCACCAAAGATAATATCGTTGCCAGCGCTGCCAAAAACCGTGTCAGTCCCTGTACCACCGAAGATAACATCCTCAGCGCCGCCGCCGGTAAGGTTGTCGTTACCGCCAGCCGCCGGACTCACTGTGTAAATTGAATTGGGCGCCCGGATCACGCCGTCTGTTTTATCACCCGGCCCGCCATTGCCCAGGAACGTCACAACCTGCCCACTACTGACATATTCCATGCGTCCCTGGTCGCCAAAGATGGCGTCGCGACCGGTTCCGCCCGTGAGCGTGTCATTACCCAACCCGCCGAAAATCACGAGTGAATTACTCGATCCGCTGCCGTTCGCAATATCGTCGCCATCCTGCGTATTCAAAACGAAGAATCCGTCCGTCGCCGCGCTCAACGTCACCGTCACGTTGTCATTCCCCGCGCCGGTGTTGAGGGTGGTAATCGTTCGCAAGCCAGGCCGCTCGTGAGTACCGGTGACACTGATGATGTCGTTGCCACTGCCCGCCCAGATCGTGATGCCATCGGCAAAGTTGCCCTCAGGATTGTCCGCCACATAAGTGATGTCCGCCGGAGCGAGGCCGCGTATGAGCGAACTGGTGATGAGACCTGCTCCATCACCAAGGGTCGCGCCTTCGTCGCTGACGAACAACATGTGACGGCCCGCACCCGCGTTGATGTTCAATGTGCCATTGATATTGTCGAGATTGCCTGCAAGGAAATCAGGGCGCGCATCGCCAACCGCAACATTCGCCAGCGACGAGACGTAAATCTGTTCGTTGCCGTCGTGCAGTGAAATGTTCGTGACCGCGCTCGTGCCACGGATGTTGAACACGTCGCCGCCGGAGCCGGTGTCAATGTTCAAGAACTCCAAAGTGTCGTAGTTGATGCCCACGGCCATGCCGAGGCCGGTGAGTTGTGTGGCGGTGAGATAACCGGTGTTGCCCAGCGTGTCGCTGCGGTCGTCCACGTTCGTCGTGTCCGTGCCCGCCTCGCCGGAGATCAACAGCGCGCCGGAGATTCCGTTCACGTTGCCATTGATGGCGGGCGCGAGCGAACCCACATTCACCGTGTCGTTGCCAATGCCGCCGAAGACGTGCGTCTCGCCCTGCAAGGTGCGGAGGTTGATCACGTCGTTGCCGTCGTTGCCGTAGAGGTAAACGAGCTCATCGGTCTCCGTCTCGGTCACGGTGAGGGCGTCGTTGCCCGCGGCGAGACGGATTTCGAGACGCTCGAAGCCGAGCAGTTGCAGGCCGAAGTAGAATCCGCCGTCGAACGCCGTGCCGCTCACCACGCCCGCTCCCTCGAAGCTCTGGAACGTGTCCGTCACGCCCAACCCGCCGCTCGTCGCCTGCGCGAAAATCGGATTGTCGAGTTCATCCTCGCCAATCTGTTCCATGCGCGTGACCGTGCGATGCGTGAGCAGGCTCGCGGCGGACGAACCGTTCTCGTTGTGAATGATGAGTTGATCGCGCGTGCCCGGCGTCTGCGTTCCGGCGTCAATCGTCAACCGGTTCAAAATCCTCCGCGCATCGAGCGAAGCCGTCACCGTGACGGTGAAACTCGGGAACGTCAACGTGGGCGGTGTGCCGCCGACCTGGATTGTGTCCGTGCCCGTGCCGCCGAAAATCTTCGCGTCAAAGTTTCCGGTCGAGAGCACATAGATTTCATCCGGCCCGCCGCTGCCATCAATGGAAACGACTTCAATCGCCGCGAGCGCCGTCGAGCGGCCCGCGCCCGCGAGCAACGTGTCGGTGAGCACCAGAATGTCGCCCGCGCCCGTGCCCACCAGCGCCAGACGATCCGTGCCCGCGCCGCCGGTAAAGACCATCGCGCCGTTGTCGAGATAATCGTATCGGTCGCCACCGGAGCCGAGAGGTTGCGTGAATCCGGACGATCCCGGCGTGCCACGCAGGATGATGACTGTGGCGAGATTGATGATGTCATTTCCAGCACCCGCGTCCACGTAAAGCGGTGTGGCGTTGTGGACGATGTCGAATGTGTCGTTGTTCGCGCCGCCGAACAACACGAGCGCGTTGGAGTTTCCGGGAGTGATGCCGGCGGGATTTCCGACGGGCATTCCGGCGGGATACTCAGCGTTCGTGTTTCCGGCGTCGGCTATCAGCGGCACCTTGCCGACGATGACATGGTCGTCGCCCGCGCCGAAATCAACCACCGTCGGCGCCGCCGTGTCGTCAATCGTCACGGTATCGTTCGAGGCGAACGTGTTCACCACGGCGGCATCCACGCCGGTGAACGTGATTGTTTCCGTTCCCAACAACGTGAGGCCGTTCAACACGGTGATTGTTCCTGTGCGTGAACCAATCGCACCGGTGGCCGTGAGCGTCAGCACGTCTTCCTGATCGTTGCTGTTAATGATCAATTCATCCACGCCCGTCGCGCCGTTGTCCGCGATGATAAAGTTGCTGCCGTTGTTTCCGTTC
>CAYSDO010000153.1:0-9122 GCA_964429665.1 uncultured Bifidobacterium sp.
AAGAGCGATGCCGCACGGGATGCGCTGCTCACGCTCCTCGCGAGCAACCCCGCCGAAACGCTGGTGGTCGAAGCCATCCACGCGTTGGGCGAACTCGGTGGCGACGGCGTGGCCGAGAAATTACTCACGCACTGGCCGAGGTTGACGCCCACGTCGAAGTCCGCGGCGGCGGAAGTTATGGCTGCTCGCGCACGCTGGGCTACCGCACTGCTCTCTGCCATCGAAACAAAAACAATAGCCGCGAGCGATCTGCCGTTATCCGCCGTCCGCTCACTTGCTGAATCCAAGGATGAATTCATCCGCAAACGCGCTGAGCTGGCGATTGGTCGCGTCCGGCCCGAGAGCGCAGGCAAACAGAAACTCATTGCTGAAAAGAAGGAAATGATTCTGAGCGGCAAAGCGGACCTCGCCGCTGGACACGAACTTGCAAAGAAGACATGCTTCGTCTGCCACAAGCTCAACGGCGAGGGCGCGGAGGTCGGACCGGACCTGACCGGCTCGGGTCGTGCCAGCCTCGACGCGCTGCTGGCAAACGTGATTGATCCCAGCCAGGTCGTCGGCAAGGGCTACGAAAACGTGTTGATTGATACAAAGGATGATCGTTCGTTGAGCGGCCGCGTGGTCGAGGACACGCCCACACATGTGAAGTTGCTTTCGTCCGGACCGAAAGAGGAAATCGTGGCGAAGAGCAACATCGCCAAGATGCGCGTGAGCGAGTTCTCCGTGATGCCCGAAGGTTTGGAGCAGATGCCGGACGCAGACTTCCGGAATCTGATCAGCTTTATCCTGAGCGTTTCGCCAACCGAGCCAGCCAAGGCAAAGTGAATTTGCCAGACAATTTCATGCACCAAGCCATCCAGTCGGCGGTTCAAACATTTCGCTCCAATCCGGATTCTCCAGATCGCGAGATTTTCAACCGGCTACTTGAGAGCGGTATTGAACGGCAAGAAGCTACCCGGTTGATTGTGCTATTACCGCTCGCCTACGGACGTGTAATGCTGTCAGACAATAAAGGCGTGCTGTTTTCTGACACCTACATCTGCAAAGGTGACCATGGAAAACCAGATCGCGAGAGCAGACTGGACACTCTCCCGTTGTGGAAAGAAGCCATCAACTTTGCGATGAACGACGGAGAGCCATTCTTTGCCATCGCCGGTAGGAGTCCTGAAATCAGCGTGGTCAACGCCGCGCTTCAAGATGGCATAAAACTGGAAAAACTGAATCTAGTATTGAGTCCACCAGTAATTTTGTGGGCCGACTTTGGTTTGTTTACAGGCTCGGACGGAGACGCCAACAAATCACAATACTTGTGGCAGATTTGGAGTTCGTTCGAACGAATGCTGCCCAACGACTATTCGCGGACGGAAAAAATGATCGCAGCGATGGCTATGGGCACGGCGATTCTCGTGGGTTTGATTGCCATTGGCGTCGTTGGTTACTATGCCATTTCGCTATGGCTGGCGTCTCACTGACTTTCAAACATGAAACGAAAAGAACGAAAGTAGATGACAAGGTGGAGACCAGAATCTCTACCTATGAAAACAAACACTAGAACTCCCATTTTATCCATCTCATCCACGCCCGCCACAAGAAACTTCCCAGAGTCAGTGGCTGTTCGCTCAGGAGTCAGATAGGTGTCTTCAAACACCGCATCACTACCGGAGCGCGGCTGTGTGCGGTAGCACCAGCCGCAGCACGTCCGATCATTCCAAGGCTTACAATCATTTCATGCGCTGCGGCTGGTCTTTCAGACACAGCCGCGCTCCGTTTGCTGGCGTATCTCAGTACTTTGAAATGACAGGTTAAACCTTTGGCGGCATCGGCACAGGCTCGGTGTGGGACGGCATCGCCGGATAATCCGGCATCGCCAGGCGTGGCACGAGGTCCGTAATCTGAACGGCCTTGCCGCTACGGAATGATTGATTGGCCGCGATACCGACAAGGATGGAGTAAGCCCCGCTGCGCTGATCCGCCGCACGTTGATGCTTGTCCGAATTTTTGCCAGGCATGAACAAATCCTCCAGCATCACGCGGTCCCCGCCACCATGACTGCCTTCGCCCTTCCAGACCTCAACCTCGTACGCCGGCGCGCGCAACGGATAAATCCTGATGTAAGTGCCCTCGCCTTTAATTGCGCGCGGCGGTGAACCATCTTTGCTGGTGAAAACCTTCTCCTCCTCCTTGAGTTCAAGCCGGCCCTTTGTGCCGTTGAAAGCAATGGCGTAGCCTTCCCAGGCATTGAAGGCGTTGAGCGAATAACTGAGCGTGACGCCGGTGTTGTAGCGGACCATGACGTTCATATTGTCTTCAATGTCAATGTCGGGCCGGAACACGCAACGATCACGGATGTAGCCGTCGTATTGCTCGTTGTCGAAGTAAAGCTCCTTGAGGTTCTGGCTCGCGACGAGGTCAATGGCAAACGTGCATTTGCTTTTCTCCGGGCAGGTGTGACAACGCTCGTGATGGCTCGCAAGTCCGAGACGTTTTGCCATCTGCGGCGTGTAGAATTCGCGTTTGCCCGTCGCCTGCACGGTCACGGAAACAGCGGAAAGCCACCAGTTGACCAGGTCAAAATGGTGCGTGGCCTTGTGAACCATCAAGCCGCCGGAGTTGACCTTGTTGCTGTGCCAACGACGGAAATAGTTTGCGCCATGGATCGTGTCGAGCAGCCAGTGAAAATCCACCGACAGCACGTCGCCGATCACCCCGCTCATGAGCAGATCCTTCACCTGGGCGCGGTGCGGTGAGTAGCGGTAGTTGAACGTCACGCGGCAATTCCGCCCGGTCCTGCGCTGCGTATCAAGGATGGCGCGGCATTGCTTTTCGTCGGTGGTCATCGGCTTCTCCGTCATGACGTCGCAGCCCAGCTCCATGGCGCGAATGATGTAACGGCTGTGCGTCGCATCCTTGGTGGTGACGATCACAATATCCGGCTCGGTCTCGCGCAACATCTTCTCAAAATCCCTGGCCTCGTAAATCGGCACTTCCACATCAGCCAGTTCCCGCGCCTTGCGCTGGGCCAGCTTCAGCCGACCGAGATTGATATCGCAAAAGCCGACCATCTCGCTCGTCTGCGCGTAGGTCTTCAGAATCGCTCCACGGTACATGCCCGAGCGATCTCCCACACCCACGACAGCATAACGCTTCCTGCGCGCTGCTCCGTCCGCAGCAGCAGCCGAAGCGGTCTGTTCCAGAGTCGAGGTCGCAAGCAGAAGCCCGGCGCCTGCGGCTGCGCTGGTGGCAAGGAATTCGCGACGGGTGAAGTCACTGGTGGGCGGAGTTGGTGTTTTCATGGTGTGATGATGGATGGATTTACTTCGCAAAGGAATTTATGCGCCGAAAAGCCGGCAAGGAAAGTTTAATTCGTTGATGAAGTCGTGAACCTGAAGGCTTTCATCATTCAACCAAAGCCACAGATTCTTGGCGACTCTCACACACCTGACTCATCGTCCCCAGCGCTGGACCAATGGATGGGTGATGGCTTTGCTGGCGGCTTCAATGTCGGCGTAGCGATCACCTTCCTTGTGCAGGTAAAACGGCAGGAATGCCATCTTCTCCACGTAGGTTGAACCGGCTTCGACCGGCAGAATCGGGCCGCGCTGATAATCGCTGAAGGGATAAACCCAGCCGCGCGTAAAATAAGTCAACGGAGTCCGCCAGAAATGATGGTAATAAAGATAGAAAGCAGGCCGGTGCGTTGTGGCTTCGCCGCGCTCCGGATTGAACGCGAGTGAAGACTGGATGATTTCCCCGATGCCGTAATCCTCCTTCTCATTGGTCATGGCGAGCCACGGCACGTCGTGATCCACCCTCGTCGCCCATTCATCCTGCCAGTTCGGACCATGCGCCGTACGGACGGTATGCAGTTCGCCAGTTTTTTCCTTCCACACAAAGTGCGAAATCAAATGCGAATCGAGAACAATCTCGCCATTGCGCACCGCAGAGGCATTCAGCGGGTCGCGCACTTCGGTGATCGTCGTCACCTTTACGTAAGGCGTGTGGGCGTAGAACGAGTAAGTCACTGAGGCCCGCACCTGCGGCGTGCTGTCCGGCATCCGCCCGCGGTTGGTCACACGGAACATCAACGGTCCGCGCGTCGTCACCGTCGTGCGCTCTGGCGGATTCCAACCAAACGTGTGGCCCCAGAGTCCGTTGTCCGAAAACGAATCCGGATTCCAGTGAACGGCAAGGCTCAGGGAATTACTCAGACGCGGCACAGGCTTGTCCTTGCGCCCTTTCAAATCAAAGGACGCGATCTGGCCACACTTGGCGTCGAGTTTGACCAGAAAAAAGTCGTTCTCAATGGTTGCACCCACTGGTGGGCCGTTCACCGTGAGATCGCTCGAAGCCGGAACAGGCGCTGTCGCCGCACTGTTGTCATACGCGAATAGATAAACCTGAGCGCCATTTGCCGGGAGATCGGCCAGAAAAACGCCTTCCAAAGAGGTTGAAGGATGCTGGAGATAGTTCTGGTTGGTTGTGCCCGGCGGCGTGCCACGAAACTGCTGGGCATTGAACGTCTGCACGGCGACCGGTGAAAGCTGACGCGAAGCCGCTTCAACGGAGAACAGCCGCAACTCGCGTTCAAGATTCGCACAATCTTCAGCACGCGCGGTGACGGAGAACTCCACCGGCTCCTGTTTCCTGCCCAACCCGGCTCGTTCAAACAGCACCAGCGATTGATAGCGCCGCCAGCCAGCCGGCCCGCCACCTGTAGCGGGCGCTGTTGCCTTAAACTTCTTCTTTATATTGTTCGTCACCCCGGCAGCAGAAACTTCCGCCTCGACCTCCACCGATTCGCCATTGTGCCAGAGTGAACGGGTGACGAGGACAACATTCCTTGCGCTCTTGCTCTTCTGAGTGATCCAGCCGGATTGAACATGCGCGAAACCATCCACAAACACGTAGAACGAATCCGAGTCCACGCCATTGACGCGCACTTTCTGCACATTGGCGGATTCGCCCTCGGTCCAGTTGCCCAAAGGAATTACAATCTCGTAAAACGGATGTTTCACGGTGGGTGAAATAAACGTGATTCCGCTGACTTGCTTTGGATCGTAGGGGATGTCGTAAAGCACCTGGCCATCGCCGACGTCCACGCCTTGCTCGGCGGATTTGACTTCTGCCGCACAGGCGGTGCGAAATGGGAACAGGCCTGAGCCGAGAAGAAAAACCAGAACAAGGATTCTTTGAATAGGCTTTGAACGTTGCTTCATCTTTTTTTCTCCTCGGTCTGCTTCTTGTGTCCGCTCACGGCACCAGCCACGCCTTCGTCGAAGGGCACGGTCAGGATCGGCATCACCCATTTCTCCGGCGTGCGATCATCTGTGGCCATCCACTCGTGGACGAGCAGCGGATGCGTTAAAAGCTTCTGCGTTCGTTCGAGGTCCTTGAACGGCTCGTCGCCTTTGGCAAGGCGGAACGGCATCCATGCGTTCTTCTCGTAATAAAAACTTCCCGCGCGCACCGGCATCATGCGGGTGAAGTTCAGTCCACCGAACGGGTACACGTTGGGCCGCGCCCAATAAATCCACGGGCCGTTCTGCACGTAGAAATAGGGCTGCGTCTCGCTCGGCGGCTGGCCGTAGCGGTTGCCGTTCTCGTGCGCGAGCATGATGTTCGCGAAACCGACGCCCTTCTCGCGGTTGATGAAGGCCATCCACGGCGTGCGCGCCGGAATCTCCAGCGCGTGGATCGGATGCTTGCGCGCCGTCTCAATCTTGAGGCTTTGAATTTTGCCGAGCGCATCCTCCCATACGAATTCATTCAGCGCCGCGTGGTTGAAGACGATTTCCGAATTGCGCAGCGCCTGCACAAAGAGGTCCTTGCCGACTTCCATGAACGACGACATGAGCACGTACGGTTTACCAGGGTAAAATTCGTAGGTCACGTTTGCCGTGACCGCGTCCATGTGCGGCAGCGGCGAGTAGCGCCGGGTGCGGTGCATCAACGGCCCGCTGATCTGATCGAACACAGGCTTCTCCCAATCGCTCGCGTGAACCCACGGCGTCGGCGGCGAGTAGATGTCCGGATTCCAATGCACCGCGCCGTTGGATTCAAGCTTGTGCTCCAGCAACACGGGTTCGCCTTCTCCCAGAATCGTGATCTGTTCGACCGAGCCGCTGTTGGTGGAGAGGAAGAACCGGTAATCGCGATTCTCGACCGTCTGGCTCATGCCACCGCCCGCAGTCACCTTCAGGTCCGTCTGCGCGCGCACGGCTTCGGCTTTCGGATTGCCATAGACAACCTGGTAAACTTTCTCCTGATAAGGCTGCACGTCCGCCTGGAAAAGCAGTTCCACACTGGTCGTCGCGTCGTAGCGATGAACCAGTTCCTTGCTCTCCGGATCGCGCTCCTCTGAATTCAACAGCCGTTCATCGCGCCACACAGTCACGGACTTTATCTGGCTCGGCGCAATCACGTAGCCATTCCCATCCGCCTTGGGACTCGTCGGATCGAAAGTCACCACGCGGATTTCATTCTCGGGTTTCTTGATGTCGTCCGCAAAAAGACCGAGCGACAGATGAACCGGCTCGCTCTCGCGCAACAACCCCGCCGTTTCCTTCAGCACGATGTAGGTGGCGTGCGGCCAGTCCACATTCCACCGACCACCTTGCTTCGGTGCAACGGCGTTGGTTTTCGTCTGGTAGCTGATTTCCAGACCTGCATCAGAAAGCACTTTCACGCGGACGGAATGCTCCGACTCGTTGACCCAGTTGATCGGAACGATAATTCGAAAATCGCGCGCACCGTCCAGCTTGCCCTCGTAGCTCTCGCCTTCCGGCGTGGTGACCTTGTCGGCTTTGGCCGGATGCGGCTTGCCGAGATTGAAGTACCGCGCGTCACGG
Organism: uncultured Bifidobacterium sp.; assembly: GCA_964429665.1. GTDB lineage: Bacteria > Verrucomicrobiota > Verrucomicrobiia > Limisphaerales > JADLHS01 > JADLHS01. The sequence goes on from CAYSDO010000153.1 coordinate 6,849, forward strand.
TTCTTCTTCCCGTCAACTTCCACCGACGCGACCTTGCCCGGCTGGATAACTTCCTTGGCCAGCACCACGGACAGGTGGTGATAGGGAAATTCAGGGCTGGGTGAACCGAATGAAACCCCCTTGATCGCCATGCGTTCCTCCGGTGCAGTCTGAGACGCGGAAAGCCGCACGGGTTTACCCGCTTCGTCCGTTCCCTCCACAATAACTTCATAGCGCTTGCCAGTTTCCCAATTTGCAAACACTGACACCGTGAAATCCTCCAAGCCATGCACGCGTTTGTGGAGATTGATGATGCCGCGATTCTCCACAACGTATTGTGACTGCTCCGCGCCGTTTACGGTCACACGCTTCACCTCAAAGGCTGGCGTCTTGTCCTTCGGGAATTGCGCAACCAAATCGTAGGGAATTGCAGCGATGACTTCGACAGCTTGAAAGCGCAGCTCCTGTTTCTCCGCAGGCGCGCCGGCCTCGTTGTACCCGGATGGCCGGGGACTCAGTGCTTTTGACGTCGCCGATTCCGCAGCGGCCACGACACCCTGCAGCGGGCAAATTCCTATCAAGGCCAGAAGCACGATGGCAACCAGCGATCTGGCTTTTGTAATCCAATCAGCTTGAAAACGTCGCGAAGGATATTTTTCCAGGAGGCGGAGGCTGAGGAATTGCGGGTCGTAGGCGGCCATGCGAAAGAGATTAAGAACCACGCAAGAAGCGTCAATGGGAATCCCACGCAGAGTCGCCTTTGCCAACGGCAAGTGATCCTGTAACGTCAGTCCTACAAATACCAAGCCTATGTTGAAATCGCAAACTGGCAACAAACCCCCGCTGAACTGCGCTCATGTCATGGCTGACGCGAAACAAATTCTCGCGTTTGTATTGATTGTCCTCGTTCAGTCAATCCTGCCCGCAGCCACGCCTCAACCCATTCCAGAGAAACTCGTCGTGCTCACATTCGACGACGCGGTCAAGTCGCATCGCACGTTCGTCGCACCGCTGTTGAAGGAACTCGGCTTCGGCGCCACGTTCTTTGTTACGCACAAGTGGATGGATGACGCGACAAACTTCATGACGTGGGAGGAAGTCGGAGAAATTCATCAGATGGGTTTCGAGATAGGCAATCATAGCTGGACACACGATGATTTCTCCCAACCCAGGAATGCCGCCCGGCTGAAAGGTGAACTTGCACTTGTGGACATATCCCTTGCGCATACCAAAGCCAAAATGCCAAAACCCACCAGCTTCGGATATTGTGGGAACAGCTTCGGTCCGGAAGCGGTGCAGCAGCTCGCCAACCTGGGCTACCTCCTCGCCAGACGAGGCGGTCAGCCCGAGGTTCCCTATGGCAAGATGGAAATCGGCGCGACATACGATCCCACACGCCACCACCCGCTCCTCATACCGACAACCGCGGATGCCTATCCGGATTGGACTCCAGACCATTTCAAAAAGGTTGCTGCGCGCGCAACCAACGGCCAGATCGTAGTTTTGCAATTTCACGGCGTGCCGGATGTGGCGCATCCTTGGGTGCATACGCCACCCGAACGCTTTCGCGAATACATGGCCTGGCTGAAGGAAAACAGTTTTCGCTGCATCGCCTTGCGCGATCTGGAGCAATACATTGATCGCGATCATCTCCCGGATGATCCTTTGTTAAAGTCGCGATATCCGCAACGACCACCGGAGAAACTTGTATTGCCAGTCGAGATGCAGGCGACGCGACGCGAGCCTGCTTACTGGCTGGACAACATGCTCGTGCATCATCGTTACACATGGGAGGAAGCCGCGCTCGTATTGGGCTGGAGTGTGGCCGAGGTAAAACAGAAAGCAGATGAACTCCACATCAATTGCAACACAATCCCACAGACAAGCAAAAGCGGCATGGTTCGAGTGCTGCCGTATCCCGGAGGGCGCGAGGTAAGGCTTGGTTTTACGGAGGCGAACATTAATTTTCAGCGCGGCACAAAAGCCAGTGTATTTCTGCCGTGGAACGCAACGAACTATGTCGTGGTGGATTTGCCGGAAGCCATCTTCAGCAACAAACGGCTTCTCTACCTCGCCCACACGCACATCCCAACCATCTGGGACGAGCAAAACATCATCATTGATAACATTGATTGGACTCGTGAACCGGATGGCAGCCTCAAGCATGAACGCGTGTTGCCAAACAAGATCGCGTTCGGCGCGTCAATCAAGCCCAGGGCCGGAAGTGTGGACATGGAACTCTGGTTTCGGAACGGCACGGATCAAACATTGCCCGGGTTGCGGACCCAGATCTGC
>CAYSDO010000154.1:0-9108 GCA_964429665.1 uncultured Bifidobacterium sp.
TCCCAGTCCCGTTCTCATCATCAAGGAGCGTGGCGTGGAACTTATCGTGCCGCAGTCCATTGATTGGGCGCAAGCGCCGTGGGCCGACGACCTTTTGAAGTGCGGCGTGGGGATTCTCTGCCCGACGGGTGAAGCGATGCGAATCGAGCGGGAGCGAGACTTCGCGCGCAAGTTGTGTGAGAAATACAAAATCCCGTTTCCAAAATCATTCGTGGCTTCAAACCGTCTCGAAGCTGAAGCCATTCTCAAAAAGCATCCCCACCCGTTCGTCATCAAAAACCCTCTCTGCTCGCCGACGAGTCCGGTGCATACGATCCTGTGCGAGTCCGTCGCTGATACGCGTTCGTGGCTTCGGAATGTGAATTACGCCGAGGGCGTGTTTCTTCAGGAATTTGCCGGGCGTGCCGAAGCAGGACACATAGCGCTCATCAGCCATGGGGAAATCTATTCGCTGGTTACCAATCAGGAATACAAGCGCGCTTTCAATGGCAACCTTGGCATTGTTGCAGGTGCGCCGCTCGGCGGCCTGGTTGAACTCGATCCTTCCGACAAGTACGGCCTGGCTCGCGAATTGATTCACCCATTGTTGCCATGGTTGCGGGCGGTCAAATACCACGGGCCGATCCAGGTTACTGCCGTCAAACGCCGGACCGGTTGGTGTGTCATCGAATACAACGTCAGGATAGGCGTCACCTCTGGAGCGATGATTCTTCGCATGCTGGAAAATCCGCTTGAAACCCTGCTCGCCGCGACTCGGAACAAAAAGCTGTCACCGTGCTTCAGGGGCGGGCTCAACTTCGGTTGCTCCATCACGCTGGCCGGATACGGCTATCCATTCGTACAAGTCAAAGCTCCTCCGCTGCCGGTGGACATCATCGCGCCGTTTGAACGCGAACATTGCGACGTGTGGTGGAACGAAGCCACACGGGATGGCGCGGGTCAGTTCATTGCCACCGGTCATCGAATCGCTGACGTGATTGGTTTTGGAGTGGACGTTTCGTCTGCGATTGCGAAAGCTTACAACAACATCCGGCGCTTGCGCAGCCCCGGCAGTTATTACCGGACGGACGTGGGTCAATCCCTCTGGCCGCCGGGTAATGAATGATTTTGCCGATGACGAAAGTGAATCCAATTTCCGACGAAATTTCAGAGAGAGAAACAACGACCTGGACAGGTGATACATCCCTGCCGCTGGTGTCCGGCAGCCAGGCTGGAGCCGGTCGTCCGCCAAGGCCGGCATGGATCGAACTCGATTTTTCCCGTTGGCGGCGCAATTTTCAACTTATCCGGGAAGAACTGCCTCCAAGTCTCAAAGTCATGTGTGTGGTCAAGGACGAGGCGTATGGTCACGCTTTGTTGCCAGCCGCACGTATAGCGCAAGAATGTGGAGTAAGATTTTTCGCGGTGTCCACGGTCGAGGAAGGTGTGAAACTTCGTGATGCCGGCATCCGGCAACGCATCCTGGTTTTGGGTGACCGTCAAGACCACGAGCTGCCATGGTGCATTGCACATGATCTGACCTGTTGCATTGGCGAGCCGGGCATCATCACAAAACTGGCCGCGCTTGCGGGCCTTGCTGGGAAACGAATCCCGGTGCATCTCAAAATAAATACCGGCATGAACCGTTATGGCGTGCGTTGGGCCGAAGCCGGACCGGTTGCTGAGAAGATTGTCGCCGAAAAATCTTTGTCGCTCGAAGGCGTGTTGAGCCATTTTGCCCAATCTGATGAGTTGGACAAAACCTTTGCACTCCTGCAACTCTCCCGTTTCAAGGAAACCTTGCAGGGATTATCGGCCCGTGGCATTTCCATTCCGCTCAGGCATCTTTGCAATAGTGGCGGGTTTCTCGACCTGCAACCCGCGCACTTTGACATGGTGCGCATGGGCATCTTACCACTGGGCGTTTTTCCTTCGTCAGTGTGTCGGCGCATTCCCGGAGTTGAGCCGGTGATGAGCGTCAAAGCCAGGATTGCTGCAATTCAATACCTCCGGCCAGGCGATCACGTCGGTTATGGGATGCGTTATACCGCCAACGAACACCGTCGCATCGCGGTTTTGCCGGTTGGCTATGGCGATGGTTATCCCCGCGTTCGCAATCTTGGCTGTGCATTGATACATGGCAGGCGCGCCCCAATCGTCGGTGGCGTTTCCATGGACGCGCTCACAGTGGATATCACCGAGATTCCCGAGGCGGCGCTTTGGGACGTCGCGGTGCTCATGGGGCGCGATGGTTGCGAGGAAATTTCGGTCCATGACATCGCGAAGATGAAAAACTCGGCGAGTTACGACGTGCTGTGCAGCTGGCGCGGGCGCTTGCCGCGTGTCCATGTGAACGACGAGCCGGCGCAATGAAACTTTTGTTTTCCGAGGCACAGCCCGACTACAGTCACTACATTTTCCCCTATGCCATCTGGGCGTTTCCCGAACCGGGCGAAACTCCAGCCGACTTGTTCAATGCCGGTTTTCTTCCGTCTTCGCGCCAGTTGGACAGGTTCTATCTTTGCCGTCAGGTCCGCGTTGTCCTTGGCAAATTCACCCCGTCCTCGGAGAACCGCCGCATCTTGCGCAAAGGAGAGGGTGTTGCAGTGACCGTTTGTCCCCGTGCAGAATTTGAATTCACACCGGCACGGCGCGAGTTTTGCAAGCGTTACACCGATGCCAGGTTCGGAGTGGGTGGCATGAGTTACGACCGGCTGGATTCGTTGTTCAACTCACCCGTGACGACGCATGTGCTGATTTTTACGGAAACGGTGACCAACATGGAGGTCGGTCTCGCCACTCTCTACATCGAAGCGGATCGCATGGTGTTTTACTATTATGCATTTTACGATCTCGCACACGCGAATCACAACCTGGGTATGTACATGATGACAAGTGCGGCGAAACTGTTCTCGGAGTCCGGCGCCGGCCAGCTCTATCTTGGTTCCTGCTACTCAGCGAACGCGCTGTACAAAACACAATTCTCAGGCTGTGAATTCTTCAACGGATATCGTTGGTCAGAGAACCTGGAGGAATTAAAATTCATTCTCGAACGACAACAACGATCCAATCCGGATCAGCATCTGCTTGAGTGCGAGGATTACCGCGAATCTTTTGTTTCGCAGGATCTCAACGAGCTTGCCAAACACAGTAATTATCAAACAGCTTTCCCTGCCTTTGTGAGTCGAGACAACCGGGTGTGAGAATTCCGCCGGACAAATTCACCCTTCCAGTTTCCACGGCGCACGCATTGGCCGGGTGAGCATGGCATTCGCGGCATCGTCCTTCTCAAACCGTTCTGCTTTTGGATCCCAGCGCAGCTTGTGTCCCCGCTTGATTGCGATGTTGGCCAGGTGACACACGGTCGCCACGCGATGGCCGATCTCAACCGGGAAATACGGATCCTTCCGGCTCTTGACGCAATCCAGAAAATCACGGTGCTCACCCTCGGGATTGGTGAAGAGATGGAGTTCCTCTCCGCCAATGACCGAGTTCAGGATTTCAGGTGAACTGGCTTCCACCGGAGCCCGCCAGCCGGTGTTGCCGACCCAGCCTTTGGTTCCGATGAACTTGATGCTCGGATTTCCCGGCTTGCAGGTCATCACCACGCCGTTCGCGTAGCGGTAGGTGACATCGTAATCCTTCACTGTGTTGTAAAGGCCGCCTTCCCAATGCGTGCCCGTCCCCTCCACTTCTACAGGCCCGCTGTGCTCGGTGTCATTCGCCCATTGTGCAGTGTCGAACAGATGCGCACCCCAGTCGCAGATGATTCCGCCGGAGTAATCCCAGATCCAACGGAAGTTGAAATGCACACGCCCCTTGGTGTAGGGCGCAAACGGCGCAGGCCCCAGCCACATCTCATAGTCGAGTTCCGGCGGCACGGGCTGCGGTTTGGGATCGCCTGGCTCCAGTGGTTGCTTGGGGAGGATCACCTCTATCTTTTGCAGCTTGCCGATGCGTCCGTTGCGCACCAGCTCGGCCATGCGGTGGTACTCCGGCACGGAGCGATCCTCCGTGCTGGTCTGGAAAACTTTTTTGTGCTTCCGGACTGTATCAATCAATATCCGGCCCTCGCCAATCGTCAGCGTGGGTTTCTCGCACTGCACGTCCTTGCCCGCACGCAGGGCCATCACGCTGATCAACGTGTGCCAGTGATCCGGCGTGGTGATCATCACGGCATCAATGTCTGGACGCGCGAGCACTTCGCGAAAATCCGTCGTCATGGTGCAGTCGCTGTTCTTGTAGGCCTCGTCCACCTTGGTCTTCGCGAATTCCATGTGTTCGTGGTCCACGTCGCAGACGGTCAATACACGGGCGTCCGGCAGCTTGAGGTATTTGGGAAGGTTCCAGCCAATGGCATGTCCGCCCGCCCCGATGAATCCAATGGTGATTTTTTTGCTGGGAGCGTCCGCGCCCAGCACATGGGCGGGTATGATCGTGGGGAACGACGCAAGAGCCGTCCCTGCAATGGCAGTGCGACGCAGAAACCGGCGGCGATTCATGGCATTGAAAGTCTTCATTTCTTTCTTTTCAAAGTTTCAATTTGGCTGCGCGCCTGGTTCTCCCCGGCCGAGGGACACGCTGAAGCGTGAACTCCAACGCTGTGCAAGGGCGTCTTGTTGGAGTTCAACCTTCAGGTTGTTCATGTCGTTTCAATATGGCAGGGCGGCAGCATTTGCTGCCGAGACCACAAGGAATTCCTGCTCGAACCAGCCGCGCAAGGTTGTTGGCGTGCCTGCGTTGGCGACCTTTTCAAACTGGGGGACGATTGCCAGATTGATGACCTGCGATTCCACCAGCTTGCGGTAGCCGGGCACACAGGCGGAAGCGACGACGACTTTGGCCCCGCTTTGCTTCAGCGTGGCAGTATCCTGTGCGGTCAATTGTGGAAATGCGCAAAACAAAACAACTGCGCCGATGTTGGGGTGGTTTTGTAACGAGCCAAGGAATTTCTCCTTGGGCACTGCTCCGCCCGAGGCCATGCGCTCCAAAGGTGTGAGCTTGAACACCTCCGCTGCCGAGATCGTTAAGGTCTTGTTCTTTTTGATCGTTTCCTGAAATGACTTTAGTTGTCCCTCCAACGCAGGATTGCTGATTTCACTCGTATCCTGACTAATTATGACAATCGAGCCTTTGTTGCCGAGCAGTTTGGATGTCTCTTCCGCTACGCCAACACCAAGCGCATTATACGGACTCAGGTCGAACTTGGGTGAGCTGTCTGATTGTTTGTAAAAGAGCCAGGCGGCTATGGCGGCCATTACCACTACGGCAATTACTTTCAGGAGGTTGTTTTTTGCCATGCGGAATCCCTAATCATTTTGGAGACACAAGGAATTTGTTTTGCTCAGACTCACTCCAGATCCCACATCCAGCGAGGGTCGGCCTTCCCATTGCCGCCGAATAGACTTGAACCTGTCGCGGTAGCGCCGGAAGCGTCTTTTCCCGGAAAATATTGCAATCCGATGAGGCTCACTTTTATGGCTTGAGCATGACCGTCCACATATGCGGTGTTGCCCCTTCCATTGTGACGGTTTATGGGGCGTTCAGGATCGCTGTCGTAATAGCCGCTATTGACCGGCGTGCGCCAATAAAGAAACTCCTGCCCTGACGTTTCAATCCACTTATCTGGATCCTTCTCGGCGAGGTTGGCAACCAACCCTGAATCAGCAAACGGGATGGAATCAACCGGCTTTTTGATTTTGCTCAATTTGGTCTTGTTGTCTGCCCATGAAGTGAGTTCAGGATGACTTCCTGCGATGCCGAACTGGCTCTTTATCACGCTGGGGCACTTGATGACGTTGGTGGTTTGAATATAGGGCCGCAGCAAATCCACCCACCAAGTTACTGTGCCAGGAAAATACGCGCCGGGAGGAGCAGTTTTGAACAAGTACAAGGTGACCATGTCATCATTATTATCTTGTCCGTACATCGTGTAACCCAAGGCCAGTTGCTTCATGTTACTGAGGCAGTTTATGCCTCGTGCCTTTTCTTTGGCCTTTCCCAATGCTGGTAAAAGCATCGCCGCGAGAATTGCAATGATGGCGATGACGACCAGCAATTCAATCAATGTGAAAGCGCTTGGCTTTCCGGTTGTGCGTGGTTGATTTGACGTATTCATGATTTGAGTCGCAACAGAGACAAACTTATTGACCCGATATTTTGCTGTTGGTGATTTAGTATTATCCCGCTCTCGTCAACATTGCAATCCCGTTGATGAAGCTGGCCGATCATAGTTTCTTTTTCCTTACGGATGAGGCGCACAACTTGTTCCGGACCGCGGACGGTCCCCGTCCGCAGCGTGCCGACACTGCTGCACGCCGAAAAATTTCACACGCATCTCGCTTCCCATGCGCTGCGAGCGAGTGACCGCTCGCGCTCCGTCTCTAAACCTCGCCCGACTCCAAGACTTTAACCACACCTCCAATCCCATCGTCCGTGAAATTTATCTTCCACCCCGGCCCGGCTTTAACCCATCATTGCTGATCATGAAAACCGCTCCTCTAGCGCTGTGGACTCGTCGCACCTCCTGTTTTCTTTTTGCCGTTCTGCCGCTGCTGTTTCTGCCTGCATGCAATCAGAATAGCAGCAGCTCGACATCGGCCAAGCCCCAGGTGGCGTTGATCATGAAATCGCTTGCCAATGAATTTTTCCTCACCATGGCCGACGGCGCGAAAAAGCATCAGGCTGCGCATGCCTCGGAATATGATCTCATCGTCAACGGTATCAAGAACGAGACCGACCTTGCAGAGCAGGTTGGCCTTGTGGAGCAGATGGTCGCGCAGCAGGTCAATGTCATCGTCATTGCGCCCGCCGATTCGAAGGCGCTCGTGCCCGTTCTCAAACGCGCTCAAGCTGCCGGTGTCCGGCTTGTAAACATTGACAACAAGCTCGACGCCGATGCGTTGAAGGAGGCGGGTTTGACGGTGCCGTTCGTCGGCCCGGACAATCGCGAGGGCGCGCGTCGGGTTGCCGAGGTGGTTGCCAAAAAACTTCCCGCTGGGGCCAAGGTCGCCATTATCGAGGGCTTGCCCACGGCGTTCAACGGGCAGCAACGGCGCGCCGGTTTTGAGGATGCAATCAAGACTGCTGGTCTGACGCTCGTTGGCGTGCAAAGTGGTCAGTGGGAAATTGACAAGGCCAACAATGTGGCCACGGCGATGTTGAATGAACACCCGGACTTGCAGGCGTTGCTCTGCGGCAACGACAGCATGGCGCTTGGTGCCGTGGCGGCGGTGCAGGCGGCGGGACGCTCGGGCAAGGTTTTGGTGGTGGGTTACGACGGCATTCCCGCCATCAGACCGATGGTCGCGGATGGCCGCATGACAGCCAGCGCGGATCAGCACGCCGATCAACTAGCCGTGTTTGGCATCGAGGCCGCGTTAAAGATTCTCAAAGGGGAAGCTCCGTCCGCAGACCAGACCACAGTGGTGGACCTGGTGACAAAATAATTATTTTCCGTGTATCCTGAAAATTCTCCCAACCCGCCATGGTGGAAACTGCCGACCACTACTTGACTCCTCAATCCTAAACTCCATGCAAAAAAGTAAAACCCATCTGGTTCGCCTCTCAATCCAATGGTGCAGCGCGGCCCTGGTCGCTACCAATCTCCACGCTGCGGATGTCGTGCCGGTGTCAATGTTGGAGGCTGACGGCGGACTCGATGTCACGCTGTGGGCCGCATCGCCCATGCTCAAGAATCCAACCAATCTGGATACGGACAAGGATGGGCGGCTCTGGGTTGCAGAGGGCGTGAATTACCGCAGCCATTACAACCGCCAGCCCGAAGGGGACCGCATTGTCGTGATCGAGGACACCAACGGTGATGGCAAGGCGGACAAGAGCTGGACGTTTGTGCAGGAGCCATTCCTCCGCACGCCGATGGGCATCGCCGTTTTGGATAACAAAATCGTGGTCTCGATGACTCCTGATCTCATCGTTTATACGGATGTGAACCGCGACATGAAGTTTGATCCAGCGGTGGACAAACGTGAAGTCATCCTCACCGGTTTCAACGGTCGTAAGCATGATCACAGCCTGCATTCCGTGACCTGCGGACCGGACGGGCAGTGGTATTGGAATGCTGGTAATTGTGGTGCGATGTTCACCGACAGGTCAGGACGGACATTCCGCATCGGCAGCACGCATGGTGAGACTGACTTCAAATGGAACCCTCGAGAGATCGCCGGTCAACCCAGTGATGATGGCCACGTATATGTCGGTGGTTTCGCGGCGCGAATGAACCCGGACGGCTCGGCCGTCAACATCATCGGCTTCAATTTCCGAAACAGCTACGAGCAGACCGTCACGTCATTTGGCGACGTTTTTCAAAATGACAATGATGACCCACCTGCGTGCCGGACGTCGTTCATGTTGGAGCATGGCAACGCCGGATATTTTTCAGCAGATGGCCAGCGATCGTGGTCGGCAGATCGCCGGCCGGGTCAGTCCACGCCGGTTGCGGAATGGCGTCAGGAAGACCCGGGCTCAATGCCGCCGGGAGATGTTTACGGCGGTGGAGCGCCGACCGGGATTGCCTTTTACGAGGGCGGCGCGCTGGGTGAAAAATATCGCGGACTGCTGCTGAGTTGTGAGCCGGGTCGAAACACGGTGCTTGGTTACTTTCCTAAACCGGTTGGTGCGGGATGGAAACTTGAGCGCTTTAATTTTCTGACGAGCAACCAGGAGGGAAATTATGCGGGCACAGATTTCAAGGGCGGCAAGGTGTCGTCGGAACTGAAATTGTCGTTCCGCCCGTCCGACGTGGTGGTCGGCGCGGATGGGGCGATTTACGTGACCGATTGGTTCGATCCACGCGTGGGTGGCCACGGCGATCTCGATGCCACATTGTCTGGTGCGATTTACCGGATTGCGCCAAAAGGGTTCAAGCCGAAGATTCCCAAGATTGATCTGCGCGCCACCCGCGGACAGATTGCGGCGCTCAAGAGCCCGGCGGTGAATGTGCGCAACATCGGTTTTGAAAAACTCCGCGCACAGGGATCGAAGGCCGTGGCTGCTGTCGGCAGGTTGTTGAAGGATGAGAACCCGTATGTTCGGTCGCGCGCCGTGTGGTTGCTGTCGCAAATGGGCGAAACGGGAATCGCGCATGTCGAGCGGCTGCTCGTGGATTCC
>CAYSDO010000155.1:0-9078 GCA_964429665.1 uncultured Bifidobacterium sp.
GGTGGATTTCCGGGTCGCCAGATGCCGAACGGGCTGATGCCAAATTTCACCCAGGGTTTCTGAGTCTTGATTGAATTGTAAACGCGCTGGATGAATGTGTTCACGTTTTCCCGCCGCCAGTCGTTACGGCTCAGACCACTGTTTACACCATGTTTTCTCCAGCTTGCTTCATCCGGAAAATCCAGATCCCTTCCATCGCCACCCTTCTCCGCGTAAGGATAAAAATAATCGTCGAAGTGAATGCCATCCACATCGTAACGTTTAAGCACGTCCATTACGACACCGAGCGAGTATTCCTGAACCTCCCGCTCGCCAGGATCAAGCCAGAGGTAACCACCATATTTGCGCACGAGATGGGGTTTGGTGTTGCTGACGTGGCTGGCCGCGATGGGCGACCTGGCGTTGAAGTGGTGAGCACGGTAGGGATTGAACCAAGCATGAAGTTCGAGTCCGCGTTTGTGTGCCTCATCAATGGCGAAAGAAAGCGGATCATAACCCGGCGACCTGCCCATTGTGCCCGTAAGGTATTCCGACCACGGCTCGATGACTGAAGGATAAAGAGCATCGCAACCGGGACGAACCTGGAAAACAACAACGTTCAACTTTAGTTGGGAAGCGCGGTTGAGGATGGCGAGCAGTTCAGCCTTCTGCTCTGGAACAGGCAGACCGGGTTTGGAGGGCCAGTCAATGTTCCCCACAGTTGCGACCCAGACACCTCGAAACTCACGCTGAAGAACAGGTGGCTGCAACAAATTGGAAGCTGGCTTCGGTGCGGCGGCAGCACAACCTGCGTGCAGACAGATTGCAAGCAACGCAGGTGTAATCCAATTCAGTTGCCCGAGCTTCATAGTTGGAGGGTCGCAATAGATCCTGTGCCGTTCAATGCTGATTCTTATTCCCGAGGCAGGTGTCCACCCTATGTCATTCGGCAATCCCAATTACTCCCTCTCCACGCCGCTGTTCCAGTAATGGCCCATTTGCTCGGTGGTCGGAAGCTGACGCGGACGCACGATTCGGAAGCCGACAAAATCACAGTTTCGCAGCCAGAACAAACTCTTGGGCATTTGCGGGTCGCCCATCTTCCAATCCGGAGTGGACCGACCGCGAACCGCGCAATGAACTTCTTGAATCGGATCACGCCAGGAACCGCCGCGCACTGAATGGGGATACTGCCGGCTCGCCCTGTTCCACGGCATGACAGCAGTGCCTTCTTCGGCGCAACGCCTGTAAAAGACGTCATCGTATTGATCAAGCACCCACTCGCTGACATTACCAAGCATATCGTGCAGTCCCCAGGCATTTGGCAATTTGCGTCCGACCTTCTGGTATTTCATATCGCTGTTGTCTTGAAACCATGCGTAGTCAGACAGCTTCGAAGGCGAGTCGCCAAAAAACCATGTATTCGTGGAGCCGGATCGGGCGGCGTATTCCCACTCTGCTTCGGTTGGAAGCCGATAGAAGTGGCCGGTCTTGGCGCTCAACCACTGACAGTACTTGTTCGCAGCGTGCTGTGTCATCCCGATGGCGGGATAACCACTCTTGCCCATACCATAGCTCATGTCCACGAAAGGCAGGCTCGGATGTGTTATCGCGTCGGTCTGCGCGCTTTCCAATTTCCCACTGCCCGGAGGAGGCGAGGACTGCCGGCGATCAATATCGTCGAGCATAAACGAATTGAACTCATTCCAAGTCACCTCGTATTTACCAATCCAGAATGGCTCCAGCTTCACCCTGTGCGGGGGTGATTGGTCCCGTTTGAAGTGTAGGCCGCCGATTGAATTGCCCATAACGAACTCGCCACCAGGAATGGCCACCATTGAATAGGTTGCCCTGCTGTCAGGAATTGAGTTGGTGTAGGAATTCATGACAAGGGGCTTGGTGGCCTCCGCCTGCCGCTGAATGCGAGCTGCAATATCGGAAACTGTGAGCGCGCTGTATTCGCCTTGTGTTTGCGATTGAGCAATTACACAGCTGGCAAGGATCACCAGAAATCCGCTTATGGTCGAATCGAGCAGGAGGTTCATTCGAGCACAACCCTGAAAGTTCCACTGAATGATGTCAAGCTACCGAAACGGGTGGCGTTGCACATAACAAGCTCAGCACACAATCCGAACTCTTACGGCGGCAAATCCGCTTGAAGCTTGCACGAGCGGTCGCTAGCTTGCGCGCCATGTTCAAGAGACCAATCTGTCTGATCACGCTTGCTGCCATGGCTGTTTCCTGCACCACAACCTCCAATAAACATTCGCCCGATGCACAGTCCACCAAGGCAATGTCCGCGGCCGATTTTGAGCATGCCGGATCGAAGTTCAAAAACATTCTGCGACTGCCGGAGATTGAGACCACGGCGGAAGCAATCAATGCAACAGCGGCCAAAACGATGGCAGAGGCCAACGCGGCGCTGGATCAGATTGGAAAACTGAGCCAGGCCAAGGTTGCCTTTGAAAACACCGTCGGGGCATTGGATGAGAACAGCCGCCGGATTTCCGACGCCATGAACCGGCTGCAACTCATCAAAGAAACCAGCCCGGATGCGAAGCTGCGCGATGCTGCAACGGAAGTGGTGAAGCGTCTCGAGGAATGGGGCGTGAGTCTCGACTACCGTGAAGACGTTTTCCGCGTGGTCAAAGCCTACGCCGACACGCAACCCAAACTGGCCGGTGAACGCGCCAAGTTGCTTGATGAGACCATGCGGGATTACCGACGGGCCGGACTTGCGCTGCCCAAGACACAACGGGATGAAGTTGAGCGGTTGCGCAAGGAACTGACGAGCGTGAGCACGGACTTTGACAGCAACATCACGAAAGCCCAGAAGACGCTGACTTTTACGCGGTCGGAATTGGAAGGCGCTCCGGAAAGTCTGCTCACCGCACCGGGCGTCAAGACAGGCGACAATGAATTCAGCATCAAAGTCAACGTCACCTGGCAGTACCTGGCGGTGATGGAGCATGTGAAGAACGAAGATGTGCGGCGGCGCGTCCTGACGGAACAACACAGCCTGGCGAAGACAGAGAACGCGCCGCTCATTGAAAAGCTGCTCTCTTTGAGGCATCAGATTGCAACCCGACTTGGCTACGCCAACTGGGCGGATTTCATGCTTGAGGTAAAGATGGCCAAGAACGGGAAAACGGCGATTGAGTTCGAGGAAAAGCTGCGCGACGGATTGCAGCCCAAGATGGACTCGGAACTGGCAGAGTTTCGGGCGTTGAAAGTGGCGGAGACAGGCGACCCAAATGCACATATCAATCTCTGGGACTGGCGCTATTTTGCCGATCAGTTGAGGAAGACGAAGTACAGCGTGGATAGCGAACAGTTGCGGGTCTATTTCCCGATGCAGCATGTGCTCTCCGGCATGTTCGAGATATACCAACGCATCTTCGGAGTCACGTTCACACAACTCGATCCGCCCTACAAATGGGTGAACGATCTTCAGCTTTGGGGCGTGAAGGATACTAAAACAGGAGAGCCGCTCGGATTCTTCTATCTCGATCTGTTTCCGCGTGAAGGCAAATACAACCACTTCGCAATGTTTCCGATCATTGACGGCAAAAGACTCGCGGACGGAAAGTATCAACGACCGACAGTTGCGCTGATCTGCAATTTCACACCACCCAGCGGCGATACGCCTTCGCTGCTCGATCACAATTCGGTGGAAACGATGTTCCACGAGTTTGGCCACGCGATGCATGCAATTCTGACACGCGCTGAATTCAGCCGGTTCTCAGGAACGAGTGTTCCCAGGGATTTCGTGGAAGCTCCCTCCCAAATGCTCGAGAACTGGGTGTGGGACAAACGCGTGCTCGACAGCTTTGCCGCTGATTACAGGGACCCAACCAAGAAAATACCGCCAGCCGTCCTTGGACAACTCAAAGCCGCAAAGTTTGCAACATACGGTTGCCATTACCGTCGCCAGCTTTCCTTCGGCTTGATGGATCTGGCTCTCCACACCCAGATCAACGACAAGAATACATCTGAAGCCCTGCCACTTGCCCATCGGATATTGAGCGACACGTTTCTTCCTCTACCTGAGGGCGCAGCGTTTATCACTTACTTCGGACACATCACAGGCTACGACGCGGGTTACTACGGTTACGCGTGGGCAGATGCGATTGCAGCGGACATGGCAACAGTGTTCGAACAATCGCCCGGCGGCTTTTTTGACGAGGCAACCGGACGAAGAATGAGGGATGAAATTTATTCCCAGGGCAATTCGCGCGACGTCAATGTGAGCATCGAGAAATTTCTTGGTCGCCCACGATCCATTGAACCATTCCTCAAGGAGATTGGCGCAAAGCCGTAGTCGTGGCCGCGAGCATTCTTAGCAATTCGTCAGCCACCCGATTCGCGGCGAGGGTCTGAATCCCCGCAGGGTCGTGCAAAATTGTAATGCGTCTGCCCAGGGGTCTCCAGACGGATCGTTCCGTGTGCGCCCATATTGCAATGCATGGCAAATTAAGCGCGGCCGCGAGATGAGTGATACCTGAGTCATGGCCAACGAATGCAGCGCACCCTTGGAGACGTGTTGCCAGTTCTGGAAGCGGGAGGTTATCAGCAAGTTTGAATCGCCCGACCTGCAACCCTGATGCGAGACGGTTCAGACGTGCGCCTTCCACTTCGCCACCAACCAGCAAGAATTTCAAACTGGTCGTACGTGCCAGGATAGCGAGAAACTCACTCCATTTGTTTTCCGGCCAGTTCTTGGATTCACTCCCACTTCCAGGATGAAGAGCGACGGTATCGGGCGATCTGGCAATATCGCTCTTGATTCGAAGATCGGGCACATGATCAGCATCGAAAATTGCGAGCCGTTCGAGTGGTTTCAGGAAAACATTCGTTGCGTGAATTTTTTCGTTCTCATTCGGACGGTGCGGCCCCTGAATGAATTGAGCGGGAGAGCAGCGCGCGATATTGGCCCGGAAGATTTCATCAGGATCGTAGAGATAGGAAATGATGATGCTGAACTCTGAAAAGTAATCACGCATGTCTTCGCAAAGCTCACCGCGACTGGCAAAAAATCCGGCAAGCGCGCGTGCCTCAATGTGCTTTACCTGATCCACAAGGCTGGATTGGAGAGCTAGCGAGGCAATTTTCTGGTAGCCCAGAATTTCGATGTGTGTGTGAGGAAACTGTTGCCGGAGTGCCGCGATGGCTGGAAGCGTGAGGATAAAGTCGCCAATTGCTCCGCCACGAATGACCAAGATTTTCGCCTTGCTCATGCGAATGATAGCGAGATTGCGGGCTCACATGGCCCGGAATGACGTCAAGCCAAGAACGACCAGCAGAAGCGCAAAAGCCAGACGGATTGCACTGCCGGTCTTCACGCGTTTTTCATTGGCCGTAGCCCAATTTAACAAATCACGCAGTCTCCAGGGAGCGATGGTCAGCCAGATTCCGGCGACAACGAAAACATAAGCCAGCACCTGGATCAAATAGACCCAAGGTGTTTCGCCGATGTGCGGGCGTCCTGTGTCCACCATGAGTTTGGCGAGCAGCAGCAGCAGGACGGCCAACCCACGGACTGCTAGAAAATCCTGAACCACCACGCACGCCGCCAAACCGATTACAGCAAATCCCACCATCATATACTTTTTGATCGCTTCAAAATCCGCAATCGGCTCTATCTTCACGTTCCAAACAAACCACGCCGTTCCGATTAGCATCAGGAAAACTCCTGTAGGAATGTGACGTGGGAATTTCCGGGCGGCTGCTACAAAGGCAGACGGTTTCGCCAGGCCGTAGGCCTGCGGCACAGCCATACCCAAACCAATCAGAATTGAAAGCAGCGAAAGCTTCATTGGACTACAGATTAACAATCGCGGGGTCGCCGTAAAGCGTGAACGAACCGACGCGTGTGACACGCACATCCATTACCTGCCCCTTGTGTCGTTCTGATCCCTCGAACAAAACGATCTTGTTACAGGTTGTGCGGCCCATCACACGGGCCGAGTTTTTCTTGCTTGGTCCTTCCACAAGAATCCGCGCCTGTTTCCCGATGAATGCGTCATATTTCCGCGCACCGATTTCGTTGACGAGTTCCAACAATCGCGCGTGCCGCTCCTCGATAAGCGATTCGGGTAATTGCCCGGGCATGGATGCGGCTGGGGTATCCCGCCGGGGCGAGTACTTGAACAAAAATGCATTATCAAACTCCACTTCACGGCAAAGTGAGAGTGTCTGTGCGAAGTCCTCTTCAGTTTCACCAGGAAACCCCACGATAATATCGCTCGTAATGCCTATTCCGGGACTTGCCAAGCGAAGTTTTTGAATGAGTTCCAGATACCGTTGCCGATCGTAGCCACGGTGCATGAGCTTGAGCACGCGATCGCTTCCGCTTTGCACCGGCAAATGCGCATGGGAAGCGAGCTTTGGGAGGCGGGCGTATGCCTCCACAAGATCGTCACCATATCCCTTTGGATGGGGGGATGTGAAACGTATCCGTTCCAATCCATCAATGTCGTGAACAGCTTCGATGAGTTGAACAAAGGCTGTTTTGCTCTCGTGCTTTGCGATTTCACGCTTTCCATAGCTCGTGACAATCTGGCCAAGGAGTGTGATTTCCTTTACGCCACGAGAGACCAACTGTTGACATTCGCTGACAATTTCTGGAATGGGACGGCTTCTCTCCTCCCCTCTCGTATATGGAACGATGCAGAACGTGCAGTATTGGTTGCAACCCTGCATGATGCTTACAAAGGCTGTAACCGAGGATTGGCTGCCACCACCGCCAAGATGTTCACGTATCGTACTTTCACTGCCAGACTCAGCATCCGTATCAACAATCTTTTTCCGCCCACTTTCAAGCAAATCATCAAGGTAATCGGCAACTCGATGGAATTTTTGCGTGCCCACGACCAGATCAACATCCGGAAGGCGATCTATCAACTCTTGTCCGCGGCTTTGAGCCATGCAACCGAGGAAGCCAAAAATCTGGTCAGGACGATTCTTCCTCCCCAGGCCAATCATGGCGGACATTTTCCCCAAGGCCGTCTGCTCCGCGTTGTCCCTCACGCTGCACGTGTTCAACAAAACGATGTCGGCAACATGCTCTGATTTTACGAGGGAATACCCTTTAGCCACCAGTTGTGCGGCAACGGCCTCGCTGTCTCGCTCGTTCATCTGGCAACCATAGGTCTTGATGAAGACGGTGGGCATAATTCGCTGTGTGATGGGATAAAAACTTGGAGGTATGTAGTTCCAGGTTGGAGGTTTTTAAGAAACTATCCACGCCTCCGAGACAACCCAACCACACTCAAAAGTTTCCTTGCAAACGATTTGGAGGGCATGGCCTTTGTCACTGCTCCATCGGTTGGATTCTTTGCACGCATTGCCTTTTTTGCGTACTTCGGCGGGCTGTCCGGCCTTCCCAAGTATGGGTCGAGCTTGGATACGAGCTTAACGACCAAACTTGGACTCTTGTATTCAAACTTGTCCGGCAAACCCAGACAGATGATTCTCTTTTTTTCAACAATATCTTCAAAGCGTTCGGTCATCGCTGTAATTTGATCCTTTTCAAACACGAATATCACTTCTGACCAATTCAGCAATTCCCTCGAAAGCTGTGTTTTCGCAAAGCTGGCTGTTCCTGCTGACCGAACTTCCAGATCTGGTCTGGCACGGTATAAGTGTTCCGCAGTCAGACTTCGCACCTTGTTCTGGTTACACACGAACAACACCTTTGTTCTAGAAACTGAATTTTCCATCAATAAATCTTTACCTATTAGGAGGAGCAAACAAAAGCAAAAATCACCGCTCATGGCGGTGATTTTTGTCGGAATTGATTTTGCTCGGAGACAACTAAGCCCGCTTGGAAAAACGTCGAATAAATATTCCTCCAAGAAGTGCCAAAAGCATTGAAGACGGCTCAGGCACGTTTTGAATCTGAAGGTATTTGTCCTTGCTGATTAGAAACGATCCGCCAGAAGCAACAGTAAAGTCCCATTGAAAAGCCCAAGTCACATCACCGGGCCCAACAGGGTTTAAGTTGTCGTTCAATACGCTTGCTACACCATCATTGAGTTTCACCAAAGTTGAATTGAAAAAGGCCGCTTCTCCATGATTTGCACCCGGCGTAACTACGGTCTCAGTAAGACCTACCAACCCATCACTTTGGGCTGCCTCATTGAATTTCCCTTGTAGATTCTTGCCAAGTTGAATGACATCATTTCCCGGACCGCCAAGATCAAAGTCTGAATACTGAAAGAAGTGAAAGTCCAGCGATGCTCCAGAGGTATTCTTGATGCGAATAGCTTCACCGATATCAGCAACACCACTTCCCAAACTTCCACCAGTCAAGAGATAATCAATTTGAACGGAGTACAATGCATTTGCATAAAACGTAGTGAGACTTCGAGCGCTTGATTGGGAAAATGTTGGGGCACTAATGGTGTTAATAGGCACTTCGGCACTATTCCCGACTCCAAGCCAAAACCACTGCTGGTTCAATTGGTTCACGCCTTCCACCTGCCAACTAAACATACCAGCTGAACTACCGAGATCGACTCGGGCCACGGAATTCTGATCACTCAACGTAGCAATTTGAGCATTTGCAACATCGCTGTTCGCCAGAGATAATACGGCTACAGTGAGAGCTACTCCGCGACCAAGTTTGAACCTACGTACGTTACTTATTTGTGTCATATGCTTCTGATTATTTGAAAATACTTTCAACTACCCGTTGCAATTCGGTTACATTTGCTCGCATCGCAACCCAATTGCCTGTAAATATTCTTTCTCATTCAACCATAGTTTCTCGCACCGACAATGGTTATTTGTTAACAACATATTAACAACACAACTAAAAACTGCTGCCGAAAAAATTAATGCCAAAAGCTCCGTTGAGGGAGTTAATCGTCTGTTAAAAAAATCTGGATTTCAGCGTTTTGAGCCGATAAGAGCCCATATGGACCGCCTATTTCTTCTTTGACTGAAGGTGAACGAACGCGCCCTTTTTGTTGCCCACAACCACATCTGGAAGCTTGTCACCGTTGATGTCGCCGACCACGACCTGCGTACCAATGCCAGAATTGTTGTCAATCTCGTGTGGTACGTAATCGATGCTTTTATCTTTACTGCGGACTA
>CAYSDO010000156.1:0-9071 GCA_964429665.1 uncultured Bifidobacterium sp.
ATAGTGATGGTCTTGACGCGACGGGTTGATTATTATTCGATCAGACTGGTTTGTAAAACACTGAAAATTGCATGACTCGAGAATTTGAAATGACATCTGTAACAAACGCTGCCGAACGGTTGCAATCCCGACCCAGCCGACGAAGGGGTTTTACGCTCATCGAACTGCTCGTGGTCATTGCAATCATTGCCATCCTGGCCAGCATGTTGTTGCCCGCGCTCTCCCGGGCCAAGGAAACAGCGCTCCGCATCAAATGCGCGAACAATCTCCGGCAGCTTTCGCTTTCGATAAAACTTTATTCGGATGACTTCAGCGATCAGTTGCCTCCCCGGACCAACAGTTACCGGTGGCCGACCAAATTGCAGGAGTACTACAAGAACCTTGATCTGCTTGTCTGCCCCACGGACGCGAAGCGCGGCACGCCGATGACTGACACGAGTTCACCCACCCCGGCAGACCGTTCCCCGCGGAGTTACATGATCAACGGGTGGAATGACTACTTCCGGAGGATCACAGGCATTTCTGATGCGAACGCCTTTAATGGAATGTCCATAAAGGAGAGTGCCATCCGCATCGCAACAGATACGGTGCTTTTTGGCGAGAAAAAGAATCTGCAAAAAGGCGGTCTCCAAATTTCCCCGCATTACTTCATGGACCTGTTGGAGGGCGTTGGCAATGACGCCGATCAGATCGAGCGCGGTTGTCACTCGGCGCAACAGGCAGGAACCGTGAGCAAAGCCGGCAGTTCAAATTATGCCTTTGCGGACGGAAGCGTGCGCCTGCTCAAATACGGGAAGGAAGTCTGGCCGGAAAACATGTGGGCTGTGGACGCACAGGATCGAAAAGACTTCGCCTTTCAACCGTAGGCAATTTCCAGAGGGTTGTTCCCGCGCCTCGCCCCACGCGAGGCGCTTATTTCTTTTGGGATTCCTTCGCCCATGCATCCTTCAACGTGATGGTGCGATTGAACACCAACTTGCCCGGCTGGGAATCCAGATCGAGGGCGAAATAGGCGGTACGCTCAAACTGATACCGCTCGCTCGGTATCGCGTCTTTCAGGCTCGGTTCACACTTGGCTGTGATGACTTCGAGGCTCTTGGGGTTCAGCACGCATTTGAAATCGCGACCATCCTTCTCGGGCTCGGCTTCGGTGAAGAGCCGGTCGTAGAGGCGCACTTCAGCGTCCACGGCGTGCGGGGCGCTGACCCAATGGATCGTGCCTTTGACTTTGCGGGCCGCGGTCGCGCCGCCCATCTTGCTATCGAGATCGGCGGTGCAGCGGAGTTCCGTGATATTGCCGCTCGCGTCTTTGACGACTTCGTCGCACTTGATGATGAAGGCGTATTTTAACCGCACTTCGCCGCCGGGTTTGAGGCGGAAGAATTTCGGCGGCGGCACTTCGGCGAAGTCGTCGCGTTCGATGTAGAGTTCGCGGCTGAACGGGACTTTACGTTTACCGGTGGTTTCATCCTCGGGGTTGTTGGTGGCTTCCAACTCTTCGACTTTGCCCTCGGGGAAGTTCGTGATGACCACTTTGATCGGGCGCAACACGGCAAGACGGCGGAGCGCGCGTTTGTTCAGGTCTTCGCGGATGGCGAATTCCAACACGCTGACATCGGTGATGCCGTTGTATTTCGTGATGCCAATGTTGTAGGCGAAGTTGCGCAACGCCTCGGGCGTGACGCCGCGGCGGCGGATGCCGGAAATGGTGGGCATGCGCGGGTCGTCCCAGCCGGTGACAAGTTTTTCCTGCACGAGTTGCATGAGCTTGCGTTTGCTCATGACAGTGTAGCCGAGACTGAGCCGGGCGAACTCATATTGCTTCGGCAACGCGCGCGGCAGGTCGAGGTTCTCCAAAATCCAATCGTAGAGCGGGCGATGCACCTCGAACTCCAGCGTGCAGATGCTGTGCGTGATGCCTTCAATGTAATCGCTCAGGCAATGCGCGAAATCATACATCGGATAGATGCACCACTTGCTGCCGGTGTGATGATGGTCGGTGTGCTTGATCCGATAGAGCAGGGGGTCGCGCAGCCAGATGTTGGGCGCGTCCACAATGATTTTCGCGCGCAGAACTTTCGCGCCATCGGGGAACTCGCCGTTCTTCATGCGCGTGAACAGGTCGAGGTTTTCGTCCACACTGCGATTGCGGAATGGCGACGGTTTGCCGAGGCGGCGATACTCGTCTGTCTGGTCAGGTGTCATGTCGCAGACGAAGGCTTTGCCCTTTTTGATGAGCGTAAGTGCGAACTCGTAAATCTGATCGAAGTAATCGCTTGCGTAAAACGGCGTTTTGGCGGGCGTGAGGCCGAGTTCCTTTTCTGCCCAGCCGCCGATAAGCCAGTTCACATCAGCTTGGATGCTTTCGACGTATTCGATGTCTTCCTTCGCCGGATTGGTGTCATCCATGCGGAGGTTGCACGAGCCGCCGAATTCGCGGGCGATGCCAAAGTTGAGGCAGATGCTCTTGGCGTGCCCGATGTGGAGGTAGCCGTTCGGCTCGGGCGGAAACCGCGTGTGGATGCGCGGATATTTCCGTTCGGCGACGTGTTGCGCGACGATGTCGCGGATAAAATCAGACGGCGCAGGTGCTGTTGTTGCCCCGGGGTTGGCTTCGATCGGATTACTCATCACGCACGAAGGCTAACAAGCCTGTCGCTTTTATTGAACACAAAACTCTTCCCGGTGTGTGATGGGAATCGAGTTTTGCCTTGTCAGCGGTGATGGCTTGCGAACAATGCCGCGATGAAATTCGCTCCGCGCTTTGTTTGCAGTTTGATCCTGCTTGCAGCCTTTGCTGCGAACCGCCTTGCGGCAGCAGATGACAAGACAGCCGACTCCACCGCCGCGTGGCTTGCCGAACATTACACCAAGTATGAGCATCGTATTCCGATGCGCGACGGGGTGCGGCTTTTCACCCGTGTCTATGTGCCCAAGGACGACTCTCAAACCTGGCCGATCGTGCTCACTCGCACACCGTATGCGTTGAAGCCGTACGGCACGGACAATTACAACGATCCCAGCGGCTCCTTCGAGGCGCTTGCCAAGGACAAGTTCATCCTCGTTGCTCAGGACGTGCGCGGTCGGTATGCGTCCGAGGGAGAGTATGTCCATGTGCGGCCGTTCAATCCAAAGAAGGGACCAAAGGACGCGGACGAAAGCTCCGACGCCTGGGACACGATTGACTGGCTCGTCAAGAATGCGCCCAACAACAGTGGCAAGGTTGGCATGTTCGGCATCTCCTATCCCGGCTTCTATACTTCGATGGGCATGATTGATTCGCATCCAGCGCTCAAGGCGGCCTCGCCGCAGGCGCCCATTTCCGACTGGTTCATGGGCGATGATCTTCGCCACAACGGCGCATTCTTCCTCTCCCAAAACTTCGGTTTCTTCTACTGGTTCGAGCAGAAATCAGACGATCCGTTGCGCGATGGCGGTCGGCATTTTATCTTCAACAATCCCGACGGATACGACTTTTTCCTGCGCATGGGGACGCTTGGGAATTCGGACTCGGTGCATTTCAAGAGCGCCATCCCGGCATGGACAGAGTTTCTCGCACACCCGAACTACGATGCCTTCTGGCAGGCGCGAAATATCCGTCCGCATTTGAAGAATGTTCACTGTGCGGTCATGACCGTGGGTGGATGGTTTGATGGCGAAGACCTGTTTGGCGCGTTGGAAACGTATCGCTCCACGGAGCGACAGAATCCTGGCATCACGAACCTGCTGGTCATGGGGCCGTGGGCGCACGGCGACTGGGGACGCAAGGACGGCGACAAGCTGGGCAACGTAAACTTTCACGCCAAGACGGCAGAGTTCTATCGCGAGAAGATTGAACTCCCATTCTTCCGTCAAAACCTGAAGGGCGATACCAACAATCCATTGCCTGAAGCGTACGTTTTTCAAACGGGCCTGAATCAATGGCGTAAGTTCGATGTGTGGCCACCTCGCACGGCACGCGAGCAAACACTCTTCTTTCATCCCGTCGGCAAACTTGGTTTTGCCCAACCCGCGGATGGCGCGGCGACGTTTGATGAATACGTGAGCGATCCTGCCAGGCCCGTGCCGTTCACGCTGGAGGTGACCACTGGTTATCCGCGCGGTTATCCGGTGCACGACCAGCGATTCGCTGCGTCGCGGCCCGACGTGCTCGTGTACGAAACCGAACCTCTTGAGGAAGACCTGA
The DNA here is from genome assembly GCA_964429665.1 of uncultured Bifidobacterium sp. Classification (GTDB taxonomy): domain Bacteria; phylum Verrucomicrobiota; class Verrucomicrobiia; order Limisphaerales; family JADLHS01; genus JADLHS01. The sequence goes on from CAYSDO010000156.1 coordinate 4,187, forward strand.
CGTTTGCCGGCCCGCTCAAGGCGACGCTGCATGTTTCCAGCACGGGCACGGACGCGGACTGGGTGGTGAAGCTGATTGATGTTTACGATTCCGACTTCCCGAATCCCGATCCAAATCCCGCCTACGTCGTGATGGGCGGTTACCAGCAACTGGTGCGTGGTGATGTGATGCGCGCGCGCTTCCGCAACAGCTTTGAAAAGCCCGAGGCACTGTCGCCGGGAAAGGTGACAAAGATCGAATTCACCATGCCCGATGTCTGCCACACATTCCGACGGGGACACCGGGTGATGGTGCATGTGCAAAGCTCGTGGTTCCCGCTGGTGGACCGCAACCCGCAGACCTTTGTGAACATCGCCACGGCGAAACCGGAGGATTTCAAGAAAGCGACCCAGCGCGTGTATCACACCGGTAATACGCAGTCGTCGCTGACAGCTCAGGTTCTGCCGGCAACCAAACCGTGAGTGCGATAACTCCTTCGTGATATGTTTCAGCCTCGTCCGGAACTTCTTTGTTCCATGTTGACGACACGCATTGCCAATCTTTAAACACTTGGTCTGCTTTTGGAGCTGCTCAGTTCCAATCAATGAATACTCTAGGTTCGATGGGTGCACCGTTTGGCTTCCCGCCTACTGTTTCCCGCTTGAATCAATCCTAAGAAATCTCCACGCTCCCGGGCAAAGCAAAGCCCATTCAAATTATGAAATCGCTCCCTCTCTCCCGCCGCCAGTTCACGAGCAAACTACTTGCAACCGCCGTCACGGTCGGGATTGCGCCCGCGTTTCTGCGCGGTCAGAACCTGAACAACAAACTCAACATCGCGGTCATCGGAACGGGCAGCCGCGGCGCCAGCAATCTTGAATCGGTTTCCTCCGAGAACATCGTCGCTCTGTGTGACGTGAACCAGAAGAACCTGGATACCGCCGCAGCGAAATTTCCGCAGGCGCGCAAGTTCGCGGACTTTCGGCAGGTCTTCGATCACGCCAAAGAGTTCGACGCAGTGGTTGTGAGCACGTGTGAACACACGCACGCTTTTGCCACGATGCTTGCGCTCAAGCATGGCAAGCACGTTTATTGCGAGAAGCCACTGACCCATAACATCTGGGAGGCGCGAAAGATTCGCGAAGCGGCGGCGAAAGCGAAGGTGGCCACGCAGATGGGCATCCAGATTCACGCCACGGAGAATTACCGGCAGGTGGTGGAACTCGTGCAAAGCGGCATCATCGGTCCGGTGCGCGAGGCGCATGTGTGGGTGGGCCGCGCGTGGGGCTGGCAGAGCGAGGCGGACGCCAAGAAGCACAACGATATCGTCTGGGTCACCGAACGCCCGGAGGAGACGCAGCCCGTGCCGGCAGGTTTGGATTGGGAACTGTGGCTCGGCCCGGCTCCGTTCCGCCCGTTCAACAACGTCTATTTTCCGGGGCCAAAATGGTATCGCTGGTGGGATTTCGGCAACGGCACAATGAGCGATCTCGGCAGCCATTGGAACGATCTGCCGTTCTGGGCGCTCAAACTCCAGTCCCCACTTACAATTGAAGCAAGTGGCCCGCCTGCGCACCCGGAAATTGCGCCAGCTTCGATGACCGCGACGTACGAATACGGTGCGCGTGGCGACATGCCGCCCGTGAAGCTCACCTGGCATCAGGGCGAGAACAAACCGGAACTCTGGAAGAGTGGCGGCATTCCGCAGTGGGACAGCGGCTGCCTGTTCATCGGCAGCAAGGGAATGATCCTGTCGGACTACTTCAAACACACTCTGCTGCCCGAAAAAGAGTTTGCCGGCTTTCAGCGGCCTGCTCCAACCATCCCGCGTGTCAGCGGTCATCACGAGGAATGGCTGGCTGCGTGTCGCAGCGGCAAAACCACCAGCGCGAATTTCGAATACTCCGGCTGGCTGACGGAGGCGAATCACCTGGGCAACGTGGCCTATCGCGTTGGGAAGAAATTGATCTGGGATGCGAAGAAGCTAAAAGCCACGAACGCGCCAGAGGCAGACAAGTTCATACGCCGGGTGTATCGCAAGGGCTGGAAGCTCTAGTCTGGAAGATCTTTTGCGGTCCGCACTCCTCGTCATTGATTCGGAAGTGGGACGACGCGATAAAAGCGCCTGGGAGATATCGTGACATCCACGGTTTGATCAATCCACTCTTGAACTGGTGATGTGAGCGTGAAGTTGGTCAAGGTGGTCCATGAATTCGTCTGGGAAATCTCAGTGGTAGATTGGATACCGAAAGCCTTGCCCACCGTGCCGGTAATACTCAGGAAGGGGTGGATTCCGAGCCGCACGCCGGAGGGGTTCACCACCAAAAGCGCCTGTGTGCTGTTCGTCGAACCGTACGCATTTGTGATCGTGACGGAATAATTGCCGGCATCGGTGAAGTCAATGTTCGTCAGCGTAAGCGTGGAATTTGTTCCCCATGATATCGGGAAACTTTCTTTGTACCACTGATAGGAGAGCGGCGCAGTGCCATTCACGCCGACGCCAAACAGCGCGTTGCCTCCCCAATAACCAACCGTGCCATGTGGCTGCTGGGTGATTTGCGGAGATAAACCGCTGTCGCGGTTGTAGAGTTGCTGGATTTCAACGCCTGAAAGAGCGCGGTTGTAAACCAACACGTCATCAATCCCTCCACGAAACTGGGCATAGGGACTGAAAGTGTAGTGGTAGGTGCCAATTGCCGACTGGAGAGGAAAACTCAAGACGAACAGGTTCTCGTTTGGGGGAGTACTGGTTGCTGCCAGAACGCCATTGGTATAGAGGGAAATGCTCTGGCCTTTTTGGTAAACGCCAACCAGATGGATGAGCGCATTTTGCCTTAATGGCGTGCTGATCTCATACGCGATGCGGGAGGTGGCAAGGTCGGGACTGAAATAGATGCTGCCTTGCCGGACGGTAAAGGACACCTCACCCGTTACAGAGCTTTTCTCAAAGATGTTCATCCAGCTTGAAGGATTGGAAGGATCAGGGTACGGCCCATTGTCGGTTGACACCCACAGGGAAATACTGAAAGCGGCAATGGTCGGACCGAACAGCGTATCCGGGATGAGCACCTCGGAGTTCACCCCGTTGAAGTTGTAGGCGCTGTTGGGATTGCCGAAACGGTCAGAAGTCAGTATCGCTCCGTTGACGGTTCCATGATTCGCATTTCCGCTCTCATCATCGGCGTTCCCGTTGAACGGATAATACGCGATGAGGCCATTGGTAGGTATGATGGGCGGTGAAACCGGGCACTTGCCCGCGCTGCCTGCTATGTAGATGGCTTGGATTTCGTTGTTCGAGAGCACGCGGTTGTACACACTCACCTCGTCAACCAATCCCAGCAAACTGCCCACCATATCGCCACCGCGAGCGCCTATGGCTACAGGTCCGGTGAAATCGAAAGTGATGTTGTATGGAGCTGCTGTTTCCGCGACACCATCCAGATAAAAAATGACCGTGCTCCCCAACTTCGTCACCACTGCGTGATGAAAGTTGGTTGTGTCTGTGATCTTCAGCGACGAAAAGACCGCATTGATGCCGACCTTGCCTAACCACAGTTGGCCACTGTTGTTTATACCAAAGCCGTAACCGCCGTAAGCGTAATGGAAAATGGCACCGCTATCGTATGGGTCAAGCGAGGCTTGCGACGTGCTGGATCTTCTAATCCACGCCTCAATCGTGAAGTTCTGCATTTGAAGATTCGAAGGATTACCTAAAGCCACGCCATCGCCACTTCCGTCAAACAGGAAAGCCTGCCCCACCCGGCCTGTCCCAAAAGTCGTATTGCCCATCAGAGTGCCGGAATTGCCGCTCTGCAAATCGAACGTGTTCCCCTCCGCCCGCCACCAACCAACCAAGCCAGAAGGGGCAGGGGCACAGGTTTGTCCAAAACAAAGATTTGTGACGAGCAGACAGACTGTGACGACAGAGAGAAGGAGTTTCATGGAATCTCCAATGGTTGGTGTTAGTTTGAACTCATGCTACTGCAATAGGAGCCAACGGCCAAGAGGATTCTGTAAAGAATCTTACACAGCGGCGCATCTCAGTTTATTGCAAGCTGCGGATTGCCGATGAGGAATGGCTGGTGGAATTAATTCCAACGGGATTGCATCACCGCAGTCACGACTGCTTCAACCCCGTTGGGGTTGATTCGCCTCCACCATGTCACCCAGGGTAGCTCGTTCCTCGCAACCGCTGGGCTGAATGCTGGAATCCCTCTGGGATTCTCCTATAGGCAATTGGCACGAAGCTGAGATGCGGCTTTCTAACTACAACGCCGTAAAACCACCGTCCACGGCGAGCACCTGACCGGTAACAAACGAGGACTCATCCGAAGCAAGATAGAGCGCCATCCCAGCCACTTCTTCCACCTGACCAATACGACCGAGCGGAGTGGAATGTTCGTATTGGCCGCGTCGTTTGTCGTCCTTCCAGAGGAACTCGCTGAAGTCGGTCTGGATCAGGCCGGGAGCGATGGCGTTGACGCGGATATTGTGCGGGCCGAATTCCTGTGCCCAACTGCGTGTCAACATCAGCAGGCCGGCTTTGGTAAAGCTGTAGAGCAGTCCGCCGGGTTGAGGTCGGAGACCTGCGATGGATGCGATGTTGATGATCGTCCCGCCGCGTTTTCGCTCAATCATTTTTGGAACGATGAGTTTGACCAGCCGGAAGGCGGACTTGATGTTGACCTCGATCATCTTGTCCAGCATGTCCTCGTCGGTGTTGAGCGCAGGTCCCTGGCCGATGTTGGTCGCGCTGTTGTTGACGAGAATATCCACCGGGCCAAACCGGGCTTCGGTTTCCTTCACCAGGTTTTCAATCTGATCCTTCCGTCCGACGTGGCAGGCGATGGGGATGATTTTACCCGGCAGCGCTGCGAATTCCTTTGCGGTTGCTTCCAAGTTTTCC
>CAYSDO010000157.1:0-9020 GCA_964429665.1 uncultured Bifidobacterium sp.
CATTCGGAACGGAAGGTCGCCCGCCATGGAAGTTGCGGCCTCGTTCACAGCATCCGAGTACTTCAGCTCCAGAACAACAAGGCTCTGAGCAGAGACCTTTGCCAAAAAGGAATTCGCGTGGCGACGGAACCGAAAGAACTCCAGCTCAGAATCAATTGTCAGTCGCACTTTTCGGTCACGCGATCGAAAATACTGGCGGCGATAACGATTCACGAGAGTCGGTTCGGAGTATCGCACTTCGTGAAGCAGGTTGGGCGGAAGTGAGCTTCGCTTAAGCCAGTCAATCACTTCACAAGTGGAAATGCCCTGGTTGAATTCAAACGGTGCAAGTCGCGCTGAGAGCTTCGTTCCCAAGTGTCCAGCTTTGCGCTTTTGTTCGAGAACCGCTGACGGCACATTGCCGAACAGTTTGCCGTACCATCGCGCGCGGAGTTTTGCCCTGTGGCCATGCCCGTCCACATTCTGGCGGTAGTTCCGCAGATCGGATGAATCGAGGTAGATGTTGTTGACGATCCTGGGTGCGTACTCCTGAACAAATAGTGCCGAATGATGACGCACGTAATGTTCAAGCTCGACGAGAGAAGCTCCCGCAATGGCAAACTTGCGCTCGTAACGGTGGGTGTCCGGAACGCCGCTCATATTCAGATGAAAATCAGAGGCCGAGGTTGTTTTGCTCCAGATAGCTGATCCGAATTCCTTCACCGAGGCTGCAGAGTTCCTTGGAGCACGCATCCAGTCTGGCAACGCTTTCAAACTGGACCTGAAAGGATGCCTCCAACAATTCCGGGGTTTGGTCAAACCTCTTGAGTCCGGAAGCCGTTGCATGGGTCTTGAGCGTCGCCAGAATCTGCGGCAACCCGGCTTGAGTGGATGCCGGACAGGTGATCGTGAAGTAAAGATTGGGTCGTTCCTCACGACGACGCAGCCAATGTCGCCCGGTCAAGATCGCCAGCATAACGAAGAAGGCCAAGGTGGTAATGACAGTTTGCTCCGCGCCAAATCCCAAGCCCACTGATATTGCGAGGAACAAGTAACTGAGTTCCTCCGGCTCCTTGATGGCGGCCCGAAAACGAATGATCGAAAGAGCTCCAACCAGTCCAAGCGAAAGCGCCAGTGACGACTTCACAATGGTGATGATCAACATGGTGGTCATCGTGACGAGCAGGAAGTTACGACCAAACTGCTCCCGATTGGAGAGCGTTGTCCCAAATCTCACGTAAACCCTGCCCAGAATCCACGCAAGCAAGGCGGACAGCAGGAGGTTTGCAACGAACAGCGGCAGGGAAATCTGAATCGACTGGGTGTTGAAAATGTCGAGAAGGCTTTGCGCTTTATTCATAAATTGGCCGTCACACAAACAGCCTGGGCCGCAATGTTAAAGGCCGGGATGCGCCGCACACGGCAGACGCATCCCGGCTGGGAAACGGTTAACGCTTAATCAAGCGGAAGAATTTTCCAGCCGATGTAGCCGGAATCGTTTGCGGGTTTTGTGTTCCAAGGTCCGTCCAAACCGGCGTGCCGGAGAGACTGCTGGTTTGTTGGAGAGTAAATCCATCTCCGTTGATCCATGAAACATTCACAGCCCCTCCTGACCGGCTGATGCTAAGTACTGGATGCGTGAACCCGGGCGGCTCCAGTGGATTTTGAAAGTCCACCCAAACGAAGTTGAAGTTCGCATCACGAAGTACAGCAGCCCCCTGCCCGGCGTTGGCCGCAGGGTCAATCGCCCGGGCCTCGATGATGAATGCGTTGGAGGGAGAATTGGTGCCGCCGTATTCATAGGACAGGAAGCATGTGTCAACAACGGTGGGCTGGCTTGCCAGGTAGCCGGAGTTTTGAAGGACCAACATGCCGTCCGATCCAGTTTTACCCGGAATGGTAAGCGCATAACGTCCTGTTGAGAGCCGTGTAAGCGTAAATGTGCCGGCGCCGTGGATCGTTGAACCGTTGCTGCCTTGAATCCGTCCTCCCACCAATTTTGCAGAACTAAAGGGGACGTAAAGGAAGGAGAAGCTGGACGACCCGTCCGTAACATAGCTGGTTGGATCAGACTTGCTTTCCTCGATTCCCCGGATCGCAACGTCCCAACCCGAACCATCAGCACGTGGGGCATTGTTGACATAGTGACCACGGAGACTGCCTCCTTCCTCATTCGACACGGTAAAAAGCATGCCGTCGTTGGCGGCGTTGACTCCGGGAAGAGTCAACAAGGCCAGACCCGAAAAGTCGGGGCTGCCCGGAAAGTTCTCCTGCCACGTGAGCAACTGTTGGGACGGTCGGTAATAGTTGGCTTCAGCAAGACCACTTACCGCAGCGCCGCTGAATGTCGCATACCCATCACCCAGCAAGGAGCCACCGTATGGGTTTTTGAAGGCGGGATCGCCGGGCGGAAGTCCCAAGCCACCACTGGCCTTCTGGCTGCTGTCGAAATAGCCAGCCTTCCAGCCTTGCTGATAGGGGAAGTACGCGATCGACAGGTTGACAGCACATCGTTGCAAATTGCCCAGGTCGCTGCTTGGATCGGTAGGTGATCCGGTAACGAGTTTTGTGGTGCGGGTGTAAAAATGGCCACCTTCAAAATTTCCACTATTTGGCGAGTAACCACGTCCGGTGGCCGCGCCGTCCAATTGAATGTATGTCGCGGCATGAAAGGATGGGGAGGTGTCATTCCAGCCTTGACCATTTTTCCGGACGGTACTGATCACGAATCCTTCCTCCGGAGTTGGGAAGTAAGCTTGCGCAGCAGGCGTTGTAATGTCTCCCTGTGCAAAACGTTTACGATTTGGATTTGAATACGGACCAAGATTCTCCTGAGCAAGCGCTGGATCGCGGGGACTAATGAGGAAATCCAACGCACCACACTGATACCGGGCAACCGAGAAACCTGACGGAGACTGACTGTCTATCGAAACAATGGCATCGCGCGAAACGCTGCCGAAACCGCCGCTATTCCAAATGATCTGGCTTGCTGCTCCTTGCGCGGATTGAAGCACATCCCCAGGGTAGCCAAGTCCGTCAGCAGGGAGGCTGACATTCCAATTGACACCCACGACACCGTACTTGGGCAGGCCACCGGGACGGTTCAAAGCAGGAACCGCGACACCACCAGAAGTCGGAATGCTGGGGGGCACAGGTGTGTTGCCATAGTTGGCATAGTTGACGGTGACACGTTTTGGGTCATTCGCGTCGGTTGAACTGCTGTGAGCCACAGTAGCCAATCCAACGTAAAGGGTTTGTGGAAAGTTTGGACCCGTCGGAAGTGTGGTGAGAATGTTCCACCCGTTTGTACCCTGGACGGTGTTGGTGTTGGAGTAGTAAGTGATAAACCGATCACCTTGGCGACGTATGCGCAACCAAAGATTCGGATATGTACAAGCGCCGGGATTCAAAGTGTCGCCGCCGTATTTATCGCCTGTCCCGTGAAAATCTTGTCCACCCTGGCCGGCGATCCAGCGACCGATGCTTTCGAGTTCTCCGTTGCGGCCGGATGGAGACAATGGCAGAGCGCTGATCTGGACGTTCGGACTGTCAGGCGACAAGCTGGCTCTTGCCATGAGTGCGCCTTTCGGGGAATCCTGGCCCGCAGGATCAGTTGCGTCCAGACTCCTCACCTGCACGCAAACATCAAAATCGCCAGTGACTTGTTGGTAGGCGTACGTGAAGGAATCGGGGCTGTCATAGGTATCTCCCCCTCCCGCGGTGATGGTTAGTGAGCCGTCGCCATTCGTCACAACAATCGGAGTGATTGGATTGTTGATGTTGGCAAGCGTCAGACCCCATTGGATGCTCTGCGCCTGTGCTGAACAGGCAATCAAGCTGCTCAGTGCAATCGGGACGAGCGCCGATAACCGCCCCCGTCCATGATTTCTGCCGGTCAGATTTTTAGTCATAATTGGTATTTGGTTTGGTGGTTTGGATTTGGTGTATCAGTTTCCCAACTCAAGCGAATTGGAAAAAGCGATTAACCCGCAATCCTCCAGGCAAGTCAAACATTATTCAACCAGCTTTTGTAATGACTTTTCAGGCAATATTTCACAAATGAGAATTGTCCTCATAACTTTGACGATGCGCCTCACACTCTGCTGACCATCACACAAAACCACACCAACGAGTAAATGTAATCGCCCAACTGCTGTCCCGGCACAACCACTTCGTTCTTTCACCTGTTGCGGCTGAATGTGAGTTTGGAATGCCAAGTAAAAGCAGCGCTACATTCCGAACGCAACTCTGGACAAGCAGCTTTGAAAGTGCGCAAAGTTGATTCGAAGGGCAACCCGGCCCCGTTCACGGTCGGCGCAATCCTTGTGCTATTGCCGTAATTGACAAGCCCGGGAACTTCCAAAGGAAAGATGACTTGAGTATGAACTGGGAAAGACGACTTGTAATCCTCGCAGCCACATTCGTGGCAGCAATCCTTACAGTGCGCGCTGCGTCCCCACCCGATTCGGTGCATGTCAAAAGGATATTTGCCGATCCGCCCCGCGAATACAGCACCGGACCACTTTGGGTTTGGAACGACATGCTGACCGACGCTCAGATTCGTTCAACGTTGCGTGATCTCGCCAAGCAGAAGGTAAAACAGGTCTGGGTGCATCCGCGTCCCGGCTTGATGACGCCCTACCTTTCCGAACAGTGGTTTCACCTTTGGAGCGTCGCACTCAAAGAAGCTGAAAAGCTCGACATGAACGTCTGGATCTATGATGAGAATTCCTATCCCTCGGGCTTCGCGGGCGGCTGGGTGCCGGAACTGATGCCCGAGTCGCGCGGGCGCGGGTTGAAGTTGTCTGAAACTCAAATACCGCCGGTGTGGGACACCAATCTACTTGCGGCCTTTCATCTCAAGAATGGTTCCGCTGAGAACATTACTTCGAAGTTGAAGGCCGGAGAATCACCCGGCGAAGGGAATTATCTCACCGCTTCCATTCAGCGGGCCAAGAACTCTCCTTGGAATGCGGATCGGTGCTACGTAGACCTGTTATATCCAGGAGTGACGGAAAAGTTCCTTGAAGTCACACTTGAAGCCTACCGCAAACACTTCGGCAAGGAATTCGGCAAACGCATACCAGGATCATTCACAGACGAACCTGAACTGCGTCCGGCAGGCGGACTGCCTTGGACGCAGGACATGCCTGAACAGTTCAAGAAGCGTTGGAGCTATGACTTGATTGACAGCCTTCCAAGCATCGCCGCCGAGGTAGGCGATTGGAAAAAAGTCCGTCATGACTATTACCAGACACAACTTGATCTTTTCATTGAACGTTGGGCCAAACCGTATTTCGATTATTGCGCGAAGAACAACCTCGAATTTACAGGCCACTACTGGGAACACGAGTGGCCACGTTGCGCTGGGGTACCTGACAACATGGCAATGTCGGCATGGCAACAGCGGCCCGGCATTGACATCCTCATGAACCGATATGAGGAAAACACGCACGCCCAGTTTGGAAATGTGCGTTCCTGCCGCGAGATCTCCAGCCTCGCAAACCAGTTCGGACGCCGCACGCTCGTTGAGATTTATGGCGCAGGGGGCTGGGATTTGCGATTTGAAGACATGAAACGCATTGGCGACTGGCTGGAGGTGCTCGGTGTCAACACGCTCAACCAGCACGTTGACTACATCACCATCCGCGGTGCACGCAAACGCGATCACCCGCAGTCCTTCTCGTATCACGAGCCTTGGTGGGATGCCTACCACGTCTCTGCCCAGTATCTGGCGCGTCTTTCCGCAGCACTCACCCAGGGGGATCAGATCAACCGCATTCTCGTGCTCGAACCGACAACCACCGCGTGGATGTACCAGGGGAACGAAGCCGAGCTGAAAGAGATCGGCGATTCGTTTTTCAAACTGCTCATGTCGCTCGAAGCCGCGCAGATCGAATACGACCTCGGCTGCGAAGATGTGATCGCAAGACACGGCTCGGTTTCGGGTCGACAGCTTCGGATTGGCCAGCGCAGCTACGACGTGGTTGTCCTGCCACCTCACACTGAGAATCTCGAATCACGAGTCGCCGACCTTGGCGAGCAACTACTAGAAGCGGGCGGCAAAGTCGTGTGCTTTGGTGACGCACCTTCGCGGCTGAACGGCAGCAAATCATCGCGGGTGCAGGAAGCCGTCAACGAACCAAGTTGGTTGACGGCAAAAGTTGAAGACGCTGTTTCCGTTCTGAGCCAGTGGAATCGAAATGACGAATTTCAGATTCGTCGGGCGACGGATGATCGCGGCATTCTCTTCCACATGCGCCGCCAGCTTGCCGACGGTCAGCTGCTTTTCCTCGTCAACACCAGCATCGAGTCGCCTTCAGCGGGTGAGATTTCATCCACGCTGAAAGGGATTGAGCAATTGGATCCCTACACTGGAAAAGTTACTCCCTATTCATTCGGGCAGACTGCTTCCGGAATGACAGCCACCTTCAAGCTCCCCCCCTCGGGCAGTTTGTTGCTCTTCATGTCCGACAAGGTGGGCAAACCAGCATCCCCTGCCCTTGCTGAAAGCGTAGCGGTGTTGCCGTCAACAGGTCCGACATTGGCACGGCGCATCGAACCCAACGTCCTCACGCTCGACTATGTGGACATCACCGCCGGCGGCGAGACGAAGACCGGGTCTTATTTCTATCCAGCCGGTCAATTCGCGTTCAAACAGAATGGCCTGCCTCGTAATCCATGGGACAGCGCCGTTCAATTCAAGGACGAGTTGATCTCGAAGAAGTTCGCGCCGGACAGCGGTTTCACCGCCAGTTACAAGTTCAAAATCGCGGGCACCGTTCCAAAAAACCTCGTCATCGTGATCGAGCGTCCTGACCTGTACACGATCACTTGCAACGGACAGCCCGTGGAGTCCAAGCCTGGCAGTTGGTGGCTGGATAAGGCGTTTGGCAGAATCTCCATCGCGTCTGTGGCACACACTGGCGAAAACATTGTGACCATCAAGGCCGCGCCGTTCACAATCTACCACGAACTCGAACCTGCTTACCTCCTTGGTGATTTCACGCTCAAGTCCGTTGAAAAAGGGTTTAGCGTCGAAGCTGACAAACCCATCGAGCTGGGCAGTTGGAAGGAACAAGGACATCCTTTCTACAGCGCGGGTGTCGCCTACCGCCAAAGTTTTGACATTGCGAAACCAAACGGCAAATACGTTGTCGCGCTTCCCAAGTGGCTTGGCAGTGTCGCGAAAGTTTCCGTGAACGGCAAACCCGCAGGCTACATCGACGCGCCGCCGTGGGAGTGCGACGTGACCAAGAACATCAAACGCGGCGCGAACAACATTGAGGTCACTGTCATCGGCACATTGAAGAACACCCTTGGACCGCACCACGGCAAACCGGCACTCGGCGCCGCCTGGCCAAGCGCGTTTCATGTTGGACCAAACCTAGGTCCGCCAGCGGGGACAAATTACTCCACGGTGGGTTATGGGTTGTTTGCGCCCTTTGAATTGAAGCAGTACGTGCCACGCTGAGCACGGTTAAGTGGGCTGAAGGTCATCCGGAGAAGAAACTGTAGCCTTTGACCGGTTGCGGAGCGCCATTGATGTACGCGTGACGAGCAAATCGTTGCGGAAGCTCACGGTTGGTAGAAGCGAACAGGAAATGATTATGAACCTCAAGAGATTGGTACTGAATGTTGGCCTAGGCCTGGTGTTGGCTGGGCAGCTACTGAACGCATATTCAAGCGACGCGGATCACCAGGCGCGAGCGCAACTCCGCGCCAAAGCGGAAGCCGGCGATGCCCAATCCCAGTTCGAATTGGGTGCGGCATTCTCCTTGGGCAAGTTCGGCATGGCGACGAATTACGTGGAGGCGGTAAAGTGGTTTCGCAAGGCCGCCGAGCAGAATCTCCCGGAGGCTCAATACAACTTGGGTGTCTTTTACCACGAAGGCCAAGGCGTGGCGCAGAATGATGTTGAGGCGGTTAAGTGGATTCGCAAAGCTGCCGACCATAACTTTGTTCTGGCTCAACACAACCTGGGTGTTTGCTACGACAAAGGGCAAGGCGTAGTGAAGGATGCAGTGGAGGCTGTGAAATGGTATCGCAAAGCTGCCGAACAGAATTACCCCGAAGCCCAATACAATCTGGGCTTCTGCTACGCAGAGGGCGAAGGCGTGGAAAAGGATCAGGTGGAAGCAGTGAAGTGGTATCGCAAAGCCGCCGAACGGAATGATGTCAAAGCTCAGTACGCTCTTGGCAACCACTACACCACAGGCCGGGGCGTGCCGACGAATTACGTGGCTGCAGCAAAGTGGTTTCGCCAAGCCGCCGAGCAGGATGACGCCGAGGCTCAAAACAATCTGGGCCTCTGCTACGCCAAGGGCCAGGGCGTGACCATGGATGTTAGCGAAGCAGTGAAGTGGTGGAGCAAGGCCGCGAGGCAGAATGACGCCGGGGCGCAATACAACTTGGGCGTCTGTTATCGCGACGGCTCAGGTGTGGAGAAGGACTTGGTCGAAGCGGTGAAATGGTTTCGCCAGGCCGCCGAGCAGAATGACGACGCGGCTCAAAACAGTCTGGGCTTATGTTACGCCACGGGCCGAGGCGTGACGAAGGATGCGGTGGAGGCGTACAAGTGGTTTCTCCTGGCGGGCGCGCAGGGGAACGAGGGCATTAGGCAAAACCTTGCTCGACAGGAAAGTGAGATGACGCGGGAACAAATCGCGGAGGGGAAACGGCGGGCGCAGGCTTGGCTCGAACAATACAAGAAATCATCCTCCCGGGACCGATAGTCTGAAGTGGGTTCAGGGGCGCATGCCTGGACGATCCATTTTGATGGACGCGCGGTAATCTGTGTAGTGAACGTAATGGCCGCTCAGTGATTCCCAAAGAACGGTGGGACCGCTGCCAGAGTGTTCACGCACCACCACAGGTCGGATGTTGTCGTGTTTTGAGCCGCTCGTCACCGCTTTCGACTTCCATGTCTCGCCGCCGTCCGCAGTCGTCCAACGTTCAATCTCCCGTACAGCATCCACGGGGCGAGAAAGGTAAACCACCGAAGGGTTGTCATGGTCCAACGCCAATCCGCCCGAATAGTA
>CAYSDO010000158.1:0-281 GCA_964429665.1 uncultured Bifidobacterium sp.
GGTGGTGGGCGTGGCCAGCGGCGCGAGCGCCGTTTCCTACAACCTGCGGAACGACCTGGAGCGGGCCAAGGAGCTCGGCCGCCCGCGCGCGATCGTCGTGACGCACCTGGACGCGGAGAACGCCGACTTTCCGAAGCTCCTGGCGGAACTGCAACAGCGCATCGGTGAGGAGTGCGTGCCGCTCTTCACGCCGGACCACACGGGCAAGGGCTTCTCGCGTCTGGAGCCCGCGCAGTCGAGCGAGTGGAAGAAGGCCCTCTACGACAGGGTCATGGACGCGT
>CAYSDO010000158.1:291-9005 GCA_964429665.1 uncultured Bifidobacterium sp.
GGCCGTGCTCCTCGAGTACCTCGAGACCGAGGAGCTGTCAGACGAGTACTTCCAGACGAACCGGGCCAGCGCGCTGGCCAAGGGCACGATCGTGCCCGTCCTGCCCGTCAACCCGCTCACCGGAGTCGGGCTGGAGGAGGTCTTGGCCTTGTTGGCCTGATTACTGGCCTTCTGTAATTCACCGTAGGCAATCAGGTAACTAGACGCGGGCATCCGGATGAATTCCTCCAGCGCACGAATCTTCAACTTCTCCGACTCGATCAACTCGGCGCGCTGGGAGGACTTGGGTTGGCATCGCGCATCACGCAAGGCGCGCTGGGAGGATTGAATGCGTTCCTGGATGTTGCCTGCCACCAGCATCATTTCCTCAACAACCTTCTGTTTGTAGCCGAATTTCGGGAAAAGAGATTGCAGTTTCTGATCAAGCTTGTTGAAGGCAGCGAGCAGGCGCTTGCGCCGCGGCTTGTTTCGAATCGCAATGATTTCACCAAAATGCTTGTCCGCCTGAGCGTCAGTTATGCGCACCTGGCGGACCAGGCGGTGAATCGTTCGGGTGTGGTTTTCCCGCTGCTCAACCTTCTTGTCCACGATCACCCGGTCGAATCGTTCCTTGGGCGGTTCGCAAAGGAGTTTCTCTGCCAGGGCAATGTGCTCCTTGGCGGCGAAACCGAGACTGTAGATGATGGAGGTGACCGTATGCTCGGCGGTTTCAATGCGTTTGGAAATCTCGACCTCCTGCTCGCGTGTGAGCAAAGCCACCTGGCCCATCTGCTTGAGATACATGCGCACAGGGTCGTCGAGTCCTTCGAGGCGCATCTTGTCCTCGTCCTCGTCTGGATCGGGTCGCCGGACGCGATCAAGTTCCGACTGATCCACGATTTCAATGTCCAAACTCCGCAGCTTTTGAAGGATATCGTCCAGGTCTTCCGGCGAAATCACATTGTCGGGCAGGATTTCGTTGACGTCATGGTAAGTCAGGTAGCCTTGATCCTGGGACAAGTGGACGAGTTCCTTCACCTTGGCGGAAATCTCAGCGGCACTGATCCGCGTGAGCGGTTCGACGCAGGTGGGCATTGACCGTGTGCCCGCGGGAGACATACCGTTGATCTTCAACCTGAGCCTTAGGTGCGGCATAGGTCTCGCATTTGAACAAGTCTGGGGCGTTTGCTTGGGGTGGGTTTGGGTGGAGACACGCTCTGCGGCGAGCACGGAGGGCCGGCGATCCTTGTTGTTACGCATACTAAAAAAGATTACGTCTCGTGTATAAAATATCTGGGAACTCGGGGCAATATGCTGGCGCAAATTTTCCCCGTCAAGTGGACAGACAATAATTTATCAACTCTTTGTTCCCACTCTTCCTTCCAACAAAACTCCCGTCACGCAAACCGCCCCAACATTTCAGATGGTTCAGCACAACCCGAATTCACGCAGACAGAACTCAGTCGCCGGGTCTCCACGCTATTTCCATCAAGTCGTCACGGCGCTGGAGGGCCATTGACGGGTACGCTTACACCCACGCGACCACCTCCTGAAGCGTTCACGCCTTCATTTGCAGCTACTGTGTTGACAAACGTGCTCAGGATCGTGTCAAGGTAGCGCGTGAGCAGCCGGTAAGGAGTGAATGGCACATAAACGATGTCATGCGGTTCGAGCTTCACGTCTGAGGCCTGGCCGCTGATGATGGCTTTGTAGTCCACCACCGCAATCTGTGGCGTGGTCAGCGAACCGCGCACAATGGCAATGTGCGAGACATAGGCGTCCTTGATCGGCCCGTTCGCTGCTGAGATGGCTGACAACAGCGTGGTCTGGTCGCCCAGCGGCACGGCGCGTGGCGATCTGACCGCACCGAACACGTAGATTTCCCTCGCCGCTCCAGATGGCACATAAACGAAATCATCCGGTTGGAGGTAGATATTCTGGGACATGTCGCCGTCGACGAGCAGGCGATGGAAATCCACCGGCAAGGGCAATCCACGGCGCATCACAAACGCGTGGTGCAGATCCGCCAAATCCACCGTCGTCAGCGAGGATGCGGATTTCGCCGTTCCACCTGCGAGTGCCATCGCTTCGAGTAATGTCACCGGTCCCGTGGTCGGATAAACGCCAGGTCGCGCAACCTTGCCAAGAATCCAGATTTGTTTGCTGTTGACGCCGTGGAGCGTGATGGACACCTGCGGCATGCTCATGAACTTTTCCAGCTCTTTTTCCAGAAGTGCCTTTGTTTTCGCAATCGTCAGTCCCCAAACATCCACGCCGGGCAGCAGGTTGAAATAAATCTTCCCGTCCGGCCCTACCACCACCGTGTTGCGCGAATCCTTTGTACCGACGAGTTCCACTTCGACGGAATCACCCGGCCCAAGCGTGAACAAATCCCCGGGCGCTTTCAGCAAGGCAGGATCTGTTTTTCGTTCCACCTTGTCCCCGGAAAATGTTTGTCCGGTGGAGCGCGCGTCAAATCGGGTGGCCTTGGCCCCGTTGGACTGGCACCCGGTCAACGCGAGCAGGCTGACAGTCAAGCAGCTAAATAATTGGATGGCTTTCATGTTCGTTAGAAAATGGGAGTTGAAATGATTGGGCCGACTTTTTGTCCCGTCCATGTGACCAAGGCCGCTTGGATAAATGCCGTCGCACCTGCGTCAAGAATCTCCTCCGCGCGAGCCCACGGGCGACGCGCCACGTAAACGATGTCTTTTGGTTGAAGTTTGAAATCGGGCGACTCGGCACTGAGTATGGCCTTGGTGTTTACAACGAACGTTTCGGGTTTGTTCAACGATCCACGAATTACCAGCACCTTGCTTTGATACGCCTTGTCCGCGAAACCACCACGCGCCGTGATGGCCGCCATCACTGAGGCGTTCGGCGTGTAATTCATCAGGCCCGGGCCGTTGACGGCGCCAACCACGAAGATTTCGTTTGCCGAGGCTGATGCAAAATAAATGTAATCGTCCGGTTCCAGGGCGATGTTCTGGGTGAGATCACCCTGCTGGAACAGCTTTTCAAAATCCACGGGCAGACGTTTGCTCTGGCGAATGATAAAACTGTGCGAAAGATCAGCCAGCTCGACCGTGTTCTGCTCGAACAAACCCGTTTCCAAGCCACCTGCACCTGCAATTGCCTGAATCATGGTCGTCGGACGATCCAGCGGGAACACGCCCTTGGTTACAACCGAGCCGAGGAGGAAAAACTTTTTACTCCGGTAGGCGGACGGCGTAATGATCGTGCGCGCATTGCGGTAATACTTGCCGAGCGCGTCGTCAAATTTCGAGCGCAATTCATCAATCGTCAACCCTGTCGCCATCACGTCCTCCGCCTGGAGAAACGTCACGCGGCCGTCGGGGCCGATCGGCACGTCCCTGCGCGACAACTCAGGCTGGTCAAACAGCGCGAAGTTCAAAAGGTCGCCCGGTCCGAGCGTAAGTTTCTTTTGCCACTGTGCCCGCATGGAGGGCGAATTTGCCGTAAGTGACATGTTGGTGTTGATCGCCCGCGCGGAATTGTCTGCCGGGGCATTTGGCGCGGCGGCATCCTCTGCGAACGAGGGCAGCGCTGCCAGTCCGAGCAGCAGTACTGCGAGCGCGAAGGGTTTGAGGATTCGTTTCTTCATAGTTCAAACATCGGTTTCGGTTCGTGATTCAAAACTGCACCCGCAAGGCGGCAACGACCGTGGCGCAACGTCTCCAACTGCTGCCGCGTTTCCCGCGCGGATGATTTTCCGCTGTCTGCCAGCCAGATTATCTGCGGCAGACTTTCCGCCATCAGTACAGATTCGGGCAACGATGCGGGCGGGAGTTCGATCAACACGACGAGATTATCCATCTGCCGCAAGTGCGCCAGTGTGTTTTGCCATTCTTTTCGACGTGCCAGATTCCATACCGCGCCGGGTAATGATAACTCCGAGTGCTGTGAATCCCGCGCGGCGAGGGGAAGGGGGATGTCGGAAAGCGATTCCGGTTTGGACGAAGCGGTGGTTGAGGTGTCTGTTCCTGCCGTATTACCGGAAGGGTCGGTTGTTGTTGCCGTCGCGGTTGTTCCTGCGGCGATCGTCATGACCTGCAAGCCACGCTTCTTGGCTGCATCCGCAAGCAAACGAATCCACGTCGAGCGGCCCTCATTGGCACCGGCGGAGATGAACCCGCATACGAGACCATGATTCGGTGATGGATTGAGCTGGCCGGAAATTGCCGTCCATGTGCGGAATGCCCAGGCGTCTTTTTCCTCAGGTGACATTTTTTCGAGATCGCCCAGCGCGGCAAGCACCGGCAAGCCGGTGACGCGTTTCACATCGGCCGCCGTCTTGAGTTTGCCGCCGGTGACTTCCTGTCCAACGACGACGAGTGCCGCACCGCCCAGGCCAATCAACATTCCAGCGAGCGCACCCAGAAATGCATTGAACCAACGCGTGGCGCTGTCCACGTCCTGCAATTTGGCCGGGGCGAAAACACGATAATAACCTTGCGCGTGTTCCTGATAGAGTTGCGCCTCGCGCTGACGGTTGGCGAGCAACGCGCGGCTCTTTTGAAGGCCGTCAACCTGCGCTTTGAGATTTGCATAGCGCAGGCCGTTTTCGGAAAGGCCGGTTACTTTTTTCTGCAAGGACTCTTTCAATTTGGCGAGTTCCGTCATCTCTCGTTGTACCGTCATCTTGCGTGTCTGCAAATCCATGTAGCGGACGTAGAGCGAAGCCACTTGTGGGTTGTCACTGTACTTCGCGGAGGACAAAGCAGTTTCACTCGCATTGGCGGCCTGCTTCTCCAGTTCAGCAATAAACTTGCGCTGGCTTTGAACAGTCGGGTGTATTTCGGTATATCGCCCGGTCAGATCGGTGAGCTTGTTTCGCGCACCTTCGAGTTTTTCGGAAACCGGATTGCGTTGCAGCAACTCGGTCTGGAGCGCGTTGACCTGGAGATCGAGCAACTCGGCTTCAATCCGGGCGTTGTCGCTTCGCGCCAGCATATCAGTCAACTGTTTCACATAACCTTGACGCTCCGCTTCAGGGTCGGCGAGGTTTGCAGCATTTTGAAAACGAATCAATTCGCCGTTGGCCTGGGCGAGCTGTTGATCCAGAGCCACGAGTTTTTCCCGGCAGAATTTTTCCATCTGTGCCGATTCGGACGACTGCAACTCGCGTCCGAGCGCCACGGCTTCATCTCCAAACAAATTCGCCAGTGCCACGAGCGGTTTCTTTGATTTGCCGGAAACCTTCAGGCCCACAATGTCCGTATTCGGCACCAACTCCACGGAAACCCGGCCTAGCAATGAGTCTTCAGACTCGGATGATTTCGCTGCCACGCGCCGGAGCAGTTCCGTCGAGGACATGAGATTCACCAGCGTCTGTGCGTTGAATGGGTGAGGACGATACGCCTCGGTTTCTGCGGCTGAACTTAGCGATGCACCCGCCTCGCGCGCGATGAGCGTCATTCGAACGCGATAATCTGAAATCAGAAACACAACGATTGCGGCCAACACCGCGGTCGCTCCCCCCACGCTCCAGATGAACTGCGAATGCGCTTTCAATGCTGCGGCCATGCGCCAGGGATCGAATCGGGGTGCGCGCCCTGGGTTGGGCGACGTGCTCCGGGATTGCGTGGAAGAATCAGGGGAGGATGTGAAATCGTATTCGAGCGGTGGCAGTGAAGATTGTTCGTGCGCAGGGCGCGACGTGACACTGGCGCGTTTGGCGCGCACTGCGCTCAGGCTGAGTTCTCCGGAATTGCCGTTCATGCGATCAACAGGGTCTGATGACGATCCAGGTCGCGCGCCACTGCATCCACGGCCGCATACGTGACTCTTGGATACTCATGTAGCCACGCAAACTCAAGCGCGAGTTTGCCGAGACGGTTCAATGCGCGCGGCACCCCTTGGGTTGCTTCGAACGCGCGTTCGACTGCATTTGGGTCAAACAGGTCGCCCGTGGCATGGCCCGCCGCAAACAACCGGTGGCTGAAATAATTGGCGGAATCCTCAAGCGACAACGCGTCGAGATGAAAACGCAGGCTCACGCGCTGGTTTACCGCAGGACAAAGGGCGATTCTCTCCCGCAACTCGGGTTGACCGACAAGAATCAATGTGAGAAAGCTGCGTCCGTCGCCGTTAAGGTTGGTGAGCAGTTTGAGTTCATTAAGCGTGGAGGCAGACATTTCCTGGGCCTCGTCGAAGATAAGCACCAGATGGCGGTTCTCCGCAGCAAGACGTGTCAGAGTGTGTTCGAATTGCATCCAACGCGCGGCCTTGGTTCGCGCGAGCGGGGTTCCTTCCTCCAACAAAGCGCGCAGCGTCAACCCTAGAAGGTCATTGAAACTAAACGCAGAGTTTTCATGGGTGATCACGTGGAAATGGCTTCGTGCCAATTGGCGCGAAAACACGGCGCGCGTGAGGGTTTTCCCGCAACCGATCTCGCCGGTCAACATTCCCAGCAACATCGTCTGCTCGCCTACTACGAAGCTCAGGCGGTTCAGCGCTTCGTCGTGCGCGCGGCCTTGAAAAAAGAAGCGCGTGTCCCACGTCGGTTCAAACGGACGTTCCCGCAATCTCCAGTATTCCAGCAAGTCCATGATTGTTTCTGGCCGAACCGTAGTCCGGTAACGCCACCGGCGAAACCCGGTGAGAATCCCAAAGCCGGGTCCGGGCGAAGGCCATCTCAACAACATTTCTGGGCGAGTCTGGCCGAGTACAAAGCCATGGCACTGCCGCAGAACACTCCAACGAGGTCAAGTTTTCAGACAGCCCGTCTTGGCGCTGGATGCAGGATTTGATCCCTGTTCCGCACGTTTGTTCAGAAACACAGCCCATTCAATCGTTTTACCCCGACCGGCATCTCATTTGCTGTTCTCAATTTGTCCAGACGTAATCCGTGAAAAGAGCTGCTCAACTTAAAAGCGCCAGTTTGTGTGGGCCGATTTTGTCGTTGCCTAAGGCGGTGTCGTTGCCTGCACGGGTAAATGAAGGAAAATTCGCCGCTCGGCCCGATGGGCTGATGCTTTCATGACCTCATTTTTCAAAAACTCAAACCAACCCCTGCATCGTATCCTTGTCATTGACGACGAGCAGATCGTTCTGGCTGGTCTGCGGGAAGTGCTGTCCCGCGAGGGATACCAAGTGGTCACCGCGTCGAATTCATTCATCGCTCTTGACGAGCTTCAGAAGCAGCAGTTCTCCGTCATCATTTCAGACAACCAGATGCCCGGCGTGACCGGCCTCGAATTTCTGTCGCAGGCCAAGGAAATCCAGTCAAACGCCACCCGCATTCTCATCACGGCGGTTCTCAGCCTTGACACCGTCATTGACGCCATAAATCGTGGCGAGATTTACCGTTTCATCGTCAAGCCGTGGCTGCGCGAAGAATTGCTGGCAACCGTCAAAAACGCCGTCCAGCGCTACGAACTCATCGTCCGCAACGCCGATCTCCAGAACGAGTCGGCAGTAATGAATCAGCGGTTGAAGGAACTCAATCAATCGCTGGAACACCAGATCTCACGCGTGGCCGAGCAAAATGAACTGCTCTCCGCGCAGAACGCCTCGCTCGCTGAGAACATCCAGCACTCCGTCCAGCTCGGTTTGCATGTGCTTCAGACATTTCATCCCGCTCTTGGCAATCAGGCCCGACGCGTCCATGAAGTCTGCAAAGCCATGGCTGACACGTTGCGCCTTACGCCGGAAAAGCGCCAGGTGCTCGAAGTCAGCGCGTGGTTGCACGACATCGGGCTCGTCGGCATTCACAGGCAGATCATTCAAAAGTGGGAGCAAGATCGGGAGAATTTGAAGGAGGATGAACTTTCCATTCTTCGCAGCCATCCGGTTCTCGGCCAGGATCTCGTCAAGTTCGGTCACCACCTTGCGGATGTGGGCACGATCATCCGCGCGCACCATGAACGTTTCGATGGCACGGGCTTTCCAGACGGACTTGCCGGTGAAGAAATTCCCTGGCTCGCGCGGTTGCTGGCAGTGGCTGTGGCTTATGCAGAATCGCCGCACAACGAGGCCAATGCCATCGAATCCATCAAACTGGACAGTGGAACGGCATTTGATCCCGAAGCGGTCCGGGCGTTCATGCGTGCATTGCCCAAAGCTGACGTGCCCCGCAAAGAACGTGAGGTTTTGCTCGCAGAACTTTCCCCGGGCATGGTTCTCGCCAAAGGGATTTACACACCCAACGGAGTGCTGCTCATTCCCGAAGGCCAGCCTCTGTGCGAAGGCTCGATCCAAAAACTTCTGAGCCACAACCGCGTCGCGCCGATCAATCAGTCGCTGCTGGTGTATTGTTGAAGCATGGGTGCACGCCTGAATTACTTCGCGCCGCCGGATTCTTTTGGCTTCTCCACGGGTGCTTTGGCTTCAACTGGTGCAGCATTGGTGTTTCCTGACTTTGCAGATTCCAGATCCTTGAGCGCGCGGGTCAGCCGTGTTTTCAATTCCATGTAGGAACTGTTCGTCACCGCGCTGAGGTGAGCGCTCGCCTCGGCAAAGCGGTCCGCATGCATTTTGATCCGCGCCAGGTGCAACTGCACGCCTTCACGTTCCTCGGCATCGCGCGCCAGTTTGAACGCATTCGTCCAGGAGTTCAGTGCTGCTTCGGTCCGGGGCGGGCGGATGCCGTAATAGGTTTTCGCCACGTCTGTCGCGAGCAGAAAATCATCGGGCGACAGCTTCATTGCCTTGTCGTAAAGTTCCAACGCCTTGTCGAAAACCTGCTGCTCGTTGATGCCGAAATGCTCCTT
>CAYSDO010000159.1:0-8495 GCA_964429665.1 uncultured Bifidobacterium sp.
GTGGGTGTCACCTTGGCTGAAGATCAGGCCATCGTCGCCCGCGAACTAAATCCTGCGAGAAGCCGTGTAGCGTGTTCGATAGAATCGTGCGGAGAAGCGTTTCCGATGTGGTGTTCAAGGACGAGCGTGTTCAGATTGTTCACTGGAATTCTCGGATTACGTCAGATTCCGGTCTGTCAGCAGAATAGCTGACGGGCCCGGATTCAGGAAGCTGGTAAATTCGAGTTCGCAGTTCCCAGAAATCAAACAACAATTACATTCTATGCAACCGATAAAGACCAAACTCTTCCTCATCGCCATCGCGATGTGTTTCGCCACCGCTTCGGCGCGGGCGGATGTACCTGCCGGCTATTTCTGGCAACTCAACCTTCGAAGCCGGCACGCCCGGCATACCGCTAGAGACTGGCACGCCCGGCAACTGGAGCCGCGGCGGTGCTGATGCAGGCATCCTTTACTGGTCCACGGGAAACTCGGTGAGCAGTTCGCACTCGCTGGGCGTGATCAAGCTGAACACTTCGCTCAAAGAATGCTCGCGTTGGGGAGCATTCTCCTTCATCAAGGTCAGATACGGCGAACAGAACGCCCATTCTTCGTCGCTCACATCGCTGGGATAATTCTATCGTGCTTTCGTCACCCCCGCTTTTCACATATTCAACGCAAAGGATCCAGAGAATAATGCTTACATCATTTCATTCGGAAAATCCACCCGGCTAAAGTTTATGACAGGCTCTAGAGTTCAACCACGAGGCCGGTTTGAACCGACTTTTCCTCCGCTTCGCAGATTTCCACTGCGCTCAACCCATCCTCCGCCGTTACCACCGTGGGTGGCTTGCCGGATTGAATGGCGGTGATGAAATGGCGGAGTTCTTCCACGTAGCCATCCACACCTTCGGGTTTGATGACGCGGGCCGGCTTGCCTTCTTCCATCAATTGCAGCGCGTCGGTACCGCGTGCGCTCTCGAAGTCAATCGTCGCGCGTTCAAAGACCACGGTGAAAGCCATGCTGAAGCCGTTCGTCAACAGCCAGCTTCCCTCGGCATAAACCGTCGCACCTCCGGCGACCTTGTATTGGGTAACGACATGATCAATTGCCCCGCTGAAACGGCTTTGCCCGGAGGAGAAGACGCTGATGGGCCGACCGAATAGGAACTGTACAAAGTCCGTATCGTGGATGTGCAGATCGAGCAACGCCCCGCCCGAGTCGCCGCCTTTGAAGTAGCTGTCCCGGCTCCAGCCCGGTGGTGCGGAAACACGACGGAACCGGGCCGTGAGAATTTTTCCGTAAGTGTTCTGCTCCGCAAGTTCCTTGAGCCAGGCCCAGCCCGGCCAGAAGCGCATGCACATTGCCGGCATGAAGAAACCTTTGGCCGATTTCGCGGCATTCACGATTTCTCGGGACAGGGCGGACGTGCGCGCCAGAGGCTTTTCGCACAGAACATGTTTGCCCGCCTGCAGCGCGGCGATGGTTTGCGGCAAATGCAGCGGCGTGGGCACGCACAGGTCCACGAGTTCCACTTCGCCATCCGCGAGCAGATCCTCCAACTTCTGATACGTCCGGATATTTTTGCCGAGATCAATTGCGTCCGAGCCGGTGATATTTCCGTTGATGCCGGCCAGCACGCCGTTCACGGGCAGGCGCACGGCGTCGCACACGGCGACGATGCGTGCGCCGGGGAGTTGTTGATACGATTTGATGTGCGTAAGGCCCATGAAGCCGAGGCCCACGATCGCGACATTCACGGGCCGGCCCGTGGCTTGAGGATTTGTGTTGTTCATAAAATTAAGATTCCAATCCGGAAAAGCGTGTGGCTCAGTTTGGGATGGTTTCCACCATCGCCCGCGCGGCGCCGATATCGGCCACACGTTGACTACCCGCTTCGCGTTCGATGCACAGGTCGCCTTTGAACCCGACCTGTTGGAGTGTCGTAAAGAACGCGGGCCAATCCACTTCGCCGGTGCCGGCGGCGACCTCTTCGCCCCACGTGCCGGGGACTTTTGTGCGCAGGGCGTCCTTGATGTGGACCTGACGAATCCACGGGCTGAGCGTGCGCAAGGCGTCAATGGGATTGCCCTTGTCGTAGAGCAGCATGTTCGCCGGATCAAAATTCACGCCGAGGTTCGGGCGGTCGAGTTTCTGCAAAAAGGCGCGTAGCGCGTCGGCGGTTTCCTGTCCAGTTTCCAAACCCAGCGCGATGCCGTGCGCGCCGAAAAGCTCCGTCACCTCGCTCAAGCGTTGTTTGAGTTTTACGAAGTTTGGGTCCTGATCATCGTGGGGAAGAAAGCCGGCGTGAAAGGTGACGAGTTTCATCCCGAGCGATTTGGCCAGCTTGACGGTGGCCTGAATGTTTTGCCAATTTTGCGGCCACGTCGCGTCCGGGGCGATGCCGCCGGTGGCGCGGATGGTGTCGAGCGTGGAATAATCTTCGCCAACGCAGCCGAACATGCCGGAAACAATCGCAATGCCGGCAGATTGAAACATGCGTTGCGTTGACTTCCAAACCGCAGGCGACTCTCGCAAAGGGTCGAGCGCGAGTTGAACTCGGCGGACGCCGGTGGCTTGAAGTTTGGCAATTAAATCCTGCGGGCTGGTTGGTTGCAGTGACCAACTGCAAACAGCAATTCGGGAGATCAGATGTGCTGAGGTATTTGTCATGCTTGGCTATGGTTCAAATTTGCTGTGGTTATGGCGATTTTATGACCGCAAGGCAAGCTTTCGAGAAAACCTCTGCTGTCGGTTGTAGTGTTTCATCAGTTCACTTCCAAATGCTGATGGCCGGTATTCCTCAAATCCGCACCATGAAACCGATCGTTGGAATGTCGGAGTGATTGACTAAAGTCGGGCTCTGTCTGAGTCGCATATCTCCCGTAACCAATTGGCTAAGCCCGCGAGCTTACAAATGACACATGTGACAGAGTTCCGTGAAAAATTCTGTCCACTTCGGGGAGGTGGATACCGCATACCGGGGTTTCAAGGCTGACAGAATCGGCAGCTTATCGCGAATCTGCCAACCATCAACCAAGGCTCCGCATCTTGGTGTGAAGAGGGGGCGCGCGACGGGTGCATCCGACAAAGGGACGACTAATTCCTGGCTTCTTCGCCACGGCGACGCATGCCAGCCATAACAACAAGTGAGCCGACGGCAAACAAGGCGAGGCTGGAAGGTTCCGGCACCACGACAGTAAAAAACTGATCGCCCGCAAAATGAGTCATATCAATGGCACCTTCGCCTGTGAATCCGCCCGTCTCGTCCCCGCCCAGATTGCCCTGCGGAGCGGCTAATCCGCCCAGAAACTGGTTCGACCAATAATTATGGCCCTGGTTGTTTTGGCCCACCATCACACGGATATCGCCAGTCGCGCCGAGATCCGCCAAGTCAATTGACAACTCCAACCCAGTAAGCACGGCCAAAGCCGCCGCCTGATTGGCGGCTCCAGTTCCACCGAGTACGCCAGCCACGTTGCTGTTGTCATAGGCAACACCGATCCCATTCGCGTTTACACCGGTACCGGTGGTGCCGGTGCCGGTCATCAACCCGCCAAAAATGTTGTTGTAGCTGCTAGCCGTCGCGGCTCCAAGGTTTGCAAAATCTACGTCAAAAGTGTTTCCGTTACCGCGACGCAGGATCAAGTGGTAATCGGCAGTGAAGCCCGCGTCGAAAACCAGACCATTCATGGCGGCGGTACCATCGTTCCCCGCACTGGTGAAGACATTCTGTCCGCCTGCTTTGGAATCAATGAATATTTCCAGCTTGTTGAAATTGGCTTCAAGGTTGCCGGTCAGCATCAGGAACAGCCGGCCGGACTCAATTCTGCCATAGCCTGCGTTCCACTCGCTAAAGTTGTCGCCAAACCCGGTTTCAACCGTCTGGACCGAAAGCGCGGCGCCGTATCCGGCATCCTTTACTCCGTCGATTGTAATCGCGAATGCAGCGGACGACGAAAACAGCACGGCAGCTAAAGCGGAGGGAAAGGATTTCATATAAATGTTATCCTAGTAACCGGGAAAAATAATTCAAGAAAAATCGCGGGAAAAATCGCAGGTAATCCTGGCGCTTTGCGCAATTTGAGCCGGTTCTTTCACAAAACTGAACAAGGCCAACCGTGGGCAACTGTCGTTGAAACAGGAGTAGCTGGAGCGTTACCAGCAGTGGCAGCCAACCTTTATCATTGAGCCGGAGTCGCACTTTGTTTAATTCGCTGCGTGCTGTTTGACCGAGACCAACTTTCCGGCAAACTCCGTGCGCTTGCTGCGCAAGGTATATTCCTCGGCACATCATCGTGGAAGTATCCCGGCTGGTTCGGCAAAATCTACGAGCAAGACCGCTACGTGTGGCGCGGGCGCTTTTCCAAGGTGCGTTTCGAGCG
The DNA here is from genome assembly GCA_964429665.1 of uncultured Bifidobacterium sp. Classification (GTDB taxonomy): domain Bacteria; phylum Verrucomicrobiota; class Verrucomicrobiia; order Limisphaerales; family JADLHS01; genus JADLHS01. The sequence goes on from CAYSDO010000159.1 coordinate 4,366, forward strand.
CGACTGCCTTGCGGAATTCGCACAGACCTTTCCCGCTGTTTCCGTGGATGCCACCTACTACAAGTTTTACGACCGCGCCGCATTGGAGGAACTGGCCGCACAGGTCCCGGACAACTTCCAGTTCGCACTGAAGGTTTGCAGCGACATCACATCCAAACAGTTTCCACACCTTGCACGCTTCGGCCATCGGGCAGGCAGGATCAACCCACACTTTCTCGACGCGAATATCTTCGCTGATGCTTTTCTCGCGCCGTGCGAAGCCATCCGCAACAAGGTGGGGCTGCTGACGTTCGAGTTCTCGCGCTTTGGTCCGGGTGAGTTCGAGCGCGGCGCGGCGTTCCTCGAAGCGCTGGACACCTTTCTCGGAAAACTCCCGCGCGGCTGGCCGTATGGTGTGGAACTGCGCAACCGCCAGTGGTTGCGGCCTGAATACTTCGCCGTGCTCGCGCGCCACGGCGCGACGCACATCTACAACGCATGGGCGGATGTGCCGTCAGTTTCAGAACAAATGGCAATGGCGGGGAGCGAGACGAATCCTGCTTTGCTTGCTGCGCGTTTTTTGCTTCGTGAGGGGCGGACATTTGAGGAAGCGGTCAAGAAGTTCAGTCCTTACAGCGAAATCCAGGACCCAAACCCGAAGGGCCGCGCCGCTGCTGTCGCTTTGGCGAAACGCGTTTTGAAGTCCAAAGGAAAATCCAAGGCAATGCTGCTGGTCGGCAACCGATTCGAGGGACATTCGCCAGGAACGATCGACGCCATTGTCAGTGAGTTGGAAACAGAACTCTGATCAACGACGATTTCGCGGATAGGGACATCGCGCTGCGACGCTCCTTGCAGAGGGCCACCAATCTCTACCCATTTCAATAAAGAACAAATACCTCGAATGTGATTCGTGGTGCGTGATAGGTGAACAGCAATTACTGCGACTCGTTTCACGCATTGCGAATTTATGTCGGACATACTGAACAAGACGATTGTGCTGGTCCTGAACCGCAACTGGCAGGCGATCAAAATCCGCACGCCGCAGGGCGCGTTCTGCCAGATGGCCACGAACGTTGCCACCGCGCTCGACATCACGCTTGATGACGCTTCCGCGCACCTGACACCTCGCACACGCCTCCCACAGCGGGAATCATTTTGTGGAGTTTGGGATTTTTTACCGTGCATGGAGTAGTTGCGACGCCCTCGTCGCAACCAGTTTCAGCGACGGGGGCGTCGCTGCCACCCGGACAATACGTCGCGTTGCTATCGCAAAGCGGCAGTCGCGGCACGGGCGCGGCGGTGTGCGATCATTACAGCAAGATTGCGTTCAGCCAGTTTCCCGATCTGCCGAGCGAGTTGAAGCGACTCGCGTGGCTTTCGCTCGATTTGCATGAGGGTCAGGAATACTGGAACGCGATGGAGTTGATGGGCCAATACGCGGCGGCGAACCACGCGTGCATTCATAAACACATCGCAAAAAATCTCGGCGCGCAGGTGACGCTCGATCTGGAGAACCACCACAACTTCGCTTGGAAAGAGAAGCACGTCATTGATGGTGTGGAGTGCGAGAACATCGTGCACCGTAAAGGCGCCACGCCGGCAGGCGCGGGAGTATTGGGTATCATTCCCGGTTCGATGGCGACACCGGGATTTGTTGTGAGCGGCAAGGGCAACGCGGAGTCGTTGAACTCGGCTTCGCACGGCGCGGGTCGCGCGATGAGTCGCAAAGCCGCAAACGAGAAGTTCAATTGGAAGGACGTGAACCGTTTCCTCAAACAGCAGGGCGTGACGCTCATCCGCGCCGGGCTTGATGAAGTGCCAATGGCTTACAAAAACATTCGCAAGGTCATGGCCGCACAGCGCGATCTCGTGACAGTGCTCGGCCAGTTCGATCCCAGGCTGGTGAAGATGGCACCGGGCGGCGAGCGTCCGGAAGATTAACTGAGGACGGCTTGGACACGAACCCGAAAAACGGAACGAAATTGGAACAACACTTTTGATTCACAGTTTTCGCAAACGGTAAAAATGATTGCCGCTGTTTGGCGCGTTCATAAAGTTTGCGCCTCCTCCGTTGACGATGACGTTCGTTGAGACGATCCAGCGAGCGTCCAACCCGACGGATGGCGATTCCTCGACCAGGACATCAGGTGTGACAAGAGGCCAGGAAAGCGAAATGAAACCGCCGGACGCCGTAGCTGCGAGGGACAGTGGAGCACCAATGATAATTGTGCCGGTGATGTTGGTTGTGGCAATGATCGCACCGTTTTGAACAGACGCGGTTAGACTCCAATTGTAGATACCGGGCGCATCGTAAGGATGCATGGCGTATTGATTTGTGTTATGAGTCGAACCATCGCCGAAATTCCAGTCATAAGTCGGCGTGGCGTTCACGTTCACAGGCGTCGCTACGACGGTGAACGGCACAGCCCATTGCGCCGGATAGCTGGCCGGCACGAACGCTTTGGTAACAACGCTGAATGAACCTTGTGCAACCGCAACGGTCCCGGTGGCGAGTGTGGAATTCTTTGATCCGTTCCACGCCGCGAACGTGAACGTGTCCGCTCCCACGAAGCCTGCCTCCGGGAAATACGTCGCCACATTGTTTGTCACACCCACCGAGCCGTGCGCGGGTTGCGAGATGACGCGAGCTGCTGCGCCGGACCCGCTGACCGGCAAAATGAAATTCAACGCCACGTTGTTCAGCGTGTTTGTCGTGAGATCGTCGGCGACCGGATTATCCGTGATGTTGGCGCTGTCCTGGAAGGGTCCGTTGTGGCAGTTGTAACAGCCGACTTCTGCGCCTTTGAATGTCGGGAAACTGATCGCGGTGCCGTCCATGCTGACGTTAATGGCGCGGGTAGCTTGTATCCGTGACAACGCCGTGCCGCGATAATCCGTGCCATGACAGGCCTGGCAATCGGCCACGTTGCCGATGAAATCATGGTGGCCATTCACCCAACTCGAACCGACCGGGTGCATTCCGTGCGGGCCGCCTATCGCCGTGGTCGAGTTCACTGACATTGATGTGTGGCACGAGGTGCATTCTACCATCACGCCCGCGTGACCTTGAATCTTTTCGTTGCGGACGTTGTCGTTGCGATGCGTGGCTGGAAATTCGGCGTGAGTAGAGCCGTGACACGCGGAACATTGCAAACCACCGTGACCTGCTGAGAAACGGTAGAGCGAAATGCCGTTTGCGGGAATGTTGGGTTGCGTGGCGAAGGTTTGATTCACCGGCACGCGCACTGCGCCGTTGGTTTCAAAGCACGACGCGTAACGAATCTGTCCATTGTTGCTCGTGGCCGTGCCAGTGTGGCAGCTCTGGCAGTTCGGTTCCATAAACCAACCCACGCGGCTGCTCGAACCCACCGCACTCATGTTGCCGTGACAGCTCTGGCATTGCATCTCCAGCGAACCATCCTTTGCAATCGCGCCGCCCATCGCGCCGCGCAAACATTTAGTCGTTGAACCCGGATGGCAGCGATAGCACGAGGCGCGATGCGCCGAGTTGTCGAGCACCAGGTTTAGTTCCGGGTCCAGCACGGTGGCGTGCCTGGAGTGAACGGATGCCGTGAGCGGCGGGATGTTGCTATAACTGCCCGTGCCCAATGCTTCACTCGCGTGACACGTCGCGCACAACACCGGCTTGCCGTCCGCGACCACACCGCGATAGAGCCCCTGCGGATTGAAGCCGCGCGCTGCGAGTGCCGAAACGTAAACGTCGTGGTGCTGGCTGAACTGATGTTCGTCATGCAGCCGCAAAATGTTCAACCGGAAATCGCGCTCCGAACTTCCGCTCCACACCCAACCCGACGCCGGCTGGGCCGAGGTTTGCGTGCCGGAAGCATGGCACGTGCGACAATCCATTTCGTCGGAAACCGGCAGCACGATGTCGTTTGTTGCAATCGGCGTCGCGCCGTTCTTCGCAATGAGGCGCATCATCGGATACGGATTCTTTTGATGCGCGTCGTCGAACGGTGAAATGGGAATACCCTCGGCGCGAAACCAGTTGACCGGCGTGCTGACCCCGGCGGCGGGATGATTGGTGTTTTCAAACAACATTCCTTGCGGCATGTTGTTCGTGCCCGGCATGAACCAACCGGCAAGTCCGCCTTCAGGCGCGAGCGTCGCACCGTAGAGCGCGGTGG
>CAYSDO010000159.1:8505-8987 GCA_964429665.1 uncultured Bifidobacterium sp.
TAGTAATTGCCCTTGCCCATCGCGGTGGAATTGAAAGAGCCGTCCGGGTCGGCGACCGCCTGATAGGTGACGGTGTAGCCGCTGCCGTTGGTCACCAGTTTGCCGGCGACGATGAGTTGCGACTCGATGGTGTTGTAGGGCGGCAGGATGCTGAACACCGAGTAATCGCTGTCCATGCAGTGCATGCCGAGATTGTTCCAGCCGAGGATTTGCGCGCTGGCAGCGTGCAGAGATGTGGGTTGCAGGAATGCCATCGAAAGCGAGATGCCGGTGGCGGTCAGGAACAAGGCGCGTTTTGTCATGGAGGTTTTGAGCCGCGGGGCTGGTTTTGGTTACGTGGAGTCACTGGAAATAACCGGCGGTAATCCTTTGCATTCAATCGCAAGGTCAAGGTGTGATTTATCAAACTCGGAAGCAGCTCCGGCAATGCAGAATTGGAGAGAACGGCGGTAAGCAGAATGCGGCGCTTCTGACCCAAGCTA
>CAYSDO010000160.1:0-8952 GCA_964429665.1 uncultured Bifidobacterium sp.
TCTTGTTGCCGATTGTTTTCATTCCGTACCTGGCGTTTTCGGAGTAATCGCGAACGACGGGAGCGAAAGCCTCTGGTCAAACCACAATGCTGCGATTGTTCCCCACGGTCATACCGTATCGTCGGCCACGCGCAGTGAGCCTCACACGGGCGCGAAAAGCATCCGAGAGCAGTGTTGCAGTCAGAATCCGCGTCTTGCGTCCCGAAGCCAGCACGCGGCCTTGCTTCAGTACCATCACGTGCGAAAATGCCGGCATGATTTCTTCGACGTGATGTGTCACCAGCACGAGTGTCGGAGATTTTGTTGACCGACCGAGCCGCTGAATGAACTGAAGGAAATGCTCGCGCGCCGCAGGATCAAGCCCGGCGCAGGGTTCATCCAAAATCAACAGCCGCGGATCCGCCATCAGCGCACGGGCAATCAATACCCGTTGCCGTTCCCCTTGGGAAAGCACACTCCACGGACGATTCGCAAGGTATCCGCACTCGACGCTTCGCAACAACCGTTTCGCCCGGACCCGGTCCTCTCGCGTCACGCGCCCCCACAGATCAATCATTGCATGACGACCGCTGACAACCGTTTCGATCGCTGGTTCCTGATCAGGCATCATCTGGCGCACTGATGAACTGACAAGGCCGATCTGTTTGCGGAGTTCGCGCCAGTCGCAATCGCCGTAGCGCCGGCCAAGCAATGAAATGTTGCCGTCGCTCGGCATCAGGTAGCCGGTCAGCGCACTGAGCAGGGACGTTTTCCCGGAACCATTCGCGCCAAGCATCACCCAATGCTCGCCAGGCCTCACGCACCAGGAGACGTTGTGGAGAATCTGAATGCTACCGCGACGGATGCGCAGATTCTGAATATCGAGAATTGGCGGTGCGGCCTTCATTTCAGTTTTTCAATTTCCGGCCAGAGCGGCTTCAAGTCGTCATCGCACAGCGCCATCGCCTTGATTTTCTTTTTGCCACCGATGTCGAATGCCTTGCCCAACCAGATCAACGCCACCTCCGGGCGTTGCAACTGGCAGGCATAACAGGCGAGATTGAACGCAATGACCGGTTCGTTAGGGAATTTCTTCGCCACGGGCCACAACGACGACCATGCCTTCTCCAAGCCCCCCACTTTGGCTCGACGAAGCGCATACGCACGATGCAGCCAGCCGGCAGGTTCATCAGGCGCAACATTGATGAGGTCTTGGGCTACAATCAACGCATCCTGCCACTGCTTTTGTTCCGCACAAATCATCCAGCGCAATTCGAGCACGGCAGGATGCTTTTGGTTCGATGCAGAAATGGACTCAAGTTCCGCGATGGCTTCGTTGTGATTTCCCAGCTCATGCCAGCCGACAGCAGCGTTGAAAATATGTCCATCTGGTGGGAGCAGGGGTTTCATCAGGCGCGCTCGATCGTATTGCAGCCGGCGTGTGGCGACTGGTCAGACTACATTGCCAATCTCGGCGGCAAGCTCCTCGATAATCCAGTTCTTCCTGAGGGCCGACAGCGCATCCGCCGCCGCGCCGTGCTGCCAGACGGCGTAACAGAGTGTCTTCGCCGCGTCGAGTTGAGAGTGTGGCTGCGCGAGCAACCCGGCAATGTAACCGGCAAGAACGTCGCCGCTGCCGCCCTGCCCCATCAACGGATTGCCCGAGCCGTTCACAAAGATTTCGCCTGTGCTGCGGCCAATGAGTGTTTGATGTCCCTTGAGTACGACCCAGCAATGACCGTGTTGACGCGAGATCTCTCGCAATGCCTGCGTACGGTTCGCCTGGATCAGTTGCGGTGTGGTCCGTCGCAACCGCGCGGCCTCACCCGGATGCGGAGTGATCACGCGAATGCCTGCCTTTGTCAGATTTTCCTGTTGAATCCACTCAAGCGCTCCTGCATCCACCACGACCGGCAACAGTGAATCGCGCCACAACCGCCGTGTGAACAATTTCATGTCGTTCGGCAGGTCAGGTGCGGAAAGTCCAGGCCCGATGAGATACGCGCTGTAATGCTCGGGAAGTTTTTGCGCCGCTTCCCAGACCTTCACCATCACAGCCTGCATCTGTGAGGCGATGATGTGGTACGTTTGTTCGTGGGTATGCAGCGAGATCAAACCCGGCTGCGCCCGTTGCGCGCCGCGCGCCGCAAGCACCGCCGCACCGTGAAATCCAAGACTGCCCGCAATGATGGCGAGATGGCCGAACGTGCCCTTGTGACCGGATGCCGCACGCGCCGCAGGAAACCCATCGAAGTCTTCGGGCAATATCCAGCGCAGTTCGGATTCGTGGAACGGACACGGGATCAATCCGACGTCCATGGCCACCTCAAGTCGCCCCACGTAAGGCCACGCTGTGTGGCGCACCATGCCCTGCTTGGGTGCGCCGACGGTGAGCGTCACGGTGGCTTCAATCGCCGCGCCCCAAGGCTCGCCGGTATCCGCATTCAATCCGCTCGGCACATCCACCGCAAGCACCGTGGCGTGCGATTCATTCACCCGGGAAACAAACCGGATCCATGCCGCGTCCAATGGACGATCAAGGCCAATGCCAAACAAACCATCCACAATCAGGGCTGGCTTGAGTGCGAGAGCAGCTTCCAGCTTTTGGAAATCCGTTTCGGGTGACGCGACATCCAGAAGCTCGACCCGGCGTTGGAGGAGATGTTCGCGGGCAGCGCGAACGTCGTCGCCGTTGTGGCCCTTGCCGGCGAGCAACAAGATGAAATCGTCCGCGCGTGTCAGCAGGCGAGCGGCGTTGGCCACTTTTTTGCCCACGCGCCGGATGACCTCGGCTTCCGTACGACCCGATGCCCAGGTGGCGTTTTCCCAATCCCGCATCTGCGGAACGCTGATGATTGGCAGCGACATTGCGACAACAGATTACACAATCGGTGACAGGAAAGAAGGAGAAATCGCAGTTGGGCACATCACCGTGTGCATCACTGTGCGCCTAATAAACCTCAAAAACGCCTTCAGCGAGTTTCCGTATGGACATTCTCCCGCCAAGGTCGTGTTCCAAAGTATCAGTAACATCCCCGGGAGTTTTTTCTGTGACCACTATCAGGGAGTAAAAGGGCGTGTCCCTGCCACCAGAGCTGTGCATCCCAAATAGCTGGAGTTTAACGACAGCAATTCCCTTCCATTGCTCGCAACGAATTTGTCTCGGCTTCATTACAAGCATTTCTCGCGGATAAACGACATTCGTGTGGAATGAAGACACTAAGTAGGTTGAGGATTGATTTGTTGACGCGAAAGCGGCGCAGGCTTGAACGAGATTTGAGAAGCCACCCGCTTCAACAATGCGAAGCGCAACTCTATTTCTTTGTTCTCGTCGTTCGATCCATTGAGGCGGCCACCACAAGCTGATGCTCCAAAGAAGTGGCAGCCCGAGAAAAATGCAGACCAGTGTTAAGACAAATCCTGGACGAATCAGAGGCTGTCGGTTTGGTTCGAGTGTTGGATCGTGAACATTTTCACCAATTCTCTTGGAGATTCGTCGCGCAAGAACGTGAATCAACCAGACAACCAAGACCAACGTAAAAAGACCAATCAGTAGAATCTCGAGCAGTTCATTCACAGCACATATTCCAAGCGCAGTGTAGGCTGGCCCTACGCCAGCACACCCCACGGGTCAAACACCTTTGCGCCTTTGGGAAATTTCACCTTGCGGTAGCCCTCCCACGGACAGCAGATCAGCACTGCGGCGATGCGTCTTTCATTTTTCAACTTCGCCGCGTCTTCAAGCACTTCAAACTCCAGCAGGCTCGGGCTGTTCTTCGTGTTAGATGCGTAGTCGTGGACGAGCACACGGCAGCCGTGGCGTTTGAGCGCCTGGGCAATGTGCAGCCCGGCGGATTCCTCCACGATGTAGGTGTTCGGACGGTAGGACATGCCGAGCACCGCGATGGTGTCGCCCTTCTTCGTGCAGGCCATCGCCTGTTGCGCGAGCTGATCCTTGGCCATTTCGTTCACGCGATCCGTCGCTTCGGCCAGCGGTGCGCTCAGGCCGACCTGTTTCGCAGCGTAACTGATGAGCCGGTTGTCGCGCGGGAAGCACGGACCACCAAAGCTCAAACCGGCGCGCAGATACTTGTGCCCGATGCGCGAGTCCGCACCGATGGCATCAAGGATGGCGTGGATGTCCGTATCGGGGAATTGCTCCGCGATCATTCGAAGCTGGTTTGTGAAACTGATCTTGGCGGTGATGTAGCTGTTCACGGAAATCTTCGTGAGTTCGGCGCTGGTAATGGACATGCGCGCGATCCTGGGTTCGTTCGCGTTGAAATGCCGGTAGAGTTGTTCGAGCAAATCGCCCGCGCGCTTGTCGGACTCGCCGATCAAAACCATGTCCGGCTCCATCAATCCGCGCACCACGTTGCCGAGTGCGATGAATTCCGGGTTGTAGCAAAAGCTGAAATCCCTGCCGCATTTGCCGCCGATTTCCTTTTCGAGCATCGGGATGATGACCTTGCGGCACGCACCGGGCGTGGTTGTGGAACTGATGACGAAGATGTGGTTCTTCTTGCGCGCCTTCCTGACCGCCTGCGCAATCGGAGCCAAAGCCCGCATGAGAAACTCATTCGAGAAACGTCCATCCGGCAGACTCGGCGAAGGGACAATGAAGAACGAGGCGTCGGTGGCAACGGCATCAGCGGGATTCGTACTGGCGTGAAGGCGCTTGCCGGCTTTCTTGATTGTTTCAGCGAGGAGCGGCTCGTCCACGGGCGGCAGACCGGCGTTGATTTTGCGGACGGCTTCCGGGTTGATGTCCACACCGAGAACGTCGTAACCGCGCTGGGCAAACGTGGCCGCCATGCACGCGCCGAGTTTTCCAAGGCCGAAGATCGAGAGTTTCTTGAGTGCCATATTGATTGTAAGGTCGCGTAGAATCCTACATCGGCAGACCATCCGCAAGCTGCAGAAACAGCGGATGGTTGCGTCCGTCCAGCTCCGGATGCAGCTGCTCAGGCGTAAAAGTCCGCAGCCAGCAGGCCGTTCAGCTTGTGAACCGTCAACTGCAATTCCGCCAGACAATCGAGTTGATTCTCGGACAAACCTCCACGTTCGGCGGCACGCTGACAGCGTTGAAACCGCTTGCTCAATGGCAAATGAGTGTCGTTGAAGTCCAGTTCCGTCAGCAGCGATTCGACCTGCGCCGCAAGTTTCCGAGCCTGGCGGATTTTTTTCAACGCGGCCTCGGCGGTCTTTGCGCCCGCGCGGACGGCGAGGAGTTGTTTGCACTCGAATTTGCGGCAGCGCGCCGGTCGGTCGGCATAGAGCGCACAGGTGCAATCACCATGATTGAACGCAGGACACGGCTGGGGGACACGTGGGCCGTGTTCAGTGAACAGCGGCGAATCGTCGCCACGCTCGCGTCGGACATCGGCAAATAGCACGCCATTGCAGCACAGGCCGCATTCAAGGCAAAGCGTGTCAGTGATCGCAGTCACAATGCGACGTTAGAGATTTTTCAATGGAAGAAAAGCTTCACCGGTCGGCGACTCCTGTGCTCAAGTCCGGGAATTGGAGGATAAGCAACGGCTCGTTTTGTTTTTGCGGGAACAATCCGGGCATGGTACACCGTCGCCACACCAGTCAACATGAAAGCCATCATCATCGGAGCAGGGCGTGGACGGCGCTTGATGCCCACCACGGCAGACACGCCCAAATGCTATGCCGAAATTCAAGGACGCCGGATGCTCGATTGGGCGTTGCGCGCGTTCGCCGGAGCAGGCGTCACGGACATTTGTTTCATTGGCGGCTACCAGATTGACAAGGTGCGGCGCGACTACCCGCACTTCACTTTCCGGCACAACGACAATTGGGAGAACAACAACATTCTCCTGTCCCTGATGTACGCGGAGGATCTGATGAGCGACGGATTCATTTGCTGTTACTCGGACATTCTTTTCACCAGCGACGTGGTGAAACGCGTAATAGACCACCCGGCGGACATTGCCCTCAGCGCAGACACACGCTGGCTGGAACGTTACGAACATCGCACGATGCATCCGCCTGACGATGCGGAAAAAGTCACGGTGAATAACGGTCGGGTCACGCGCGTGCATCGCGGAATCGCGCCGGGAGACGCCCACGGAGAATACACGGGTATTGCCAGGTTCACGCCCAAGGGAGCAGCGCAATTGCGAGAGCACTACCGCCAGGCGCGGGAGAAATTTGCCGGCAAACCGTTCCGGGAAGCTGTCGTCTTCGAGAAGGCCTATCTCATTCTCCTGCTCCAACAGATGATCGAAGATGGAGTTCACATGGCGCACGCCGATACGCCCGGCAGTTACATGGAAGTGGACACACAACAGGATTTCGAACTCGCGCAAAAAAACTGGAAGGGTGAATGAGCAAAAGAATTCTCTTCCCTGCCTCCGTCGTCGGTTCGCTGCCGCGCCCGGCTTTCGTCCTTGATCTGATCAACAACCGGCCGCCGTTGCCGCCCGAACAGTTTGAGCGCGAGATGCAGGCAGCCGTGCGCTTCGCCGTGGCAATGCAGGAGCACGCCGGCATTGACGTGATCACGGACGGCGAATGGTGGCGTAAGTCCTACATCGGCGTGATCGCTGAACTGGCTCATGGCTTCGAGCTCGGCACCGCGTCCGACGGCCGTCCGTGGACCATCGTGATGGACAAGCTTGCGCCCAGGAAACCCGGCTTCATTGCAAACGAGGTAAAGTTCCTCAAGACCATCACCAACCGGCAGATCAAGTCCACTCTCCCTTCACCCGCCCTGCTAGGTGAACGCATGTGGGACGCGGGTAAATCGGCAAAGGCTTATCCGCAGCGGAATGATTTTGTGCGCGCCTGCGTTCCGGTGCTGCGACGGGAACTTGAATTGATCCGCGATGCCGGCGCTCACATCGCGCAGATTGATGACCCACACCTGTGTCTGTTTGTGGACCCGGATGTTCGCGCGAAGTATTCCGACCCGGATGCCGCTGCCTCGTTCGCCTCTGAGATGATCAATGAAGTTGTCAGTGGTGTGACCGGGATCAAAATTGCCGTGCATCTCTGCCGACGTGCCGGCGCGCGTGTACGCGGCGAACTCGCCCACGGCGGTGGCTATGGCCCGATCCTCCCCTATCTCAACCGGCTACAGGTTCACCATCTCACGATGGAATTTACCACGCCCCAGGTTGGCGACATGGCAGTGTTCAAGGAACTGCGCGAGGACCTGGAGATCGGCCTCGGTTGCGTGGATGTGACGCCGGGGAAGATTGATTCCGCCGAAACCATCGCAGCTCGAGTGCGTCAGGCGCTGAAGTTTCTCGCGCCTGAGCGCATCACGCTGAATCCAGATTGCGGCTTCGCGCCCGGCTCCGGTGCGGTCGTGAGTATTGACGAAGCCTATCGCAAGCTTTGCAACGAAGCAGCAGCAGCACGAATGTTGCGCGAGGAATTCTCTCATTGACGCCCACAGCCAAACACAGCGTGGCGGGTTGGGGTGACAGATCTCTGGCGCTTTGTCCACAAATCGAATGTTGTCAGCCGAAAATTTATGTTAGTCTCACACCATGACCTGCCGCATTGAAAGATGTAGTTTGCGCCTTCGCATTTCACTTCGAGGAATGCTCGCGTTCCTGCTTTCTGCGCTGTCTCTGTGCCAGACCTTTGGAGCAGCAACGAAAGTGGATTTCAATTTTCAAATCAGGCCGCTGCTCTCCGACCGTTGCTTTCGCTGTCACGGGCCCGATTCATCAGCCCGCAAAGCCAAACTCCGCCTCGATACTCTCGAAGGCTCGCGTAAAGAACTTGAAAATGGCTTGGCCGTGATCAAGCCGGGCGACGTGGAAAAAAGCGAACTCGTCCGCCGCATTTTTACCACGAACGAGGAAGATGTGATGCCGCCACCCGCTTCGCATCTTACTATTTCACTCGCTGAGAAAGAGTTGTTGAAGCGTTGGGTGGCGGAAGGAGGCGAGTTCAAACAACACTGGGCCTTCCTGCCCGTCGAAAAGGTTGAAGTGCCAAAGCTAAAAAGAGCGACCAAATCCAGCAACCCGATCGATTCTTTCGTCCGAGCGCGCCTCGAAAAGGAAAAGATCACCCCCGCACCGCAGGCTTCACGCGAAGCACTTCTCCGCCGCCTGGCGCTGAATCTCACCGGACTGCCACCAACGACCGCTGAGATTGATGCGTTCCTCACGGACAAATCTCCTGACGCTTATGACAAGGTCCTTTCGCGCTACCTTGCCTCCCCGGCCTACGGCGAGCGAATGGCGTTGGACTGGCTTGATCTTGCACGCTACGCCGACACCTACGGCTACCAGGCTGATGTCGAGAGGGACATGTCTCCTTACCGGGACTGGGTCATCAAGGCGTTCAATGAAAATCTTTCCTATGACAAGTTTCTGATCTGGCAGCTTGCAGGTGATCTGCTGCCCAATGCAACGCGCGAGCAACGCATTGCCACAGCGTTCAACCGTCTCCATCGCCAGACGAACGAAGGCGGTAGTGTCGAGGAGGAATTCCGCACTGAGTATTGCGCCGACCGGGTGAACACTGTTGGCACAGCGATGCTTGGCCTCACCATGGAATGCTCACGCTGCCACGATCACAAGTTCGATCCCATCAAGCAGCGTGATTACTTCTCGCTGCTCGCTTTTTTCAACAGCATTGACGAGTCCGGCCTTTACTCCCACTTCACAGCCGCCACGCCCACGCCCACACAATTGCTGTGGCCTGACGAGAAAGAGAAACAACACGCCGAGTTGAAATCGAAGATTTCGGTTGCTGAATCACAACTGGAAACGATCTCGAAAAATGCCAGGAGTGAGTTTGAATCGTGGCTCAAAACCGGCCAGGTAAACGCCCCAAAGCCTGTAGCTCACTTTGCATTCAATTCGGTCTCGAACAACGCAACACCCGACGCCATTTCAACAAATGCCGCCAAACTGGGTGACGGCCCGGTATTGGTCGCTACTGATGCCTCATCGGCCGCAACCAACTTTGCCCTTCAGTTCA
>CAYSDO010000161.1:0-8926 GCA_964429665.1 uncultured Bifidobacterium sp.
TGCACGGGAATTCCGTTGTCCGCGATAGCCGCGAGGATGATGAGCAGTTCAATCGGCGTCTGCGGAGAATCAGTTTCATCCATCGAAACTTCCGGGATGAATCTGCCTTTGCCCTTGGCCTTCTCAATGTGGCGATAGATCGCACCAGCTTCCTGCACGGCGAAGAGGAACTTGTTCGCCACGCGCTCGACTTCAGCGCGAGTGACGTTCGCGCCGCCTTCGATGCCGGGGATTTCGACGCGCCCGATCAATTCGCCGTGCTTGTCGGCAAACGCCTTTACGTCCTCGGGCTTGGCGACCTTGCCGATGGAGTCCGCGACATCAATGGTAAAGAAATCGGACGCGGACATGAACCGATCAACGGTTTCCAGTCGGATGTGATCCGCGTCAACGTGCCACTCCCTGTTCCACCCGATCTTTTTGATGGAGGCTTCAGCAGCGGCGCGCACCGACGCGGGCTCCGAACCAATGATCATATGTTCACGGTTGGACTTATTCCAAACGGGCACCACGTCCGCGCCGCGCTCGGCTGCCATCATGCAGGCACGCAACTGTGCTTCTGCTTCCTGGGCGAAGCGGTCGCCCATGCCCAGTGAAAACTTGCCGATCTTGAGAGGTTGTTGGCTCATGCGATAAGGATCGAATGCTAGCAGTTGACTACAGTTCTTCGCCATGATTTTCTCAGAACTCAATGAACATCGGAAGAGCTACTGCTGGCCTTTGACGGACCAAAAATCAGATTGCAATCCTCACGTCCATGGGTTCACAGTCTCTGCGACCGGTTGCTGTGTTGCGTGACCGGCAAGAAAACAAAGCCTGACATTTTATGATCGCACTTTTGCAAAGACTCGCGGATTTGTTCGTTCAACTCTTTCATCCGACTCGCGTCCTCCGTCCCGTTCGAATCAGAATCGAACCCGCAGACCGACCGACTCTCCGTCACAGGTAACGCTTTGACCCGAATCCTCCGGGTTGATTGCCATGAAATTCATCCACGCAGATTTTCTGCTCCAGACCAGGACGGCGCGGCGCTTGTATCATGAATTCGCCGAGAACGAACCGATTCTCGATTACCATTGCCATCTTCCACCGGCGGACATCGCGAGCAATCGCCAGTTCAAGAATCTCTTCGAAATCTGGCTGGAAGGCGACCATTACAAATGGCGCGCCATGCGTTCCAACGGCGTGGCGGAAAAGTTCTGCACGGGCGATGCTGATCCATTTTCAAAATTCCAGGCCTGGGCTGCGACCGTGCCGCACACCTTGCGAAATCCGCTCTATCATTGGACTCATCTGGAGCTGAAACGCTATTTCGAGATTGATGAATTGCTGAACGAATCCAGCGCCAAACGAATCTGGAACACGGTCAACGAACAACTCGCCTCCCCTGCCCTCTCCACCCAGGGCATCCTGAAGAAATTCCGCGTCACCACCGTCTGCACCACGGATGATCCCACGGACGATTTGCATCATCACAAAACCATGGCTGCGTCCGACTGCGCCACACGCATCCTGCCCACGTTCCGACCGGACAAGGCACTGGCCGTAAACCGACCGGACGTTTTCAATCCCTGGGTTACGCGTCTGTCCGAATCCAGCGGCATGGATGTTCAGGACCTGGACGGCTTTTTGTCTGCGCTGCGCAGGCGGCTGGAATTCTTTCATTCGATGAATTGCCGGCTCTCCGATCACGGACTGGAGTTTTGTCCATCGGACTTCTGCACGGAGAAAGCGGCAGAGAGCATCTTTGCCAAGGCGCGTCGCGGACGCCCCGCCTCGCCCGAAGCCGCCAACCAGTTCGGAGCATTCGTGATGTTGCATCTTGGACGGCTCTACGCCGCGCGTGGTTGGACGATGCAATTGCACCTGGGCGCCCTGCGCAACAACAACACGCGCCTCATGCGCACGATCGGACCGGACACGGGCTTTGATTCCATCGGAGATTTTTCGCAGGCCCGCTCGCTGGCCGCGTTCCTGGACAAGCTCGACACGGAAAACGCGCTGCCCAAGACAATCGTTTACAATCTGAATCCGGCGAACAACTACGCCTTCGCCACCACGCTCGGCAATTTCCAGGACGGAACGGTGCCCGGAAAAATCCAGCTCGGCTCGGGCTGGTGGTTTCTGGATCAGAAGGAAGGCATGGAGTGGCAGATGAACGCGCTGTCCAATCTGGGCCTGCTCTCGCGCTTTGTCGGCATGGTCACGGACTCGCGCTCGTTTATGAGCTATCCACGCCACGAGTATTTCCGCCGCGTGCTCTGCAATCTCATCGGTCGCGACGTCGAAAATGGTGAACTGCCAGATGACGATTCCTTGCTGGGCACGATGATTCGCAACATCTGCCACGCAAACGCCAGGAATTATCTTGCGCTGCCTGAAAAGTCAGCCGAGAAGAAACCATCGCGTCGCACGGTGAGATGAGAGAACACCTGCGATCTCCAGCCCCGCTCCAATTTAATACCACGCTGAGGATTCACGACAAAATCTGAAGTGAGGCTGGAGTCGTCATCAGCCGAAAACTCAGCTACATTCATCTTGATGAAAGCCCAACTCCGTCCTTAAATCATCCCATGAGCATGTGGCGTTGCGAATTAACAGATGAACGAAGCGCAAGCGTACGATTTATTCTCTCTTTGATGTGGTCGTTCCCATTGCTGATGTTTTATTGGCTCATCTCGCCAGATCTTTCGCAAGTTCTGATCCTTGGTGCAGCATTCACGTATTTGTCGGCAGTTGAGTTCGCTCTGGATTACCGGCGACTGAAACGACCTGATGTGCCGGAGTCAAAACTCAGAAAATTGCGATTGATTGCGGTCTTGTTGCTTGTCACCAGTTTGCCGTTTCTGATTTGCCTGTCGCTTTAACGCCCTAAGAGGACAAAGGACAATTCTCGCTTACCACCAAGCAACGATTGTTTTGACCCTGATTGAATTGTTCCCCAAGGTGAACTCATGTCTCGATTGAAACCCACTACGCTTAGCCTCGCCGTTCTGGCGTTGCTGTCGCAAGGCTGCGCCACTACTTCACGATTGAACTACCCCATCACACAACAGACACAGCAAAGCGACGTTTATCACGGCGTTACAGTGGCCGATCCCTATCGCTGGCTCGAGGACGACAATTCGCCCGAGACCAAGGCCTGGGTCGAGGCGCAAAACAAGGTCACGTTCGGTTACCTCGAAAAGATTCCGCAACGCGCCAACATCAAGTCGCGGCTCACTGAACTCTGGAATTTCGAACGCTACGGCGCACCGTTCAAGCAAGGTTCGCGTTACTTTATCTCCAAGAACGACGGTCTCCAAAACCAGAGCGTGCTTTACACGATGACCGCGCTCGACGCCGAGCCTGTGTTGCTGCTGGATCCCAACAAGCTTTCCGCCGACGGCACGGTGGCATTGAGCAGCTACGACATCAGCGACGACGGGAATCTCATGGCCTACGGCTTGTCCACCGCCGGTTCGGACTGGCAGGAGTGGCGCGTGCGCGACGTCCGCACGGGCGCTGATCTGCCCGACCAGATCAAATGGGTGAAATTCTCCGGCGCATCGTGGACAAAGGACGCCAAAGGCTTTTTCTACTCGCGCTATGACGAGCCGACCGATTCGGCGAAGCTCACCAAGGCGAATTACTTTCACAAACTTTACCAACACCGGCTCGGCACTCCGCAATCCGAGGACAAACTGATTTACCATCGGCCCGATCACAAGGACTGGAATTTCAACGGCAGCGTCACTGACGACGGGCATTATCTCATCATCAACGCCTCGCAAGGAACTGATCCGAAGAACCGCGTGCTCTATCTGGATTTGCAAACGCCCGACGCGCCAGTCGTCGAGTTGATGATGGATTTCGATGCGGACTATAGCTTCATTGACAACGAAGGCCCGATTTTCTGGTTCAGCACAGACCTCAATGCGCCACGCCATCGCGTCATCGCGATAGACGTGACGAAACCGGAACGCTCGAACTGGAAGAACATCATCCCGGAAGCAACCGAAACGCTCACGGGCGTCAATGCTGTGAACAATCAATTCATCTGTTCCTACCTCAAGGACGCCCACAGCCAGATCAAAGTGTTCGGCCTGGATGGGAAATTCATCCGCGAGATTGAATTACCCGGCATTGGTTCGGCAGGCGGATTCGGTGGAAAGCGTTCGGACACGGAGACATTTTATTCGTTCACGAGTTTCACGATGCCGGGAGCCATCTACCGTTGCGATCTGGCGTCCGCAACCAGCAGCGTGTTCCGCGCACCGAAACTGAAGTTCAATCCCGCGGACTACGAAACGCGCCAGGTCTTCTACACGAGCAAGGACGGTACGCGCGTTCCGATGTTCATCTCGCACAAGAAGGGCCTGCACCTTGATGGGAACAATCCCACGGTGCTTTACGGCTACGGCGGGTTCAACATCAGCATCACGCCGACATTCTCCGTCGCGAATCTCGCCTGGATGGAAATGGGAGGCGTTTATGCCGTCCCAAATCTGCGCGGTGGCGGCGAGTACGGCGAACAATGGCATCAGGCTGGAACAAAACTTCGCAAGCAAAACGTGTTCGATGACTTCATCGCGGCTGCGGAATGGCTGATCGCCAATAAATACACGTCGTCAAAGAAGCTGGCCATCTCCGGTGGGAGCAACGGCGGATTGCTCGTTGGCGCGTGCATGACGCAGCGGCCCGATCTTTATCGTGCGGCGCTCCCGGCGGTGGGCGTGATGGACATGTTGCGCTTCCACAAGTTTACCATCGGTTGGGCATGGACCTCCGACTACGGCTCGGCTGAAAGCGCGGACGAGTTCAAAGCGCTCCACGCCTACTCACCCCTGCACAACATCAAAGCCGGTACACGTTATCCCGCCACGCTCATCACCACCGCTGACCACGACGACCGCGTGGTGCCCGCGCACAGTTTCAAGTTCGCCGCCACGCTTCAAGCCGCGCAGAAAGGGGGCAACCCAACGCTCATCCGGATAGAAACCAAGGCCGGTCACGGCGCAGGCAAACCCACAAGCAAACTCATCGAGGAGGCAGCGGACAAGTGGGCGTTCCTCTTACACGAGTTGAAGTGACGTTGAAAAAACTGCGACGCCGACAAAACTGACAATAAAACTGCTTGGCTCGCGGAACGCATCTGCTAATTTCCGCGCGTGCGAGACTCGCATTCAACCCGTTCAATTCGTGACAGGTCGAAAACGTCCACAAGAGTTTTGAATCCGGCATCATCTGGAATGGTGCGACCGAGGTTGAAAAACCAATGACCATCAAGACTGTTGTTCCCAAAAACAAATGAACGCAGAAAACCAGAGCATTGAGTCCGAATCCGCAACCAAACCCCGAGAGTGGCAGCTCGCAGATACATTGCGCGTGGCCCAGGTGATTGCCGCAGCACTTCTGCTCGGCCTCATGCTGCGTGTCATGTCCGACCATGCGCCGGTGACGCCTGTGGCCGCAAAGCCGGCTCCAAATCCGGCTGGCGTAGAAGCAGATCAACTCGCGCATACCACCGAAGGCCGCTGAACCGGAGCGCGGACAGCCTTGCCCGCGCGAACCATGGGCAATAAAGACACGGACAAACCAGTCCGCGTTACTCCGACCTCTTCCCCATCTTCGATCCTCGCCGGCTGGCCATCACAGAACGCTTTTCAAATAGCGCCCCGTCTGACTCGCCTCGCACTTGGCGATCTCTTCCGGTGTCCCCTGCGCAACAATCTGCCCGCCGCCATCGCCGCCTTCCGGCCCGAGATCAATCACCCAATCCGCCGTCTTGATGACATCAAGGTTGTGTTCAATGACGATCAACGTGTTTCCTGACGCCCGCAATTTGAACAGCACCTCCAGAAGTTTTGAAACATCATGGAAATGCAGACCGGTCGTGGGCTCGTCCAGAATGTAGAGTGTGCGACCCGTCTGCTTGCGACTCAATTCCGCCGAAAGCTTGATACGTTGCGCCTCACCGCCGCTCAAGGTTGTTCCAGACTGCCCCAGCTTGATGTAACCAAGCCCGACTTCCGCAAGCGTCAACAACGGATCATAAACCTGCGGCACAGCCCGAAAGAAATTCACACCTTCGTCCACGGTCATGTTGAGCACGTCGGCAATGTTCATGCCCTTGTAGGAAATCTCCAGCGTCTCGCGGTTGTAGCGTTTGCCATTGCAGTTCTCGCAGGTGACATAAACCGGGGGCAGGAAGTTCATCTCGATCTTGATGAGTCCGTCACCCTGGCATTTCTCGCAACGCCCGCCTTTCACGTTGAAACTAAAGCGGCCTGCTTCGTATCCGCGCACCCGAGCGGTCGGCAGTTTCGCAAACAAGTCACGGATGGCATTGAACATTCCGGTATAGGTTGCAGGATTTGAACGAGGCGTGCGGCCAATCGGCGTCTGGTCAATCACCACCAGCTTGTCCAGTCCTTCAAAACCCTTGAGCGACTTGTGTGCGCCGGGTTTCTCCTTCGACCCGAAAAACTTTCTGAACAATGCTCGTCTCAAAATGTCGTCCACCAAGGTGCTTTTTCCCGAACCGCTCACGCCCGTGACGCAGGTTAGGAGGCTGATGGGAAATCGCGCGTCAATGTTCTTTAGATTATTCTCCGTTGCGCCGATTACTTCGATCCAGCCGCGATCCTTGTTCACCGGTCTGCGTTGCTTGGGAACTGATATTGACAGATCGCCCGTCAGGTAGCGCCCTGTGAGTGATTTTTGATTCGCCAAAACATCCTTGAGCGTTCCTGAAGCCACCACCTCCCCACCATGCACACCCGCACCCGGCCCGAGATCGAGAATGTAATCCGCTGCACGAATCGTGTCTGCGTCGTGTTCGACCACCAGCACGGAATTGCCGAGGTCTCGGAGACCTTTCAGCGTCACGAGCAATCTGTCGTTGTCGCGCTGATGCAAACCGATGCTCGGCTCATCCAGAATGTAAAGCACGCCCACGAGCCCCGCCCCAATCTGCGTCGCCAGCCGGATGCGCTGCGCCTCACCGCCACTCAGCGAGCCGCTTTCGCGATTCAACGTGAGATAACCAAGCCCGACGTTCTTTAGAAAGCCCAGCCTCGCGCGAATCTCCTTGATGACCTCTCCCGCGATCTTCAACTGAAACTCCGTCAGCTTGAGCGCCGCAAAAAACTCATCCGCCTTGTTCACGGAAAGCAAACAGACATCCATGATGGACAAACCGGGAATGGTAGGGCGCGTTACTCCGTGCGCGCCGCCTTCGTTCGGTGGGGCGAGGCTACTGACGAGCCGGCTCGCGGGGACGCTCGCCCCACCCAGAGTAACTGCCAAAATTTCCGGCCTCAGCCGCTTCCCCTGACACGCATCACAAAACTGCGGGCTCATGAACGCCTTCAGCCGATTCCGAGTGAACTCACTCTCGCTCTCGGCATAGAGCCGCTCCATGTTCGGCAAAACGCCCTCGAACGGACGCTTCACCGTGCTCACCTTGCCCGCGCGCCAGAACTGAAACGTGATTTCCGTCTCACCCGTGCCATGCATGAGCAACCGTTTGAAATCTTCCGGCAGATTTTTATAAGGCGCTTCCATGTTCTGGTTGAAGTGCCCCGCAATCGCCTTCAGCATCGCCTTGTAATAAACGATCATCCGCTTCCCACCGCGTCGCCACGGCAACACCGCGCCTGATTCCAGAGACTTTTCCACATCCGGCACGACGAGTCCTTCGTCAAAAATCATCTTCTGCCCAAGGCCGTGGCAAACCGGACATGCACCATTCGGCGAGTTGAATGAAAAATGTTTCGGCGTCGGCTTCTCGTAACTTTTCCCCGTCCCCGGCGAATACATTCGGTTACTGTGAAGCGTCTCAATCCACACTGGAGAAGTGGGAGGTGTGAGGGGCGAGGGACGGGCCGCATTTGGTTTTCGCACCTCGCCCTTCTCACCTCGCACCTCCTCATGAAGTGTCACAATCACCCCCTGCCCCCAGCGCAACGCCGTCTCCACCGAATCCTGCAGGCGCACGCGCACCTTCTCCTCCATCACGAGCCGATCCACCACCGCCTCGATAGTGTGCGATTGCTTCGCATCCAAGCGCACGCGCACATTCGGGTCCGTAAGTTCCACCAGTTCCCCATCCACGCGAGCGCGGACAAAACCTTCCCGCTGCAACCGCTCGATCACATCGCGGAACTCACCCTTCTGCTTGCTCACCACCGGCGCGAGCAACATCACCTTGGTTCGTTCCGGCAAGGCGAGGATTTTGTCCACGATGTCGCTCGTAGTCTGCGCCACGATGGGTTCGCCCGTGTCCGGACAATGCGCCTGCCCAACATGCGCGTAAAGCAAGCGCAGGTAATCGTAAATCTCTGTCGTCGTGGCGACCGTCGAACGCGGATTCATCCCGCTCGTGCGCTGTTCAATGGCAATGGCGGGCGACAGACCCTCGATGTAATCCACCTCAGGCTTCTGCATCTGATCGAGGAACTGCCGCGCGTAGGCGGAAAGACTCTCCACGTATTTGCGCTGCCCCTCGGCGTAGATGGTATCAAACGCAAGCGACGACTTGCCGCTGCCGCTCAGGCCGGTGATGACCACCAGCTTGTCGCGCGGAATTTCGAGCGTGAGATTCTTGAGATTATGCTCCCGCGCCCCGCCGATGCGGATGAATTCTTTGCTCATGGTAACGAATTCTTGGACTCAACTAATCGGGAAGCGTAGGGCAGCCGTAAGGGCGAGGAAAGGAAAGAAAAGTTGCCCGTCCAGTTTTGACTTCTTGGTTCAGCCGAGGCAGAGTCAACCCGTTATGAGCACAGTAAAAGACATCGAATCCGCCATCACCCGGCTTGAACCGAAAGACGTTCATGCCGTGGCCGACTGGTTGCAGGAGTACCGTGAGGATCTTTGGGACAAACAGATTTCCAAAGACGCCAAGGGGGGAAAATTGGATTCACTCATCAAGAAAGCCAAG
>CAYSDO010000162.1:0-8896 GCA_964429665.1 uncultured Bifidobacterium sp.
GTCGCCAGAAAAATCTCACACGCAGATGATGCAGTCATCAACAGCAGAAACACGGGCTGGCGCACCAGTTCCATGAACGCGTTCGTGGCGATGTTGATGAATTGCCGCATCAGGTTTTGTTTTGTACCGGCGGGCAGTCTAGGAATCCTGCATCCGGTTGTAAATTTTTATCGTTTGGTAAACTGGTTGACGCACCTTTTGCCATAAACGGGCACCGTCGGGAACTGTGCGTTTCACCGCACACCCCATCTCACGCTCAAGATAGGCGGGGAGTGCAAACCCAGTCGAATCCTCGGACCACATCTGTTCCACCTTCATTTGTTGACACGTTTGCAACCACGTTGAGATAGTCGTGCCATGCAAAAAGTTGTCGGCATCGTCTGCCTGGTGGCGGGAGTGCTCCTGATTGTCTGGGGCTACAACATGGCGCAATCAATCGGGGGACAATTGCAGCAGGTTTTCACCGGCTCACCGGGCGACAAGCCGATGTGGCTCTACATCGGAGGAGGCGTACTTTGCGCCCTCGGTGTGTTCCAGATTTTTGTCGCGAAGAAATGACGCACTGGAAGACGCGGCTGCCTCACGGTAAAACTCGCACGCGGTAATACTGCGGGCTGACCTGATCAAAAATATTTGTTTGCGCCGCTGTTGCTCCGTTTGAAATCACGTCCGGCAATACCACGCTCCAGTTGGTCTGGGACAGGTTCGTCGTGTATTCCAGTTGATACCCCTGCCCAGATACCGCGCTCCATGTGACTTGCACAGTCTGGTTCGTGAATTCCAGCGATGTGATCAAAGGCCGCTCGACAACCGTCAGCATAAAACTCATCGCGTCCGAGAGCGGCGGCAGACCGCTATCTGTTACGCGCACCGTAATAATATTCGTTGTGTTCGCATCGGCATCACTCGTCGCCCAAAGGAACAAGCCATCACTTGCACCGACCGTCGCACCCGGGGGCGCGCCCGCATCCAGGGTGAACGATAATGCATCCGGCGGCAGATTTGCATCCGTGACTACATTCGTGAACCGTACCAGCGTCCCCGCGTGAACCTTCCGATCCGCAATTGCCGCTAGAACCGGCGGGTGATTGGTCTGCAAGACCACCACACTGAAACTTTGCGTCGCGCTCAACACCGGCACACCATCGTCGGTCACCATCAAGACAATGACATTGGTGGACGGCGCTTGCGCGGGCATCGGAGTCCAGGTGAATACACCATTGGTTGCATCAAGCACCGCATTCGCGGGGGCTGAAAGGAGACTAAACAAAAGTTTGTTTGCAGGAATGTCCGCATCACTCACGAAATTGGTGAAAGTCAGCGTGTCGCCTTCAATCACCGCAAAATTGGAAATGACACCAAGCACCGGCGGCGAATTGCTCGCAATCACAACCACCGTGAAACCCTGGGTCGCGCTGAGACTTGGAACTCCGTCATCCACCACCACGACAAAAATGCTGTTTGTGGAAGGAGACTGTGACGGCAGAGGCGTCCAAGCGAACAATCCGTTCACCGGATCAATCGTCGCGTTCGTCGGTGCGTTGAGCAATGAGAAGATCAGAGTATTTTCTGGCAGATCACCATCAGAGACCGAATTGGTGATCGTGATCTGTTCACCAACGAAAACATGGTAATTGGATATAGCCGTCAACGTCGGCGGCTCGTTGGTTTCAAGCACAACCACAGTGAAACTTTGCGTTGCACTCAAACCCGGCAGGCCACCATCCGTGGCGATCACAAAGAGCTGATTCGTTCCAGGTCCTTGCGCTTCTGTTGGCGTCCATGCAAAGACACCGTTGGTTGGATCAATCGTCGCTCCCGCCGGCGCGCCAGCGAGACTGAACGAAACGAATCCAGCCAGCGACCCACCGCCGCTCACCACGTTTGTGAACGTCAATGTCGCACCTTCAACAACGATATGATCACCCATTGGCGCAAGCACCAGCGTGGAATTCGCCGACATCACGATCACCACAAAGGAATCACTCGCAGTCTCCAGTCCGTCGCTGACAATCAGGGTAATTATGGCGTCGCCCAACTGATTCGCTGCGGGTGTGATCAGGACTGTGCGATTGCTTCCACTTCCGCTCAACGTGATGTTCCCGGGCGGAACGAGATTCGTGTTGGACGATTCCACCAGCAACGTCAGGTCGCCTGGACTTGTTTCAGCATCGCCGATTGTAAAAGCGATCATGCCAGTGTCGGCATTTTCAGGTATCACCTGGTTGGCGACGTGCGAAATGAAAGGTGGTGTGTTGACGAATACAGCAAGCCGCGCGGTGTTATTTCCCAGCGCGGGATCATACGTTCCGCTGCCAACAATCACGTGGTTCGTCTTCACACCTCCGCTCAAGGCGGTTGTCTCAATCGTCACTGTCGCCGATTCGTTTGCGTTCAACAATCCCAGCGAACACGTCACCACGCCGCCGGTGCTGGAGCAAACACCCTGCGAAGCACTTGCGGAAACAAAACCCAGTCCCGGCGGCAACAGATTCGTCAGAGTGACAAACGCCGATGGATTTGCGCCGTGGTTTGTTACAACGAGTGTGAACGTCACATTACCACCAACGCTTGTCGCCGTGCCAGAAGCGGATTGCGAAACTCCAAGGTCGGCGGCACTCAGGGCGCTGTCGCAGCAATACACGTTGGAAGTCGTGATGCTCAACACCCAGCCCTGCGTGAGACTGCCCGAATCCATGTTGCTGTCGTCGCGGACATAAAGCGACCACGTTGTGTTTGGATTTCCGTTGGTCAAGGCCCACATCGTCGTCCCGAATGGCCCTGCGGGCGCATTGGATTGCATGACGTCTGACGACATGTCCACGTTTGTCGGTTTCCACGTTCCCGAAGTAATGCTGGTGGAATCCGGGAGAGAAGCTGCCGCGCCATCGTCGAACGTAAGTGTGACACCATTGATGTCCGGACTGCCGCCCACATCCGACATCAGCATGACATTTGTGCCGCCGCTTTTCACGAGCAAGGCGTCAATGTCATCCGGAAACCGGTGCGACAATCCACGCAGAGTTGCCGTCACCTTGGTCACCGTACCGGTGATTCCCGAAACAGTGATGATTGAAGGATAGACCGACGCCGCACCGCTGCTGGGAATTGTAAGCGAGGTCGCATTCGTAAAATTGAACGTCTGCACCACGACGTTCCCGATCGGCAGGACCTGCGTGACCGTACCGAGATCCGTCCCACCGGATTGCAAATGCAACATGGCAGTGATTGAACCACCGCAGCTCCCACCAGCAATGAATGTGAACGGACGACTCACGACCGCGCCGCCTGCCGACACCGTGCCGTAATTCTGCGGGCCGCTGGGCAACAGAACGCCGTTCGTCGCCAGCAATGTTGCCGTCAGATCCGACACGTCCGCCGTACCGGAGTTTACGACTTGAAAATTAACCGTCACCGTTTCGCCGGCATCCACCGCGTTGTTCGTCGGGAAACAGCTCTCGCCTGACATCGAGTAACCGCTCACGGCCACGCCGGACACATTGTAGAGCACGAGCGCAAAATCCTGATCGAGCGGCGGTGCTTCATTCGGCACGCCGTCGGAATTGATGTTCGCCGCACTCACCGTCACGATGACCGTTCCAGCCGTTCCAGCCGGAAGAAAAATGCTCTCCACGTTGTTCTTTGCATCCGCCGAACCACCGGTTGTCGAAAACGATCCGGTGAAAACATTCCCTTTGTAGGTGTTGCCACCGACGGTCACGGTCAGATCGAGATCGTTGTTGAACGCGTTGCCTGTGGTGCTGCCCGGCGCGTCCGTCCATGCCAGAGTCGCTCGAAACGGCTTGTTCGTATCGGTGACGGACACTGTGAATACGCGCGTTTGTCCCGTAGCCGTAAACTTGTCGGCAGCCAATTGATCGCGCAGTATTCGCGGTGTGCCATCGAACGCCGCGCCGAGGTTTAACTCGCCCATGCCCTGATTCGGCGACCACAAATTGTCGTTTGCACCGACACCGTTAAGATAACGCGTTGAATTCATCAGATACGCCTTCGTCATCGCTGGACTCGGCGGCGCAAGATTCGTGTTGATGAAATACTGCCGCAACAACGCACACGCTCCAGCCACGGCAGGAGTCGAATGACTCGTCCCGGACGACACGGTGTAGAACTGCTGGCCGAGTGGAAAAAAATTGTTCGCGTTCCCGATTATTGGCGTTCCACAGGCGCCAGCTCCAGGCAACGCGGAGACTCCAGAAGCTTTGAAGCACGCAATCGCCACACCATTGCCGCTCGTGGTCGTGCTGCTCTGCCCGACACCGCCGCTCACATGCGTCCCTGGCGCGACAAGGTCGGGTTTCTGCCGTCCATCACTACATGGCCCACGGCTCGAAAAGCTCGCGATGTCGTTCGCACTATTGGCACTCACATCTGTCACACCACAACCGTCGCTGCCGTTCGCGCTGTTTCCGCCGTTCGCCGGTGTGAACGACTGGACGTTTTCCGATGCGCCAACAGTGATGACATTTTTCCCCGTGCCCGGCGAACCCACGGTGTTTGCCGCAGACCCTTTGTTGCCAGCCGCAAACACGATGACCATCTGTTGATTGCCCGCTGTCGGAAATGTTGAACCGTTCGGCTGCGCGTCGCGCACCAGTGCGTCGTAGGCCTGCGCGTCCACGGAATACGTGTTGTTCGTCGCACCCCAACTGTTTGCGCTGATCCGCGCACCGTCTTGGTAAGCCTTGGATTGCAGATTGGCAAAGTTGGGGAATGTGTAAGCATCCGAATCGAAAATTACAGACGATCCGAGTTTCACAAATGGGCACACGCCCAACCCGTAGTGATAACCGGTCGAATCCGTATGCGGAAACCCCAGCGGCGCGGCGTTGTATCCCATGATGATGTGTGCGTTCAACGTGCCATGTCCGTCGCAACCTGCAGCCGTGCTGCCAACATTCGGTGTTCCTTCGACCCGATTGTAGATCACGCGGCTCGCTGCCAAAGGATTGCCGCCGGCGTAAAGACCAAAATGCCCGGGTGTGGTGGTGCCGTTATCCACACCGCTGTCGCTGATGTCCACCACAAAACCCGACTCTTCAAACTGATCCTGCGCAAAGCCCTTCCCTGTCAGCCACGCAAGATAACCCGGGCCACTCGGCGTGCTGCCGGAGAGATTTCCCGCGATGATCTGATCCTGCCTTTCGTCGCGCTGCCGCGGATTAACATACGGTTGAATCGAAATGACATCGGGTCGCGACGAAATATTCGCAAGCTGATCCGCCGGCAAACGGACGATGATATTTACAAATTCCAGCAGGGCAAACTGCCGTTTGATCGGCGCGAGTTTCAACTGCTCAATGAGCGCGAGCGTCTGCGGATTAGCATCGGCATCCTCTGCTAGCTGAATCGCGAATGTGTCAGTGTCGGGAGTCCGTGGCCGGCCATTCGCGTCAGTGGCGCGCACGGCAGGGTGAATCTTGAAATCAATCGTGTAATCGCCGTCCCACTGCACTATGTTTGTGACTCCAGCCCACAGTTGCAGCCGCGCAAGTGCTGCGCTGTCACCGCGAACCAGATACGCATTCTGCGGAATGTAGCTGACGATTTTGACGCCGTGGCTTTCGAGCGTAGCCCTCCATTCAGGTTTGATTGGTCCCGCGAAATGAATCAGGTGAAGCTGCTTCCCGGAAAATGGCGTCCGTCTTTTTCGCAAGGCCTTCACGTCGTCCGCGCTTGTGTTCAAATGCCGCGCGTTGAGTTCGATCACGTCTGAATCGTCTTCGCGTTGCTCGCGTTTCTTTCCGCCGGGATAATCCTCTTCGGTCTCGATCAACCGGAAGCTGCCATAATCTGCGATGACTTTTCCTCCTCGCGCAATCAACGATTGTTCCTCCGCTGCATCTCGGACCCTGACCTTGTGCGGCGCAGCTGAGGAGGAAAGGCAAAGCGCAGCCGCCAGAGCAAGCCAAATGCTTCGGCGAATGACGCGGACATTTTGGAATTGCGGTTGCGTTGCGCTCACTCGCAGATGGGAACGGTCAAATGCCTGCCGGGTACCAGCACCGGACAGTTCACGTGTGATGCGGTGGCGCGAAACCACCGGAAACGACTCGGATTCACGCGCGTAGAATTGCAGAAAGCGTGCCTTGGTTGCAAATTCATCCAGGAATGTGAAGTTGAACATTCCATCTGTGGAAACCTTTCTCGTGGTCCCAATCGTGGTCGCTAACTGTGTCCTTCGGGATTAAAGCCAAGATTAAGATGAAGATTCTGACTGGCGAACCCATCTTTGATCCGGTGACAGTGCATACCCGTTTCTTGGCACCCGGAATCGATTCCGAGACAGCCAGAGATGCTTCAGTGAGCCGGTATTGCGACAAGGTGAGCGAGCAGGATATTTGGAAAACAACCGAGCAATATCACGAGCACCGCCATCACCAGCAGCACCGTTTGACTAAGAACTGAAGCAGATGTCCCCTTCGTTGCATCCGTCCCATCCACCACATAAATCTGCTTCAGCACTTTGAGGTAGTAGTAAAATGACACCGCACTCATCGCGATGGCCAGAATCACCAGCCACAGCAAACCAAGTTTTGGCGCTCCGGTTTTGAGTACGGTCGCAAAGAGATAGAACTTGCCGAAGAAACCTGCAAGTGGCGGAATCCCCGCCAGCGACAACAGGAAAATCATCATTGAAAACGCCGCCAACGGCGCACGCTTGCTGAAACCAACGAAGCTGGCCAGATTGTCATTTTCTGCTTCGTTTTCCACCAAGGCCACAACTCCAAATGCTCCAATCGTCGTCAAACCGTAAGTCACCGCGTAATAAACCACCGAAGCAATGGTTTGATCATCATGCGCCATCACGCCGAGCAACATGTAACCCGCGTGCGCAACCGCAGAGTAGGCGAGCAGCCGTTTCACGCTGCTTTGCACAATCGCCGCCAGATTCCCCAGCACCATGGACAGTGCCGCAACCAAAGCGATGACCGGCGTCCAGCCTCGCACAAAATCATGAAAAGCCCCGCTGCCTTCTGCGCCCGCGAAACCAATCATCATGATCTTGGCAAAGATGAAGAAGCTCGCGACTTTCGATCCCGACGCAATGAACGCCGCGCTCGGCGTGGGTGCGCCTTCGTAGGCATCCGGCGCCCACAGGTGGAACGGTACAGCGGCCACCTTGAACCCGAAGCCGATCACCGTCATCACAATGGCTACCACGAGCAGCGGATCAAGCCCCTTGCCCACCAGCGCCG
This sequence comes from uncultured Bifidobacterium sp., assembly GCA_964429665.1. Taxonomy (GTDB): domain Bacteria; phylum Verrucomicrobiota; class Verrucomicrobiia; order Limisphaerales; family JADLHS01; genus JADLHS01. The sequence goes on from CAYSDO010000162.1 coordinate 7,218, forward strand.
CCGCAATCGCGTGTAGATTGGTTGAACCCGACAAGCCATAAATCAAACTCAAGCCAAACAACATGAACGCCGCCGCCATGCCGCCAAACAGGAAATACTTCAACGCAGCTTCGGCCGACTTGATGTTCCGCTTATTAAACGCCGTCAGGATATAGAGCGACAGGCTCGTCAGTTCGAGTGCAACGAAAATCATCAACACATCTTCGGCGCTCACGAGAAACATCATCCCCACCGTCGCCAGTAGAATGAGCGCAATATATTCGCCCACGTGCGTGGTGAACTTGGACTCGATGGAAATCAGCACCGTGAAGATGGTCAAACCCAGCAGGCAGATTTTCACGAGTTGCGTCAGCGGACTCACCACGAGCATTCCGCCAAAAGCATTTGCCTGCTCCGGCATCACCAGCATCCAGAGAATCGCCGCCGCAGAGCCTACGCTCGCGATCAACCCGCCAATCGTAAAACGCATCCGCGTTTCCAAGCCGCGCATCGAAGTCAGATCAATCGCCAGCACCGCCAGCGCCGTCAGCACCACGATGGTTTCCGGCGCGGCAAACTTGAGCAGTTCGAAGTAATTCGGTGAACTCACTGCGCGCCCCCTTTCTTCACCCACTCGAACAATGGCGAATTGAAACTCGGAATGATCACATCCAAAAGAATCCGCGGATAGAGCCCCACCACCAGCGATACCGCAATCAGCAGCACCGCCCCAATCCGCTCCGGCACAGAAATCGGTTCACGCGCGTGGTGTTCATCATCCGTCGCATGAATCTCATCCGTCCTATCTACACCAGCCTCCCCAAAAAACGCCTTCTGCATGGCACGCAACGTGTACGCCACCCCGATCACGATGCCCACGCCCGTAATCACCGCCAGCGTCGGAAACGCCTGCCACGCGCTGATGATGACCTGCAACTCCGCGATGAATCCACTGAAGCCCGGCAATCCCATCGAAGCCGCGCCCGCGATCACAAACGTCACTGCCGCGAACGGCATTGCCTTCACCAGATTCATTCCCTCCAGCGTGGCGAGTTCGCGCGTGTGCGTCCGTTCATAAACCATCCGCCCCACCACGGCGAACAGCAGCCCCGCGATGATACCATGCGAAAACATCTGCAACACCGCACCGCTCAGCCCGATGGTGTTCAATGTCACCAAGCCGAGCATCACGAAGCCCATATGACTCACACTGGAGTAGCCGATGACGAATTTGAAATCCTTCTGCACCAGCGCGACCATCGCGCCATATATGATGCCAATGACCGCCAGCACGGCGATCCACATCTTCCAATGCTCCAATCCCTCCGGGAACAATGTCATCGCCACGCGCAAACAACCATAAGCGCCCAGCTTCATCACCACGCCCGCGAGCAACATGGAAGCTGCCGTCGGCGCGGCCACGTGACCCGTCGGCGCCCACGTGTGAAACGGCCACAGGCCCGCGAGAATCGCAAAGCCCACAAATACGAGCGGGAACGCCCACATCTGGAAGGCGTGCGGGAATGGATACTTTGCCAGTTCCAGCAAGTTCATCGTGTGCGAGCCGGACACCACATACGCCGCGATCAATCCGATCAGCACCATCGCACTGCCGACAAACGAGTAGATCGCCAGCTTCATCGCCCCGTATTCCTTCCGCGTCGAGCCCCAGATCGCGATGATGAAATACTTCGGCACGA
>CAYSDO010000163.1:0-8888 GCA_964429665.1 uncultured Bifidobacterium sp.
TGGGATTGCTTCCGAATCGCAAGGCGGCCCAAACTGCGGCGACCATAGCCTGATCTGCTTTTACCCCGGCTCGTTGCAACGTTGCCAAGCACCTGTCCGATTGTCTAACATCAGCACCATGAATCGTCTCTTCACCATCGTGATGGTCGCGTTCGTGTTTGCAATTTCGGCCTCTGCGCAAAGCACCGAGGAACAGTACGTCCGCATCTACAACCTCATCCAGCAGGCTGACGGTTTTAACACTTCCGGCAAGCCCCAGGACGCGCTCCACAAATACCTCGACGCCCAGACCGCGCTCCAGCGATTACAAAAAGTCAGCCCCGACTGGAATCCCAAAGTCGTCAACTTCCGTCTCGGTTACGTCAGCGAGAAGATTTCCAGCATTGCCGGAAAGCCCGGTTTGCCCGTCGAAACACCCGTGGAAAAACCGGTCGGGACAGCCACCACCACAGCACCCGTCACAACTGTTGCCGATACTCCATCACGTGCGCCCGATGAAAGCGTGCAACAACTCAACGCGCTGCAGGAACAGTTGCGCCGGCTTGCAGCGGAGAGGACCATTCTTGAAGCCAAGCTCAAAGAGGCGTTTGCCACGCAGCCTGCCGCCATTGACCCGCGCGAACTCCAACGGGCCGGAGAAAAGATCCAGGCACTGACCAAGGAAAATGAATCGCTCAAGTCCAGTCTTGCCGCCGAAAGAGAAAAGCCCGCACCCACTACGGACACAAAGGAACTCGAAACAGCCAAACGCGATCTTGCCGAGGTGAAAAAGAAGCTCGCCGACCAAACCGCCCAGGTCAATTCACTCGCGAACGAACGCGCGGCATTGATCAAGAAGATTGAGCGAGCCACAGCCGCTGAAGAAGACGCGGCCGCTGCAAAATTGGCATTAAAAGACGCGAACCGCCGGTTGAGTGAACAGGATGCCATCCTAATAAAGCTGCGCGAGGAAAAGACCGCGCTTGAAACACGCAGCAAGGCAACAACAGCAAACACGGAGACTGTTGAAAATCTTCGCGCTGAGAACGCCCTCCTCAAGAAACAACTCGCAGAGGTCAACGCAGCGCCCCCGGGTACCGACGCCCGGTCGGATGTGAATGCGCGTCAACTTGCTCAGGCCCAGGCGAGGATTGCCCTGCTCCAGTCAGACACGGAGGTTTTGCGCCTGGAAAAATCCGCGCTTGAAGATCGCCTTAGAAAGAAGCCAATTGCACCAGAAACCGGAACCATTGTTGCCACCGACAGCCGCAGTCGCGATACGCGGCGAATCAAACAACTCGAGGCCGAGCGTGACGATTTGAAAAAGCGGCTCACAACTGCCAACACGGAATTGGCAGCGCGAAGCGCCTCTAACCCTTCCGCAAAGCTCAACGAACTTGACCGCGAGATTACCGCGCTGCGTGCAAAAGTGGAGGTGTTCGAGGCTCGCGCCGTCCCTTACACTGCGGAAGAACTGGCGTTGTTCAAGGCCGCCGGCACGGAATTGTCGGCCAGTGTCTCCGGTCCGGCCACTTCTGACTCACGCAAACCGGTCCGCACATTGCCGCCGGGCGCGGCGGCTCTGGCGAACGAAGCCCAAAAGTTTTTTGCAACACGAGAGTTCGACAAGGCCGAGGCCAGGTATCTGGACATACTCAAGCAGGATGAAAACAATGTGTACACCCTTGCCAATCTTGCAGCGATCCAGATGGAGATGGGCAAGTTCGACGCGGCGGAGAAGAACGTAAAACAGGCGCTTGCGACCGTTCCGGATGACGCTTACACGCTTTCCATACTGGGCTACCTCAAGTTCAGGCAGGAGAAATATGACGAGGCACTCGATGCATTGAGCCGGGCCGCAAAACTCAATCCGCAGAGCGCGGAGGTCCAGAATTACCTCGGTGTCACGCTCAGCCACAAAGGTCAGCGTGGACCCGCCGAAACCGCGTTGCGCAAGGCCATCCAGATTGATCCGAACTACGGCAAGGCTCACAACAATCTTGCGGTGATCTACGTCTCTCAAACTCCGCCACTCGTACAACTCGCGCGCTGGCATTACCAGAAGGCTCTTGCCTGTGGCCACGAGCGCAATCCGGAATTGGAAAAAATGCTGGATAAACCGGCTCCGAAAACTCCTTAGCAGCGGCAGGCCGCGTCGGGCCGCGTCTTACTGAATGCTCTTGATTCGGGATGCGTTGGATCGAACGGCTGGCCAAGGCTTTCCACCCTGTCACGAAGCAAAGATGATCCGCCAAGCTCAACACAAACTCACGTTGCAAACCAGCGGACGCAGGCTTTACGATTTTACAGAACAAGTAGTGTCATGGATCGCCCGTGGCGGGTTCAAACTGGGTCTGGTGACGTTGCATCTGCAACACACCTCTGCGTCGCTGCTCATTCAAGAAAACGCCGACCCCGATGTGCGTGCTGACTTGGAACGTTTCTTCACCAGGCTTGTGCCAGATGGCGATCCATTGTTTGCCCACACAAGCGAAGGTGCAGACGACATGCCTGCACACGTCCGCACCGTTCTGACTGCTGTGAATCTCAGCATCCCGGTCAGCAATGGTCACCTCGCGCTCGGCACCTGGCAGGGAATTTATTTGTGGGAACACCGCCACATCCCGCACTCACGTTCCGTGGTGATCCACTTTGTGGGCGAGTAAATTTGAATCGAACAAAATGCTGGGACGCTCCGTACGAGATTCCCAAGGCGTGTCTCACGTGCCGCCTAGCTTACTGAACGAATCTCAGCCGAGTTCCCGTGCGCGCCCAGGCCTTCCAGTTCCGCGAATTTTTTCACCCCACCCAAAGCCTTCTTGAGCGAAGCACGATTGTATTCCACCACACTCGTACGGCGTTGGAATTGATCAACAGTCAGTCCTGCAAAAGACGCGCCAGCACCACCAGTCGGCAAGGTGTGACTCGGACCCGCCACATAATCACCCAGCACGGTTGGCGAAAAGTTGCCGAGGAAGATCGCGCCCGCCGTCACGATGCTTCGCCCGACCTTGCACGCATCGCGAGTCATCACTTCGCAATGTTCCGGCGCGAGCCGGTTTACAAGCGCGACGGCGTAATCAAGCGACTTCACCTGGATCAGCCAACTGTTGTTATCCAACGCGCGCTTGATGAATTCACGCCTGGCGAGCTTGGGAAGCTGCTTTGCAATCTCCTTTTCGACGGCCTTGAGCAACTTCGATGAAGTTGTGACAAGCCACACGCGTTCGTGGCCTGAACCGTGTTCGGCCTGCGCAAGCAGGTCGGCTGCTGCAAACTTGGGATTTGCGGTGTCATCGGCAAGCACGAGCACCTCGCTCGGGCCGGGCAACAGATCAATCGCCACGTGACCCACAAGAAATCGCTTTGCAGTTACAACGTAGGCATTGCCAGGACCAAACACCTTCTGCACCCGGCGAATGGTTTTTGTGCCATACGCCATTGCAGCGATTGCCTGCGCTCCACCCACGCGAAACATCTCTGTCGCGCCAGCCGCCCGTGCCGCAAACAACAACGCCGGATTGATCCCACCATCACCACCGCAAGGCGTGCAGACCACGATCTCCCTGCAACCTGCCACCTTGGCCAGGGTAATGGTCATCAGCGCAGTCGAAACAAGCGGTGCGGTGCCGCCAGGAATGTAGATTCCAACACGCTGGAGCGGATCAAACTTCTCGCCGACATTCGCGCCATGTGAATTCTTCATCTGCCAATCCTTGCGCAGGGATTTCCGGGCAAAGGCGGCAATGTTTTTCTCCGCCTCTGCCACGGCGGCCCGCAAGGATTTATCAGCCTTGAGCGACGCGGCAAGAAGTTCCTCCACGGTCACAGCAAGTTGACCCGCTGTGAGTTTTGCTCCGTCGAACCGTTCTGTCAGTTCAAGCACTGCTTCATCACCACGCGCACGCACCTCATCCAAAATTACCTGCGTTCGTTTCTCAACAACAGGATCAAACAAGCTGGACGGTGCGGCGACTTCACGAAGTTTCGCAGCGAAGTCAGCGTCAGTATGGCGAATCACTCTCATGCTTACAGGCTAGGGAAAACGTTTGATGAAGTCAAAGAGGCGACAACGTTCATTGATTCGTGAGCTATATTTCTGGTCGTGATGATTTTCACGCAAAAGGCGTGAGAATCACGCATCCCGGGCGAACTGCACAACGCGGGCCCTCAATAATCCCCGGAATCCGCAAGAAACTTTCGATGGCCTGTTCGATGCTTAAGCCAATCAGACGCAAAAAACCAAACCCAATAGCGGAGGCTATATGAATGATGAAACCCGTCCCGCCGATGAATCAAGTGATCCCCTGCCCTTCGATCCCATGGTCGCGCCACCGGTAAATCCACCGCGAACGAATCCGATTGCAGACTGGCTCAGAAGACTTCTCGTCTGTAACCCGTTCTTCCTCGCCAGTGCCGCCTTGTTGCTCTACGGCATGTATCGCATCTCAATGGACGCTGCATTCCTGCCAACGGAAACCGGCCAGCTTGTTTTCAACTTCACTTCGATTCAAACATACGAACTGGCGCTCGTCATCACCGCCGCCTTGCTGGCGCATCGCCGGATTTGGTACGACGCCACACTGCTGGTTGTATTGGAAAACCTTTTCATCCTCGTGCCGTTCATCCTCATCAGCCATGCCGCGCTCATTGAACAAAGCGTCGTCCTGAAACTTTGTCTTTTCGCCGTGGCGGTTGCCATGATTCGAACCGAGGCATTGCGCAGACGTGTCAGAGAACTCTGGCCCATTCCGGGCCTCTTCAGTATCGGAGCACTTATGCTGGCTGCGAACTGCGCGCTACCGATCATCTACCGTCACCTGCACGAAACCAAATATGGAACCAAACTCGAAGAAGGTTCGGCCTACCATACGAATCTCTACGTGTGGCTGATTGGCCTGCCTATGCTGTGCGCGCTTGCGATGCTCCTGCCCAGACCATTCAATGATAATCATCCGCTTCGCCAACGCCGATGGTTTCCTCAGGCGCTGCTGGCTTTCTGGCTGCTCGGCACGGGCGCGCATCTTTATTGCCTTGGATACGTTTATGATTTCGACCTGAAGCGTCACATGCTCGCGCCTTCACTTTGGGTGCTCGCGTGGATTGGCTATTTCAAACTGACAGATTTCGTTCCCGTGGCAACGCAATCCAAACTGTGGCGTAACGTCGCCCTGCTCTTTCCGCTCCCGATGGCGTTCATCTCCGCTGATGCCGGCGGGAGCTACGTTTTCGTGGTGTTGACACTGCTGAACGTCGCGGCATTCGCACGCATCGCGTTCAAAGAACGAGAAAACACACTCGCGTTGCAACTCGCCATGGTTTCGCTCGCTGCGCTGATCTCCGGAATTCCAGTGGAATGGCTCATGCCATACGCTGCCGGGTTTGATCGAGCGAAGCTGATCGGCGTATCGGCGATGGTTTATGTGCTGATTGCCACAGGCATGTCACGCAATCCCAAGCTCGGTCTATTGGGTGCGTTTGCGGCGGCGGTGGGCGGCGTAATGCTGAAACCTGACGCGGACACGTTTGATTGGGCGGCTCAAAGCGGAATGGTGTGCTTCCTCATCCACAGTTTGCGATGGCATGACAATGAACATGAGGGCGTCGCCTTGGTCCGATGGACTGTCGCCTTGGCCTGGTTTGCACAAACCATCTTCTGGGTGCGTGACGGCGCGGAATTTCTGTACCCACTTTTCACAGGCGCAAGCGTTTTTGTCTTCTGGGGCATGCACTGGTTTATCAAAAAAATCTGGTCGCCAATTGCGATACCGATTGCTGCGTTGCTCGTCATGCTCGCAAGCCCGGCAAATCTGGCATTCGGCAAACTATCCACAACACCGGCCGGTGTGCTGGCAATTGCGGGAAGCTTCGTGTTGTTTGCAGCCGGAACGATTGCCGCACTCACACGTCATCGCTGGCATCGGAACTGATTTCGTCAAGCAACGGCACACCTTCACTCCTGGTTTGAACACCACGACTATTCAACCAACCATCCGTGTCCCATATCCTGCCCACCCGCAAACGGCACCATTGGCAGAGGACCGTCAAAGATTGGATTCAGCGGGATGCAGCAGCACCAAGGAACCCAATCGCAAAAAATGCGATGAAGGCTAGCGCACCAAGAATCATGAGTATCGTGGCGATCATTCCACAAATTTTTCCTACATTGGTATTGCTGCGTCCGCTTGGGTCCATGGTACCTGCGTCCATCTCCTTGAGGTCGCCACTGCCCATGATCCAGGCGGCAATGCCGCATGGTCCGCAGACGACAAGACCAAGGATTCCGAGTACGAGTATCAATGTGCCGCGATGTGGTTTCATAAGTTGATGGGGTTAAAGATTGATTTCTTTTACGAACATCTCTTCAATTCAGCAAGATTTTTCTGACATGAACATTCACGAATACCAGGCCAAACAACTTCTCGCTCAATACGGCGTCACCGTTCCTCCCGGCGATGTCTGCTCCACGCCCGAACAAGCCAAGGCCGTTGCCGATAAACTTTTCGGTGCCGGCAACAAGCTCGTCGTGGTGAAATCGCAGATCCACGCCGGCGGTCGCGGCAAAGGCACGTTCAAGAGCGGCTTTCAGGGCGGCGTGAAATTGTGCAAGAGCGTCGAGGATGTTTACGAGAAGGCCAAGGCGATGCTCGGCCAGGTGCTGGTCACCAAGCAGACCGGCCCGGAGGGACGGCTCGTGAGCAAACTGCTCGTCGCGGCGGCGGAAGAGATCAAGAAGGAGTTCTATCTCGCGGTGTTGCTGGATCGCGCCACGTCACGCCCGCTCATCATGGCCAGCACCGAAGGCGGCATGGACATCGAAGAAGTCGCCGAGAAACATCCCGAGAAGATTATCAAGGAGCAGATTGATCCCGCCGTCGGCATCATGCCGTATCAAGCGCGTAAGATCGCTGCGGCGCTCGGTCTCAAGGGCGATGCGTTTAACAGCGGTGTAAAATTGCTCATGGGCGTTTACAAGACGTGGTGGGAATGCGACGCGAGCATGGTGGAAATCAATCCGCTCTGCATCATCGTCGGCGCGGACGGCAAGGAAGCCTTGTCCTGCGTGGACGCCAAGATCGGTCTCGACGACAACGCGCTGTATCGCCACAAGAACATCATGGAAATGCGCGACCTCGGCGAGGAAGCGCCGCTGGAAATCGAAGCGAGCAAGTTTTCTCTAAATTACATCAAGCTCGACGGCAGCATCGCCTGTCTCGTCAACGGCGCCGGCCTCGCGATGGCGACGATGGACATCATCCAGCATTTCGGCGCGATGCCCGCGAACTTCCTCGACGTCGGCGGCGGCGCGAGCAAGGACCAGGTCACGGCAGCGTTCAAGATCATCCTGCAAGACCCGAATGTGAAAGGCATCCTCGTGAACATTTTCGGCGGCATCATGGATTGCAACGTCATCGCCACGGGCATCGTCGCTGCGGTGAAGGAAACCGGCTTAAAGCTTCCGCTCGTCGTGCGCCTCGAAGGCAACAACGTCGTCGCGGGCAAAAAGACTTTGGCGGAATCCGGCCTGACGCTCATCACCGGCGACACGATGGCCGACGCAGCGCAGAAGGTTGTGAAAGCCGTCGGCAAATGATTTAAGACACAGGGCAATAAGGGCGCGATGGCTCGGAGCGACGACAAGCAGGAAGGGACTAGGCCGGAGGGAAACGGCCTGGAGTCGTATCGTCGCCTGATCGAATTGCAGAAGCAGATGATCCAACTGTCACAACAACACGAGCAGGCGCGGCGCGAGTTGGACGCGCGGCGCGAAGTCGTGGCGGACGAGGTCGCAAAGCAGGCACGCTCAAGGAACAGTGTCGGCAGACGTCTGTGCGCCTCGGCACTGAAGCTGTTGAAGTCCGCGCCTGGCTCGATCGCGCGGCAGATTTTTTCGTGAGATGAAGGCCATCGAAATCGCATTCAGTTGTTACCCCGTCACTGACATGGCGCGGGCGCGGAAGTTTTATGAAGACGTGCTGGGCTTGAAAGCCTCGATGGCGCACGGTGAAGCGGGCGGGATGCAATGGACGGAATACGACATCGGCCCCGGCACCTTGTCGCTTGGCAGCGGGGTGCCGGATTGGAATCCGACTTCTCAGGGCTGTTCGGTCACGCTGGAAGTTGAAGATTTCGACAAGGCCATTGCTCATCTCAAGGCGAGCGGAGTGAAGTTCAAGATGGAGGCATTCCCGACGCCCGTCTGTCGGATGGCGTTCATCTTTGATCCGGACGGAAACACTGTGGGCATTCACAAGCGAAACGCGGGACATCATTGAATTGCGACATGGACGACAAATTTCAATTTCGACTCGTCGAGATAATGCCGCTGGAAGATTTTTTGCGACTTACGCCTGAAGACCGACTGAAAGAAAACAATCGGATGGCGAACCGCGTCCTTGAAATTGAAAAGTTCATGAACTCGGCTGTACGCGGCTGGAAATTTATTCAATCACAACATGGCCATACTCGTTAAACCCAACACCAAAGTTCTCATCCAAGGCATCACCGGCAGCTTCGGCGCGCGGCATGCCCAACTCTCCATTGATTACGGCACGGCGGTCGTCGCCGGCGTCACGCCCGGCAAAGGCGGCCAGTTCTTCGAGCACGGCGGAAAGAAGGTCCCGATCTTCGATACCGTTACCGAAGCGGTGAAGCAAACCGGCGCGACCGCCAGCGCGGTGTTTGTGCCGCCTGCATTTTGCGGTGATGCCATCCTTGAAGGCCTAGACGCGGGGCTCGATCTCGTCGTCACCATCACCGAAGGCATTCCGGTCAATGACATGATCAAGGTGAAGCGTGCGATGGAAGGCAAGAAGACGCGGCTCATCGGCCCGAACTGCCCCGGCATTGTCACGCCCGGCGAGGGGAAGGATTCGCACGGCGGTTGTCGCATCGGCATCGCGCCCGGC
>CAYSDO010000164.1:0-8835 GCA_964429665.1 uncultured Bifidobacterium sp.
GACTGTCGGTGTCTGCGACTTCGTTTGAACATCCCTGGTTGCATTATGAAACGTGGTCTCGATCTATGTACTCTCTGACGGCGGATTGAGCAGCAGACGTACCGCGGAAAGGGATGGTCCAGGTCTCCAATGACAACGAAGGCTAAACACCTGCAACAACTGTTCCGAAGGCAGGAAACACCGTGCGAGAGATGTGTCTCAAAAGAAGGGAATCTGTCCCAAAGCTCAACGGGACATTCAACTTCGCCTGCGTGCCTAAAGTCCCTCTTGATTTGAGTCCTTGAGCAACCGGCCAGCCGCAAGCTGAAGTTCTGCGATCAACCCTTCCAACAGTGCCGTCTTCCGGCCCTGCCACAACAGCCCAAACGTAACCAGATCAAACCCGTTCATCGGCAACACACGCACCTTGGGGCGATACTTCACTCCCGGAATACCGACTGTCACACCGATGCCATAACCATTCTCCACGTAGGTTTGCACCAGTTCAATGCTGCTCACCTCGATGCCGCTGAACCAATCCACCTTCAGCTTTGCAAGCCCATCCTGAAACGCCCGGCAGATCGCTCCATTGCTTGGCACGGTGATGAGTGTCTCGTCAATCCGGTCGCGAGACCACAATTCCTCCGCAGACTTGAGTTTGCTGTCCTTCGAAACCAACAGGACGAGTGGAAGTTCAAACAACGGCAGCGCGCTCACACCTGTTGGAGGCTTGCCACCAATAAGACCGATCGCGACATCCACCTCCTTTTCCTGCAGCCACGTCACCACTTCCGGGTGATACCCTTCCCGCAAGGTGACCTTCAGTTTCGGAAACCGCTTCCGCAACCCGGTCAGGATTGGCGGCAGATGATCCCGCAGCACAATCTCCGACGCTGCGATGCGCAAATGTTGCGAAACTCCGCCGCGCAGCTTTTCGGCCATCGGCGTGAGGTTGTCGAAGAAAGGCTTCACGAACTCATAAAGCCCCGCGCCCTGCGGAGTGAGCGAGAACGGACGCCGATGAAACAACGTCACGCCAAGAAACTCCTCCAACTGGATCACCTGCCCGCTTACGGCGGGTTGCTGGATTCCATACGGCATGTTTCGCACGGCCTGACTGATGCCGCCGTGCTTCGCGACGTAATAAAACAATTCGAGATGATGAACGTTCATGCTTTGACTCCCACATGATTGGCGATACAGGAAAAGAAAAATGGTCGGGGCGGTGAGATTCGAACTCACGACCTCTTGTACCCGAAACAAGCGCGCTACCAGGCTACGCTACGCCCCGAACCCAGGACACATATTAAGCCCCAGCGGAGTCGGAGAATCAACGACGATTTTGGGATACGAATGAATGAGTGGAGTTGCCCGAAGTCTTTGCCAGATGGATCGGGCCGTTTCAGTTGTCACCTTCAGCGCGTGTTCATCCGCAGTTGCTGTTTCTCTCCCGTGCCTACCACTTGAATCGTCACGGAATCCTGCTGAATCGTTAAACAGCGCACCAGGACATTCGTTTTACCGAGTGGAACTTTCACCTCGTCATTCACTTCAAAATTCCTGTGGTTGATCATGGCCATCGGACGCGTCGGTGACCATGTGATGCCATTCAAAACAAGTGCTGCCGGGCCGGATTCAGGCTCGGGGCGGGTTGCGTATATCGGCGGCGGCGCAGTTCTAACGGTTTTGGGAGCATCCAATCGACGGACCGAGGCAAGGTTGTTGGTCATGAGATACGCATCCGATCCTGATTGCATCCAGTCCACAATTTCATTCAAACCGAACTGGCGTTGGGCCTCGATGAACAGATTAATCTGCCCGCGAGTGTAGTGGTTGGCGAGAATGTCTGTTTGTGCAGCCCGGAGTCCTTGTTGCTCGGCAAACAAATAAGCGAGCAACTCGCAGAAACCTTCCACTGCGTCTTTGCTCATTTTCTTTCTGCGCGCGGGCTGCACATTTTCGAAGATCCACGTGTGCGCGTACTCATGCACACAGGTGGTCATCAGGTTCTCCCGCAATTGTCCAGAGAGCAGACTGATTTCAAAGACGCGCCGTCCGGCTTTGATTTTGGTTTCTGTACAACCAAGAGTGTTGGGGCAGGAAAAGTCGTTTTCAGTAATCTTGTACAATTCCCGCAGCCGGACGCGATCCACGAGTTGAACGGTGATATTGGTGGCAGGAATGGTAATGAACCGGATGAGCTGGCGATCCAAATCCTCCTTCACTTGATCGCAAATCAGGCCGGCCTCCTTGTCATCCAGCACGACGGAACCAATGTCCCGCTTGCAGATAACCCGGCCATCTGGAAGTCTGGTGAAATCTTTCAACACCGGCAGACCGCACAGATAGCAATTGTCCGGAAGTTTCAGGCAATCCTCGCAAAGAAAACATCTGTTTCGATTGAGTTTGTCTTCCCGTGAGTAAACCTTGAATCGTATCTCCTTTTGACAAACCACGCACACGTCGCCAGCCGCAAAAACCATCTGAGCCACAAAAAAAACGAGGAACAGAAGCACCACAAACCTGCTTCCTGTTCCTCGTTTTTGACCATCCAAAATCTCGGTCGGCATAGAGTCATTTGACACCGAGGTCCGCCGCGCTCCGATTCCGGAAAATCAGACGAGCGATTTGACCTTCTTCACGATGGACGCAGCATCAATGCCGAACTTGGCGAGCAGTTCCTCGGCCTTGCCGGAGCGAGGCAATTCGCGCACGGCCAGCTTGTGAACCTTCACGCCATCGCAACTGAGTTCACCCGCAACCGCGTCGCCCAACCCACCATCAGCGTAGTGATCTTCAACCGTGATGACCACATTGCCAGTCTTGGCTGCGGCGGCTTTGATAACGTCCTTGCCCAGCGGCTTGATGCTGTAGGCATCTACGACTGTGATACCGATGCCTTCCTTGGCGAGCGCGTCCGCTGCCTTGATTGCCTCGTGCAATGTAACGCCTGCTCCGACGACGGTGAGCTTGTCGCCTGCATTCTGGCGGACAATTTTCGCGCCGCCCACGGGGAATTTTTCATCGTTGCCATAAATCACCGGCGTCTTCGGGCGCGAGGTGCGCAGGAAGAAGATGCCGCGATTCGCCGCCATGACTTCGAGCAATTTCTCGGTGCTCACGGCGTCACTTGGATACAACACCACGCTGCCAGCCACCGCCCGCATCATTGCAAGGTCTTCCAGCGCCATCTGCGACGGGCCGTCTTCACCGATGCTGACACCGACGTGAGAACCAACGAGCTTCAAGTTCGCCATCGAAATTCCGGCAACACGGATTTGATCATAGGCGCGGGCAAAGAATGTCGCGAACGTGGATGCGAACGGCACCTTGCCGCGCGTGCCGAAGCCGATTGCCACAGCAACGAGGTTTTGTTCAGCGATGAAACATTCCGTGAAACGTTCGGGGAATTTCTTGAAAAACTTTTCCGCATACGTCGAGTTCTTCGTGTCGCCATCCATCGCGACAATGCGTTGATCCGCTTCGCCGATACGGGCGAGTGCAACGCCGTAAGCCTCACGCGTGGCCATCAAGTCTCCGAGTTTGTAGTTGATGGCCGGGTAGCCTGTAGGTGCAGTGAGATCCGGAGCTGGCAGTGCGGCAGGCGCGGGAATCTGAACGCCAGATGCAGACTTCGCCGAAGGCTGCAATTCTGCGAGAGCCCTGGCCGCTTCTTCCTTGTTCAGAGGTTTGCCGTGCCAGCCATCAAGGTCTTGCAGGAATGAAACACCACCGCCCTTATAGGTTTTCGCCACGATGCACAGCGGCTTGTCACCGAGTCCGACGCCGCTCAACACTTCGAGAATTTCCTCGATGTCGTGGCCGTCCACTTCTTCAACGCGCCAGCCGAACGCTTTGAATCGGTTCACATAGACTGCGATGTCGTGGCCGAACGCAGTGGCCTGGCTTTGGCCAAGCCGATTGGCGTCCACAATGGCGATGAGATTGTTGAGTTTGTAAATCCCGGCGAGCGATGCGGCTTCCCACACTGCACCTTCGGCAACCTCGCCGTCGCCCATCAATACGTAGGTGTTGTAATCAAGCTTGTCGAGACGTCCAGCAAGCGCGACGCCCACACCAATGCCAAGCCCCTGCCCCAGCGAACCCGTCGCCACATCGGCGAACGGCAATCGCGGCGTTGGATGACCTTCAAGATCGCTGCCAAGGGTGCGCAACTTCAGGAGTTCTTCAACAGGGAATAGTCCTGCTTCAGCCCAAGCAGCATAAAGAATCGGTGCGGCATGACCCTTGGATAGAATGAAACGGTCGTTGTTGTAATGCTTCGGGTTCTTGGCATCATAACGCATGTGGCCGAAGAAAAGCGCAGCCATCAGGTCAGCCATCGAGCAGCAGGAAGTCGGGTGACCGCTGCCGGCGGCGGTGGTGGCATTGATGGAGTGGATTCGCAACTGGTTTGCGATTCCTTTCAAAAGTTCGATGTCGGTTTCAATCATTGAGCGCGGAAGGTATCAAGAACGCGTCACCCGCGCCAAGGAGTAAAATCCGGGCAAATGTGTAAAAAAACGGAGACGGCGCACGACGCGTCGAATGACATCCGGGCTCCGATCATTCCTGTTTTGGCAATGCGTGGCCGGAAACCGAGCAGGTCGGAGCAACATCCACAGCATTCAGAGTGTATCTCCCCTGCCCAGGACATGTCGGGTATTTTTGCTCGGGCAAGTACAACAGCAAATCCTCGTTCTTTGGGACCGACTCACCAACTTTCTTGTTTTCCAAGGCCCACTGTTGTTTCGCTCCGTCAATCTGCCGGAGATTATTGATGCAGGCGTTGACAACAGCCTGCTGCTGAGATTGCTGAACAGTGCCTAGCAATCGCTGGTTCTCGGTTTGCAGTTGTTGCAACTGCTGTTGCTGCTGTTGTTGAACACCCACAATTGTGGTCTGTGCGGATGAGAGTTGTCTTGCCACCTGTTCCTTCTCCTTGCGAATCATCCCAACTTCGCCACGCAGCCGTATCAGTTCCTGGTTGTCCCGGCGCAACCGCTCCAGTTCGTCGGCGGGCAGAACGGTTTTCTTCAGTTCGGCGATTTCGGCGCGGAGCGATTCCGTTTCCTGGACCTGCAACTGAAGTTTTGCAAGTTCAGCAGAATTGGTTTTGCCGTTTGACCACAACGCACCCGCCACGCCAAGCGCAACAATCGCCACAAGCCACGGGAGAAGGGTTTTCATGTCGTTCCTATGCCCAACGCCGGGCCGCGCGTCAAAGTGAAAATCGAACTACTCGCCACGCTTCAATTGCACAATCGTCGCGCCCCAGCCGCCGAAAAGTTCTCCCGCCAGGGCAAAGGTTTCCACACGTTGATGCTTTGCGAGAATCGAATGAACCGTGCGACGCAAATTTCCAACACCCTTGCCGTGAATGATTCGGATCCGAAAAATTCCCCGTGCTTCGCACTCCGCAAGATAATCCGGCACGAGGCTTTTGATCTCGCGCGGTTGGAAGGTGTGCAGATCAAGCACGCCATCTATCGGCAATTGAACCGGCTCATCATCCACGTTCTGATTCAACCATAAAAAAGCGCGAAGAACACGAGGATAATCGCAGTTCGACAAGCGAAGAAAGTCTGGTTTATCAGCGACACTGGTTGTTCCGCATTGGAATCGTGAACCTTCACAAGTATGATTGCCCTCGTGAAGTCTGAAGCAAAAAAGATCGTGACGCAAAACGCGAAGCAGTTGCTCCGCGTTCAGGTTCACTCGGCATTGAAGAAACTTCCTCCCGAATTCAAAGCCGCAGCCTCAGCACAGATGCTGACGGCAATCCAATCTCAAACCGCCTGGCGGAATGCTCAGGCGATTCTTCTGTTCGGGCCGCTGCCTGACGAACCCGATCTCTGGCCGCTCATCGCACTGGCTTTGGCGGATAAAAAGCAGGTCGCCCTGCCGCGTTTTCACTCCACGGGCGGAAATTATATTGCTGCCGAAGTGCGCGATCCTGCCAGCGACATCCAGACCGGGCGGTTCGGCATTCGTGAGCCACGTCCGACCTGCATGGAGTTTCCATTAAACCGGCTGGACTTGGCGCTCGTGCCTGGAGTAGCTTTCGATGCTGGCGGCGGGCGGCTTGGTCGGGGAAAAGGGTTTTATGACCGGTTGCTCGCTGGCGTGCGCGGAACGAAGTGCGGTGTGGCGTTCGATGAACAAATGGTGGACGCAGTACCGGTCGGGCCGCAGGACATTCGGTTGAATTGCATCTTGACGCCGACGCGCTGGATCGAGACCTGAAAAGCGCGCGGTTCTGAAATGACCTTGGTCTTCAATACTGCCGGAGCGGTTGTGTTCGCTGCGGTTGGCGCAGGCCTTGCCGCGCTGATCCTGCATCTGCGTCACCGTCGCCGTGAAATCGCCCAACAGCGGGAACTTGCGTCCGTGCGCGATCAATCACGACTCTCCGCACACGAAGAAGCCGCCCGCCTGCGCACCGAGCTGGAAAAATCCTTCGACTCCCGCCGCGCTGAAGTCGCCGAGCAGGAACGCCGTGTCACCGAACGCGAAGCCCTCCTCAACTCCCAGTTCTCCCGCGTGCTCGAAACCGAAAAGGAACTCCGCGAACAGCGCGAGATTCTCGATCGTAAAAGCTCAGGCCTCGAAAGCACCCAGCAGGAATTGATTGAACTCAGCCGCCAGCGCCGCGCCCAGCTTGAAAAGCTTGCGGGAATTTCCGCCGCTGACGCCCGCGCACAGTTTCTCAAGGAGATCGAACATGAAGCGCTCGCATCCGCCGCAAACCTCACCCGCCAGATCACCGAGGATGCAAAAACACACGCGGAGGAAAAAGCCCGCAAGGTCATCGCCGTGGCCATCCAACGTTACGCCGGCAACCAGACTTTGCAGAACAGCACAGCCACAATTGCCCTCGAAGGTGCGGACATCAAAGGCCGCATCATTGGCCGCGAAGGCCGCAACATCCGCGCGTTTGAAAACGCCACCGGTGTGACGGTGTTGATTGACGATGAACCGGGCGCTGTAATCCTCTCGGCGTTTGATCCGGTGCGCCGCGAGATCGCGCGCGAGGCGATGCAGCGTCTGATCGCCGACGGCAGGATTCATCCTACACGCATAGATGAAGTCGTCGCCGCAGTCGCTGCCGAAATGGACGAGACCATTGTCCGTAAAGGCGAACAAGCCGTGGCGGATTGCAGTCTGCCGCCATTCCATCCAGAGCTTGTGAAGCTGCTGGGCAAACTCCATTTCCGCCAGAGCTACGCGCAAAACCTCCTCGCCCACTCCGTCGAAGTGTCCCACATCATGGGATTGCTCGCTTCGGAACTCGGCGTGGACGTGACGCTCGCCAAGCGCGCCGGATTGTTGCACGACATCGGCAAAGCTGTTTCGCACGAGATCGAAGGTCCGCATGCAGTCGTGGGCGCGGACATCGTGAAGCGTTGCGGTGAGCCCGAAGCCGTCGTCAACGGCGTGGCATCGCATCACAACGACATTCCTCCCGTTGGACCATGGGGAATTCTTGTAAGCGCGGCGGACGCCATCAGCGCATCACGACCCGGCGCCCGCGCCGAGAGCATGACCACCTACCTCAAGCGTGTGGAAGACCTGGAAAAAATCGGCTGTTCCTTTCCGGGTGTGGAAAAATGTTTTGCCGTGCAGGCGGGCCGTGAGTTGCGCGTGTTTGTCTCGCCACAGTCCGTAAGCGACGAAACCGCCTTCGGCCTGGCGCGCTCCATTGCGTCCAAGATCGAAGCGGAACTACAGTATCCCGGCCAGATTCGCGTGACGGTCATCCGCGAAATGCGGTGCGTGGAGGTCGCGAAATAAAAAAGCCCGCTCGCTGCGGGCTTTGACTCTGGACCGAAGACTCTGGACTCAGGACTTTTTCAAGCCCGTTCCATGTACCTCCCGGTGCGGGTATCAATCTTGATCTTCTCCCCGGTCTTGATGAACAACGGGGCTTGAACCGTGATGCCGGTTTCAACCGTGATGGCTTTCTGCACGTTGTTGGCGGAATCGCCACGGATGCCTTCGGGCGCATCGGTCACCGTGAGCACAACGCTCGGCGGGATTTCAACACTCACAGCCTTGTCGTCCACAAACGTCACTGTCACCAGGCCGTTCTCGACGAGATAATTCTTTGCGTCCCCGACGAGTTCGGGAATCAGCGTTACAGTTTCGTAGTTTTCCGGGTTGGTGAAAACGAAATCGCTGCCGTCCTTGTAGCTGAACTCCATTTTCGTGGTCATCATCGGCACGGTCTCGACCTTTTCCGTGGAACTGAAACGCACGTCGGAGGATTTTCCGGTGCGGATGCTGCGCAAGGTGGCCTGGACGAAAGCGCGGAGGTTGCCGGGGGTGCGGTGTTGCACGTCGAGGACGACGCTGATGTCGCCGTTGTAATTGACCGCTTGGCCGCGGCGAAGGTCGTTTGCGTTTACTGCCATAAAACTATTCGATTCGGTTGTTTTTGCCCCGGATGGGGAGCGTGGAGCTTAAACGGAGTTCACCTTAAATCAAGCGTGGATTTTGAGATTTCTGGTTGGTTTCATTGACTTGCCAGAGGGTCGCCATTAGCCTGCGTTTAATGCTAGAAGTCATCGAAAAACTCCTCATTTTGCAGGATCGCGACCGGAAAATCCGCCGGGTGCAGGCGGAGTTGGCCCATATCGAGCCGGAACGGCAGACGCTTAAGAGTAAAGCCTCCGGCGCGCAGACCAATCTGGATGCTGGCAAGCAACGGTTGAAACAGATCGAAGCGGATCGGAAGCGGCTGGAGTTGGAGGTCGAGACCAAGCAGCAGCAGATTGCCCGCTACGCCAACCAGCAGTTGCAGACGCGCAAGAATGAGGAATACAAGGCCTTGGCCCACGAAATCGAGACGTGTAA
>CAYSDO010000165.1:0-1833 GCA_964429665.1 uncultured Bifidobacterium sp.
CAAGCCTTAAGTTGGTTTTTGCGCGCCCACGATTGTGTGCCGGAGGATCCGTCAGTAGCTAAAGAGGTAGGATACGCCGCCGGAAGGCTTGGAAAGCATGATGTTGCTGTTCGTGTGATGGAATCTGTCGCAAAGTTGCATCCCAACGACGCCGCTCTTCATTGCAATCTAGGGCTATCGTGCCTTATGGCTGGCAGAGCGACCGATGCTTGTAAGGCTTTTGAGCGAACTGTCGAGCTAGAGCCTCAACGCAAAATGAATAAGCAGCTTCTAGCCCTCGCAAGAGAGGTGGAATCTGGAAATCGGCCTTGCCCGAAAACTGAAGCGGACATTTCGCGCGCCATTTGAGCTCCATCCCATAGCGTGGGATTGAAAGCGACATCGTCGGGACTATGCCGCTCCTGACGGAGCTGAATTCGACTGTGGGTTCTGTTTCTACAAATATATCGCGCCTACGGAGCTGGGTTGAGAGCAACATGACTATGAACAGACCGGAGCTTGCGGTCGCAACCTCTATCCTCCATTGAACTTGCTTCACGGGCGGGACTTCCGTAAACGGTTGGCAGCAAATCCACCCACAGGGTCATGAGTGATCAGACTGACGCAATCATTCCGCCATCCGCATCAAGCGGGCGGCGACAGCTTATCTGGGTTGTCGCCGCAGCATTGGTGCTGGTTGTAGTGGTGGTCTTCTATTTCTTACTCGATGGGCGTTCGAGTGCCACCGAGCGGGAAGCAAAGGAAATCCTCCAGGAAGTGCGTCGCCAGGAGCGTGCCACCACCAGCCGACTGGCGGGTTGGCTGAATTCGTTGCCCGCTCCACTCTCGAAATTGGGCGAGTGGTATTCTTCCAGAAACCAGAAAGGGAGGTATGAATTCGCCGAGGAACTTTCCCGACTCGGCACCAATACAATTCCACTGCTGACGAACAGTCTCTCCGCTGACCCAAGCATCGCGGTGCGCGAAGTATCAGTGATGGCACTTGGCAATCTGTCCTCGCGCGGTGCAATGCCTTCGCTTACCAACGCGTTGACTCGTGACGCTGCGGAGAACGTGCGTGAGGCTGTTGCCAGTGCGCTGGAGAAAATCGAAGACACGGCGGCTTTGCCGGCTTTGAGGACGGCTTTGATGGCGGAAGGCACCAACTCCGTCCGCGCCTCCGTAGTTACAGCGCTTGCCACGGTTGGTGGGAGGGATGTCCTGCCTGATCTCCTCGCCGCAGGACGTCGCGAAACCGCGTGGGATGTGCGCGCCAGCATCGCCCGTGCGCTGGCGGATTTCCAGGATACACAAGCCGTGCCGGTTTTCGCGGCGTGGCTCAAGGAAAGCCAGGTAACCAATACCGGATCTGCAAGCGGCTATTCGATGGGTGTCAACTCGTATGAAATCCGCGAGGTCATACGCGCACTGGGGCAGCTTGGCGGTGAATCTGTCTATCAAATTCTCGCCGAGCGCTGGCAGAACGAGTCGGTCCCCGAGGTCCGTGCCGGCATCTGCGAGGTGCTCGGCTTGTTGGGCGATCCCCGGGCGTTGCCGCTTTTGCGCGGTGCTCTCGACATGGAGGATGAGGTCCGGGCTGCCGCTGCTGAATCGCTGGGCCAGATCGGTGACACAAACTCCATTGCCGCGCTCACTGCTCTGCTTGATGATCCAAAACTCGACGTAAGAAAAAATGCGGCCTCCGCCCTGGGGCGACTGCGCGGCCACGCGGCTGTTCCGATGTTGTTGAAGGTGCTGGAGCGGGACTCGAGCGATGATCTGCGTGCCGGAGTCTGCCGTGCGCTGGGACAGATTGGCGACACGACCGCGCTCGACGCGATGCTGAAGGTGCTT
>CAYSDO010000165.1:1843-8827 GCA_964429665.1 uncultured Bifidobacterium sp.
GGGCAACAGCAACGCGATTTCAACCCTGGCCGCTGCGCTGAAGTGGAAGGAGCGCGAAGAACGGTTCGCCGCAGCTTACGCGCTGGCGGAAATAGGCGGCGCTACTGCGGCAAACACCGTGGCCGCCAATCTCGCAGACAAGGATGAGTTCGCCGCTCACGGCAAAGCCTGTGCGCTGGCAATGCTCGGACGGACCAACGGGATGACTGCGGTTCGCGCTGGTCTGCGGGCCAAGGAACAGTGGCGGCGCTTCGGTTCCACCCTGGCGCTTGCGCGGCTGCAAATGCCACCCGATTCGAGGGAATGGCAGCCCGTTCTGGCAGATCCCGACCCTGCATTACGCCGGCTCGGAAACGAGGCATCGGCTGGCCGTGTTGTGCTCGCACTCGTGGAGATGCTTCAGGACCGGAAGCGCGACTACCGCCAATACGCCGCACGCGGGCTGTTGTTTTTTTGTGATCCCGCAGCGCTGCCCGCATTGCGCGAGGCTTGCCGTGACCGCGATTCCACAGTGCGGGAGGCTGCGGAACTGGCGGTCAACTTCATCGAGCGCGCTGAGAGTGAACGGAAATAGCGCACCGTTCGCCGCGAACAAATTTCTTAACACGACTCAAACTACCGCGCCAGCATGACCGGTCGCTCAAAACAACCGCGTCTGATTTCCCATCGTATGTTTCAGATTGAGTTTCTTGTAGCTCAACTCCGTGGCGACGCGGCCTTGTGACGTGCGGTTGAGATAGCCTTCCATGATCAGATACGGTTCATAGACTTCTTCAATCGTATCCGGCTCTTCTCCCACGGCGACGGCGAGGGAATTCACTCCTACTGGGCCACCGCCGAATTTTACAATCACAGATTCGAGGATTCTTTTGTCCATTTCGTCCAGGCCGTTCTGGTCAATCTCCAGCATCGCGAGAGCCTTGTCGGCTACATCGGCGGTGATGCGTCCATCGTGACGGACCTGCGCGTAATCGCGCACGCGACGGAGCAGGTTGTTGGCGATGCGCGGCGTGCCGCGGCTGCGCCGGGCGATTTCGTGTGCGCCTGCGGGCTCAATCTCCACGTTGAGCAGATTCGCCGACCGCACGATGATTTTCTGCAAATCCTCCGCGCGGTAATAATCCAGCCGCTCGCGCATTCCGAATCGCGTGAGCAATGGGGCACTGAGCAGGCCGCTGCGCGTCGTTGCGCCGATGAGCGTGAAGCGCGGAAGATTGAGCCGGACGCTGCGGGCGTTCGGACCTTGATCAATGATGATGTCGAGTTTGAAATCCTCCATCGCAGGGTAAAGATATTCCTCAATGGTCTTTTGCAGACGATGAATCTCATCGATGAACAGCACGTCACCTTCTTCGAGATTGGTGAGCAGGCCGGCGAGGTCGGCGGCTTTCTCAATCGTCGGGCCGCTGGTGCATTTGAGATTTCCGCCCATGGCCTTGGCGAGGATGTTGGCGATGGTGGTTTTGCCCAAGCCAGGCGGGCCGTTGAGCAGGATGTGATCAAGCGCCTCCCCGCGTTGTTTGGCGGCGGCGATGGAGATTTCGAGCCGTTCCTTGACCCTGGGCTGGCCGGTGAAATCGGAAAAGAGGGAAGGGCGCAGCGTCAGTTCGAGCGCGGCGTCGGGTTTGTTGAGTACGGAGACGGGCCGTTCAGCCATGTCGCGTGAGCATGGGCAAAGGAAAAAAAACCGGCAAGGCGAATCGTGCGCGGGCGACACCACGGATGGCGGATGCGCGATTCGCGTCCCGTTTGGAGTTGGGTTCAAGAAACGATGAACCGATTTGTTCTTTCTTTGCCCCGGCGGCTTTGCTAGGAAAGGCATGTGCGCATTTCCAGAGTGTTGATCATTTGCACGTGTTTGATCGTGTGGTTCGTGGCGTCCGCCGCTGCCATCCAGTTTGAGATGGTGGATGGTGCGGTCGTCGAGGGCGAAATCATCCAGGGCAAACCGGAGGCGCTTCAGATCCGCGTCGGGGACGGGAACTACCAGAAACTTCCGTGGGACAAACTTTCACAGAAAACGCTTCGCATGCTCGCGGAGGACTCAAAATTGAAACTGGAATCGTTCGTCGAACCCTACATTGAAACTCCAGACGACGAGCGCATCAAGAAAACCGAGGTGGAAATCAAAGGTTGGCCACAGCTTGGACGGCCGGCCAAACAATCCCTCATAACCGCCTTGTTCGGTTCGCCTCTTGGCTTGTTCATGTTGGTATTGATTTACGTGGCCAACATCTATGCCGGGTACGAGATCGCCGCCGTGCGGGCGTTTCCTGCTGCAATGGTCTGTGGGGTGTCGGCAGTTGCGCCCATTCTTGGCCCCGTGGTTTTTCTCTGCATGCCCACGCGGCTCGAATCCGGCAAGCAATATGAGGAGGAAGCCGCAACTGCACACGCGCCGACACCGCCTGCGTTCAACCCCATGGCAGCAGATATCACGGGTGAAACGCACACTTTGCCGGGTGGGGAGACCGTGGGAGGCGGCCTGCATATTTCTCACGCGCCACCGGCTGCCCCGGCGGCCTCAGATGTTCACAAGACGGAGGTTTTCAAGCGTGGCCAGTTCACCTTCAATCGCCGGTTCATCGAGACGAAGTTCTCTGGATTCTTCGGCGTGGTGCGGCGATCCGACACCAAGGACATGGTTCTCTTTTTGAAGACCGTGCGGGGTGAGTTCACCGCCGTGCGCATTTCACGCATCGCCACAAACGACATGCACGTTGAAACACGCAAGGGCGAAGCCGTGCAGGAAATCACGATTCCATTTGGAGAGATTCAGGAAATCCACCTCAAACACAAAGACGCGTGACATCACGGCCATGAAATACAAAACCGTCCTTCTCTTTGGAGCACCTGGTGCCGGCAAGGGCACGCAGGGCAAAATCCTCGGCAGCATTCCCAACTTTTTTCATTGCGCCTGCGGTGATGCGTTCCGTTCGCTTACCGTTACAAGTCCCTTGGGCAAGGTGTTTGTTGAATATTCCAGCAAGGGTCAGCTGGTGCCGGACGAACCTACCATTGAGTTATGGCGTCAGTCCATCGAAGGCAACACCCGGACCGGGCGTTTCCATCCCGAGACGGACACGCTTGTCCTTGACGGCATTCCTCGTAATGTCCATCAGGCAAAAATGCTCGAGAAGACTCTCGATGTAAGGGCCGTTTTCTATCTGCATTGCCGCGACCTGAACAAGATGATCGCGCGTCTCCAGCGCCGTGCGCTCAAGGAAAACCGCCTGGACGACGCGAACCTCGATGTCATCCGCGAACGCCTGAAGACCTACGACCTTGAGACCAAGCCTGTGCTTAAATTTTACGGGCGTAAACTCGTGCATAATATTGATTCGACGCAGTCTCCCGTGGAGGTTTTGACGGCGATTCTTCGCCACCTTTCAAAGAAGTAGCCAAATCCCTCATGCCCCTGCGAATCGTATTCATGGGCACGCCCGAACTGGCAGGTGAAAGTCTTACAGCGTTGCTTCGCGAACCTTCGTTTCAGATCGCCGCCGTTGTCACCCAGCCCGACCGCCCCAAAGGCCGCGATCTCAAACTCGCGCCGTCACCGGTGAAACAAATCGCCGTCGCCGCAGGATTGCCTGTGCTCCAACCGCTCAAAGCACGCGAAGAGGATTTCATCGCCGGATTGCGTTCGTTGCAGCCTGAATTGATCGTCGTGGCCGCGTTCGGGCAGATTCTTCCAGCGGCGATCCTGGGATTGCCGCGCCACGGGTGCTTGAATGTTCATACCTCGCTGTTGCCGAAATACCGCGGCGCTTCACCCATCCAAGCCGCCATCCTCAACGGTGACACCGAAACCGGTGTGACTATCATGAAGATGGATGCCGGTCTGGACACCGGCGACATGATTGCCCAGCGCGCCACACCGATTCGCGATGAGGACAACGCCGCCACACTCCATGACCGGCTTGCGCTGCTGGGGGCGCAATTGCTGGTGGAAACCATCCCCGGATACGTCGCGGGTACCAGCCAGCCTCGCCCGCAGCCGCACGAACTCGCCACCCACGTTTCAAAAATCCGGAAGGAGGACGGACAGATAAACTGGCAGCAGCCGGCGCGGGCCATTTGGAACCGCATTCGTGCTTTCACGCCGTGGCCCGGCGCTTTTACAACGCTCGATTTCGCATCAAAGCCGGTGCTGTTGAAGATATGGGAGGCCGACGTCGTTTTGCAGCGCGGAACACCGGGGGCAATCCTTGGCGCGGACAAGAATGGAATCATTGTTGGTTGTGGTTCGGATGCGTTGCGCATTTTCGTGCTCCAGCGCGAAGGCGGTCGGCGCATGAGCGCGCAGGAATTTCTGGCGGGAAATTCGCTGCAATCGGGGCACATGTTGGGTGTGGGTACGCAATAAAGTCGTGATGGCTTTCCAAGAAAGAATCGGAAATTGGTTTACCAGTTGGCGGGATAATGAGTCGCAGACCAACTGGCAACCATTTTCAGGAATGCTTGGGGTTCTTACCAGTGAAACCGGATGGCGTCCGGATTTCCGAACGCGCGTTTCGATATCAACGCGCTGCGACCGGGGCCCGGTCGCGCTCCCGACCGATGCGTGATTTTCACGCAAAATGCGTGAGGCTCACGCATTTTTTCCTCGGCGACGTTGGAATTTGGCGTAAGTGCCTGAAAAATCACCGTGGCATTGGCGTTGCTAAAGGGATTTTGAAAACAAGTTTGACAGTGCGAGCGGCTTCAATAAAGTGCGCGGGCTGTTAAGCAAAAACCAAAAAAACATAACCTGAAGACACTATGAAAAACATTCGTAAAAAAAATCGTGCGTTCACGCTCATCGAGCTGCTCGTCGTGATCGCGATCATCGCGATCTTGGCGGCCATGCTCCTCCCTGCTCTGGCCAAGGCCAAGGCGCGCGCGCAACGCATCAACTGCACAAACAACCTCAAACAAGTCGGCCTGGCTTTCCGCCTCTGGTCTGGTGACAACAACGACCGTTACTGCATGCAGGTTCCTTCCTCGCAGGGTGGAGCCTCGGAAGCCATCGGAACAGTTGCAACAGCCGGTTGGACCGCTGGAGCACCTCCCGCTGCCAATGTAGGTAAGGGCGTCTGGTGGATGTTCTTGGTCATGTCGAACGAATTGAGCACGCCGAAAATCCTTTCCTGCCCGTCTGAAGGTGCGCCATCAAGTGGTGCTGCTGGAGCCACGCTGGTTCAAGCAACGACGTTCGGACCCAAGACCACGACCGTGGAAGGATTCCAAAACGACTACAACGTGAGTTATTTCGTTGGTGTTGACGCGAGCGAAACCTCACCTCAGATGATGCTGACAGGCGATCATAACCTTGGAACTGGTGTGAACCAAGCCACCAAGTGCACCAGCTTCGTCAGTGCTGGAACAAACGCCACTTGGTCGGCTACTACGATCGGTTGGCAGGATAACAACCATTCCAAACAGGGTAACGTCGGTCTGGCAGACGGTAGCGTGCAGGGCTTTAGCACCACTGCTTTCCGCACCGCTTTGAACAATTCAGGCGACTTCGGCAAGACGGCAGGCACATTCGCTTTGGCAGCCGGTTCAGCTGGTGTCGGTGTGAACCGCTTCCAGTTGCCGTAATCGGAATTAGTTTTAGATTCACAAACACGACATCCGCAAGGGTGTCGTGTTTTTCTTTGGTTGGATGGCTGAAATTCGGGGAGCACGCCCGCCCCGGGCGTTGCGGAACGCGCCCTCGCGTTCCGCGTCCTGACGACAGCAGGCATCTTTCAAGTTTGGAACCATTTCGTACGCCCCACATTTTTCCGCGAGGGCGCGGAAAAACGCACGCGAGGCGCGTGCGGTCCCCGTTTCTATTTTGGAATGGGGCTATGCACTTGATTCCCCTTGATGCAGACCGGGACAACCTAAAGGTTGAACTCCAACGGAAACGGCCCGCGCGCGGCGTTTGAGTTCACGCTTTAGCGTGTTCCGTTGCCCAAGGGAAATCAAGCGCATAGCCCTATTTTGGAATTCGGGTTTAACTCTGTAGTTGGTTTGGGTATCGTAAAACCGTTCGATGCGTCGTTATCTATTCATCATCCTGTTATATGTTGCGCCATTCGGTTTGGGCGCGGAATTCGCCGCGCCCAGCCGCCCCATCATCATCGCCCATCGCGGTGCGAGCGGTTATCTGCCCGAACACACGCTCGAAGCGAAGGTCGCCGCCCATGCCATGGGTGCTGATTACCTGGAGCAGGACCTGGTGTTGAGCAAGGATGGCGTGCCCATGGTGCTGCACGACATCTATATTGATACAGTGACTGATGTCGCAGAGAGATTTCCAGATCGCAAACGCCCGGACGGTCGCTACTACGCAATTGATTTTGCCATCGCCGAACTCAAGCAGCTCAAAGTCACCGAGCGCTTCAATCCCAAGACAAAGCTGGCGGTGTTCAAGAACCGGTTTCCGATCTGGCAATCGGCATTTCAAATTCCGACCTTCGAGGAGGAGATTCAATTGATCCAGGGTTTGAACAAGAGCAGCGGCAGGGAGGCGGGAATTTATCCGGAAATCAAAGCGCCTGCGTGGCATCGCAAGCAGGGGCAGGACATCAGCAAGGTGGTGTTGCCAATCCTGGATCGCTACGGGTACCGCACCAAAACGGACAAGGTTTACCTGCAATGTTTCGAGCACGAGGAAGTGAAACGGCTGCGCACTGAACTCGGTTATCGGGGCCGACTGATCCAACTGCTGAACAACGAGCCGGAGAACCAGTTCCTCCGCACCCGCGCCGGTCTCGTACAGATCGCCAAGGTTGCAGACGGCATCGGGCCGGCAGTTCCTTTCGTGATCTCAGCCGGGACAAACGGGACGTATCATGTGAGTGATCTGGTGACGAACGCGCATGCGCTGAAATTGGAGGTGCATCCCTTCACCTTTCGCGCGGAGGACCTGCCAAAGTACGCGAGTTCGCTTGAGGAATTGTTTCGCATTTTCTTTGTAGAAATCCGCGTGGACGGCGTGTTCACGGATTT
>CAYSDO010000166.1:0-1167 GCA_964429665.1 uncultured Bifidobacterium sp.
CACGATCGGCATCTGCTGCAGCGCCAGGGCGCATTGGAAGAAGTGCCGGCTATGCAAACCGCTGCGGAGGATAAAATGCCCTTCGAGCAGCGCGCCCGTGTTGCGGAAAACTTGGAGAACCTGATCTTGCGTCATGCGAACATGGTAAGTTCCAAGTTCCAAGTTCCAAGTTCCAAGTTCCAAGTTCCAAGTTCAGGATTGAATGTGAATCAGTCGAGGAAGCCCGAAGTGTCGCCAGACTGAGGGGCTGATTTATCCAACCTTCTTCCGACGAAACCTGCCTTTGCTCCAGTCATCAAAGATCGAATAGCTGATCGGCGTTACCAGCAAGGAAAGCAATAGACATAACATTTGCCCTCCGATGATGACCTTGGCCATCGAAGCGCGCCCCGCTGCGCCCGGGCCCTGCCCCAGCGCGATCGGCAGCATGGACGCCACGAGCATGAGCGTGGTCATGAGGATGGGGCGGAGGCGGGCGCGATTGGCTTGGAGGATTGCTTCTTCGCGTTCAAGCCCGCGTGCGCGCAAGGTGTTCGTATAGTCCACCTGCAAAATGCCGTTCTTCTTGACTATGCCGAACAGCATGAACAAGCCGAATATGGCGTAGATGTTCAGGGGTTCATTGAGCATCACCATTGTGAATAACGCGAACGGCAGCGAAAGCGGAACGGCCAGCAGAATCGAAACCGGATGCACGAAACTTTCAAACTGTGCCGCGAGAATCATATACATGAAAATCATGGCAAGTCCAAACGCGAGGATGAAGTTCTGGAATGTCTCCTGCAACGTCTTGGCGCGGCCGGTGAAAATCGTGCCGTAGCCCGCAGGCAGCTCCAGCTTCTTAACGGATTCTTGTGTGTCTGTGATGGCGTCACCCAGCGCTTTGTCCGATGTGAGGTTGGCGACGATGGTCACCTTTCGCTGGCGTTGGAAGCGATCAATCTGGTTCGGTCCGCGAGCTTCGCGGAAATGTACGAAGTTTGCCATCTGCACCAGTCCGACGTTCGTGCTGCTGCCTAATCGCAGCGTGACATCCTCCAACGCTTCCTGTGTTGTGCGATCGCGCGCAGCGGCGCGCAACCACACGTCGTAGAGGTCGTCGTTTTCCCGAAATGAACCGACGATTTCGCCGCCGACCAGCGTGCGCAACGTGTCCGCGATGTCTTG
>CAYSDO010000166.1:1177-8826 GCA_964429665.1 uncultured Bifidobacterium sp.
AACTGGCTCGCCTTCTCGCGGTCAATCTCGACGCGCAATTCAGGTTTGCGGTTGGCGAGTGTCATGTCCACGTCCACGAGGCCATTGGTCGTGCGGAGGTTGGTGATGATCTGCTCGGCGTAACCCGTGAGCTTTTGCAGGTCAGGACCGACGAGGTTGAATTGAAGGTCGGAGTTGCGTCCGCCGCTGCCGATGTTGGAAATCATCTGCACACTTGATCGCACGTCCGGAAATTGTGCGAGAATTGTTCGTGCCATGCCCATCACTTGGAACTGTGTCCAGCGACGTGTCTTGCCGGTTATTTTGTCCCAAAGCCCGCCGAGTTCCGGCAGTCGGCAGTAAATCGTTGCGACGGTCACATCGCCTTCCCCTTTGCCGAGACGGCCGCTCGTGTTGCCGATCGTTATGAGCGAATCCACAATGGGGGTATCCTTGCCGATGCGTAGCGCACGCAGGCGATGCTCGATCCTGTTGCTGATTTCGGTGGTGCGCTGAAGGTCTGAACCTTCGGGTGTTTGCAGCGAAATTTCGAACTCGCTCGAATCGTCCGGCGGAATGAAGGTGAACTTGGTGAGCCTGCCCAGCGGAATGATCAACATGAAACAAACAGCGGAGGCGGTCATGATCACCCAGCGATGATGCAGACTCCAGCGCAGGACGGCGAGGTAATGGCGTGCGAGCCATTGCATGAGCGCGCCGCCGTGGGCTTTTTTCTCCCTGGCCTTCGGATCGTGGGTATGCCGCAGGAAACGCGACGAAAGCATCGGCGTGAGCGTGAACGACACGAACAACGAGACGATGATCGCAAATGCAACGGTCACGCCATAGCTGGAGAAGAACATGCCCACGCGGCCCTTCATGAACGCCAGCGGCAGGAAAATCACGACGAGCGAAAGCGTCGTAGCCATGACGGCCAGTGCGATTTCGCGCGTCGCGTAACTGGCTGCCTTCGCGCCGCTCCAACCTTTCTCTTCCATCGTCCGGTGGATGTTTTCCAGGATCACGATGGCGTCATCAATCACGATGCCGACGGAGAACACCAGCCCGAGCATCGTGAAGTTGTTCAACGTGTAGCCCATCGCACGCATCAACACGAAGGTTGAGACGATGGAGGTGGGAATCGCGACGCAGGCGATGATCGTGCCCCGCCAATCGTGCAGGAACGCGAACGTGGTCAGCGCCACGAGGATTGCGCCGAGCAGCAGATGAAAATTGATTTCATCAAGAGAGCGTTTGATGAAGCGTGACTGGTCGCGGATGACTTGCATCTTGAAGTCCGCTGGCACGACTGCCTTCAATTCTTCCATCCGTTTCTTGACGCCATCAATCACCTTCACCGTGTTGCTGCCGGATTGCTTGCGAATGATGAGCGTCACGCAATTCTGTCCGTTGGCGGTGGAGAGCGAGCGCGGTTCTTCAACGCCATCCTCGATACGTGCCACGTCTTTCAGGAACACGGGTTGTCCGCCGAAGTTCGCCACAATGAGTTCGTTGAAATCCTTTACGGCCTGCATGCGGCCCAAGGTGCGGACGGTGAGTTCACGGGGATTTTGACTCAGTCTGCCACCGGGGATTTCTACATTCTGCCGGTTCAGTGCCTTGCGAATGTCGTCAATCGTCAGTCGATAAGCGCGGAGTTTCTCAATGTCCGCCGATATTTGAACTGCGCGCGTGCGCGCTCCGGCCATGCTGACCGAGCCGACATCCTGCACCGTCTCAAGATTTTGTTTGATGAACTTGTCGGTGATGTAGCTGATCTCTTTGAGGTCGCGCGGTGCCGTGACACTGATCGAGATGACGGGAATCGCGTCGAGGTCGAACTTGTCAATGATGGGAGGTTGGGTGTTGGGTGGCAGGCGGGCGAGGATCGTATTCACCTTGTCGCGTACATCCTGCGCCGCGATGTCGCGATTGCGCTCCAGCAAAAACTGCACGGTGATTTGCGAAACACCTTCCGTCGTGACGCTGCTCAATTCATCAATGCCCTGAATTGTGTTGATGATTTCCTCCAGCGGCTTGGTGACGCTGGTTTCCATTTCCTCGGGCGATGCGCCGCGTAACGTCGTGGTTACCGTGATGATCGGCAGTTCGACATTTGGGAACTGGTCAACCCCGATGCTGCTCAGTGAAAACCAGCCGAGCACCACGAGGAAAAGATTGATCATCGTCGCGAACACTGGTCGCTTGATGCAAAGGTCCGCGATGCCGATGCCGCGAGATTCCTCGGGCGTCGGGTTGGGCTGGGATTCAACGGGATTCATGACGGTTTGATTCATCCGGTTGTACTACAACTGCCGTACCGTCACTGAGCTTCGACTGGCCGGAAACGACCACCTTGTCTCCAGAATTTATGCCTTCAACAATCTCCTGCAAGCCATCACGAATGCGCCCCAACAGCACCGTCCGGCCACGAGCAACGCCGCCTTCGACAACAAACACCTTGCTGACTCCTGCGAAACTCACAATCGCGTCCACCGGCACGACCTTCACTGCCACCCCGCGCTCCAATACCAGCGTCCCGCGCGCGAACGTGTTCGCCTTGAGGCGGAAGTTTGTGTTCGTCACGAGTGCGCCAACACCGAAGGAACGCGTGGTGGTGGAAATTTCCGGGCTGATGAGATAGACCGAACCGGTGAATGTTTCGCCCGGATAATTGTCCACGTTGAAGGACACAGGCAGCCGCTTTTGAACAAACGACCCATAGCGCTCCGGAACATGAAAGATAAATTTCAACACTGAATCGTTGACGATGTTGAACAAAGGCGAGCCGGGTTTGACGTAGTCTCCGCGCCCTACAGCACGCTGTGCGATTGCCCCATCAAATGGCGCACCAACCTGGGAGCGCTCGACGTTGATCTTGGCGACGGCTTGAGCGCCGCGCGCCGTTTTTACCTCCGCCTCGGCTTCGCCGAGCAGCGCGTTGGCCTGATCAAAGTCGCTGGTTGAAGCGATGTTTCGTTTTCTCAACTCCTCCACACGCTGGAAATTCTGGACTGCGTTCGTGAAGGTGGCCTCTGCCTTCGCGCGCACACCATCAGCCTGCTGGAGCTGCGCTTCGTATGAAGTCAGATCAAGTGTTGCGATGAGCTGCCCATTGGTGACGCGATCACCAAAGTCAACCAGCGTTCGTTCCACCATACCCTCAACTTGCGCTGCGATGGTTGCTTCGTCTTTTGCAAACAATGTTCCAACGATGGAAACAGTCTTGTCCCACGAGGCGTTGGTAACGGAGTAAGTGGCCACAGGAATTCCCGCAGAACGCTTTTCCTTCGGAGGCTCACCGCCTGCTTTGCCGCAGCCAACGATCAGAATTGCGAGGCACATGCTTGCGAGGGTCTGGATTAAATGATCAATTTTCATTTCAAGTAGTTCATTTGCGTCCGCCGTCTAGGAAAAGCGCCACCGTGCGCTCGGCACATTTGTGATCCAGCGCCCGACCGTGATCCAGCAAATGGGACCGGACCTGATGACTGATTGCTCCCATCAAACCGTGGGTCAGTTCAATAGAGGTGTAAGCTTGGGAGAGGTCGCCGGACTTTTGCCCAAGTTTTATGACGCGTTCAATCAACTCAAAGTTCCTGCTGCGTTTTGCCGGATCAATGCACTTGGGTGGCATCTCGCCAGGCGCGGCGAAAATTGTCGCCAAGACCAGCCGCATTAAATCCTCGTGCGTGTTGGTGAATTGAAACAATGCTTCAGCCAGTGCGGTGAGTTGTTCCTTGCAGCCGCCGCCCCGTGCCACACCTTCCTCCATCAAGCGATGGCACTCGTCATACGCAAACGCCAGTATCGCCCGGTACAATCCCGCCTTGTTCTCGAAGTAATAATACAGCGTTGGCTTGGACAGCCCGGTTGCCTTCAACACTGCCTCGACGGACGTTCCGGCGTAGCCGCTCTTCGCGAACGCCTTGATCGCAGATTCGAGCACTGCCTGTCTGGAATTGTCAGGGGTCTTTTTCAAAAGCTACCGAACGGTAGGTAAAAACGCATGCTTGTCAACAAGCAAGTCCGTCACGCCGCTTTTTGCAGTCTTCATGTTGATGGTTTCCAAAGCTGCCGTGAGATTCGAGTTCGCTGGGTTCACCAGTTTCGGTGATTTCGGTTTCAAACGGCAAAGTGAAGCAGCATCGGAAACTTTTTGCATCGTGGGTATTTTGCGGGTATCACTGCTGCCAGCCATGACGCTTGAATCACTTATCGCCACCGCCCATCGCCAGGGCGCAAGCGATCTCCACCTTGAACCGGGCCTGCCTGCCGCTTTTCGCGTGCGCGGCACGTTGCAGTCCACAGGCGGACCATTGCCCGGAAACCTGCTGCTTGATTTTGCGCATCAGGCCGTTGGGAACGAAGCATGGCCGCATTTCCTTGAGAAGCGGTCGGCGGACTTTTCCAGATCGATTGGCGGAGTCCGTTGCCGTCTGAACCTGCTTCACACTTCACGCGGCATCGGATTTGTTGTGCGTCTGTTGTCGAGCTTTCAAGCCAGCCTCGAACGGCTGAACCTGCATCCGGACCTGAAAAAGATTGTCGGTGCCACGCACGGATTGGTGTTGGTGAGCGGTCCGACCGGCAGCGGCAAAAGTTCCACGCTGGCCGGATTGATTCAGGAGATCAATCTCACCGAGGCCCGCCACATCCTCACCATTGAGAGTCCGATTGAGTATGTCTTTCGATCCCGGCGCGCGTTCATTCGTCAGCGCGAAGTCGGGCGCGACACGCCGTCCTTTGAGCAGGGATTGCTCGACGCGTTGCGGGAGGACCCCGATGTGGTGATGGTTGGCGAATTGCGCGAACCCGAAACAATGAGGCTCACGCTCAACGCCGCCGAGACCGGGCATCTGGTGTTTGCCACGGTGCATTCAGGCAGTTGCGCCGAGGCATTGCAGCGGATCGTTCTCGCGTTCCCGTCGGAGATTCAAGCCAACATCGCTGCGCAACTTGCCGACTCTCTCGTGGCCGTGGTTTGTCAGCGCCTGCGCTTCCGTGCTGACCTGAATCTTCGTTTGCCGGAGTGTGAAATTTTGCGCTCCAACAGTTCCGTCAAGGCGTTCATCCGCAATCGCGATTTTTTCAAGCTGCCTCAGGCGATCGAAACCGGTGGCGAACATGGCATGTGGAGTTTCAATCGTTATCAGGCATGGATGGCCAAGCGAACGGATTGGCACACGCCCGGTGCCGCAGATCAGAATCCGGATTCCGAGGAAACTGTCCCTGCTTCGGAAACAGTGCAATCTTCGCCGTCCATCCAACAAATTGCCGAAAGCCCGGCGCCAAGGCCGCGATTGCCATCCTCCATTTCTCCCCGGCGCGAGGGGCCGATTGAGATCGAGCCTGTGGAAGGCGGGCTTGATGAAGTGATCAAACGTTTGAAGTAGGAGGCGTGTCCGGGACACGAATCCGACTTTTTACTTCTCGAATGATTACGCGTCACCCGCGCTCTGAACTGAGACCCATCTCGATCGACGGCCTGGAATTTCCTCCCGAACCATCGTGAATAGATTCACCAATACCGTGGATGTGCCTCGACGAAATCGAGCCATGGGAATGTTGCTGGGAGCAACGCTGTTTTGGGCGTTGAGTTTCCCGGTGATGAAATCGCTGTATTTGGAGCAGCAAAAACTTCTGCCTGGTGCGAGCACGTGGTTCTTGACCGCAGTTGGTGTCATGTATCGGTTCGGCGTCGCGGGACTGCTGCTCGCATTATATCTCGGGCGCAATCTGCAAAAAATGTCCCGCCTCGAACTTGAACAAGGCATTGGTCTCGGTGTGTTTGGAGTTGGCGGTATTCTGTTTCAGGTGGATGGACTGGCCTACACGGCCGCGTCCACATCGGCGTTTCTCACGCAATGCTATTGCATAATAATCCCGCTGTGGGTGGCCCTGACCAGGCGTGTTTTGCCACCGTGGAAATCCTTCCTGAGCATTGCTCTTGTGCTTGTCGGCTTGACAGTTCTTGCGGGTTTGAGTCTTGAGGATTTGAGGCTCGGGCGGGGTGAAACCGAAACCCTTATCGGGTCATTTATGTTCGCAGGCCAAATTCTATGGCTCGAACGTCCTCGCTACGCCGCCAACGATCCACTGCGCTTTTCCCTCGTGATGTTCGTGGTGATGGCGTTGATTTGTCTGCCCGGCGTCTGGCTGACTGCTCCGAGTCTTCAAGCTTGTGTTCGCGCCTATGCGTCACCCGCGGCGATTGGTTTTCTTGTTACGCTTGTCGTGATCTGCACACTTGGTGGATACCTGTGCATGAACCGTTGGCAACGTGACGTAACCGCAACTGAGGCCGGGATCATCTATTGTGTTGAGCCGGTAATCGCCAGTGCCCTGGCACTGTTTCTACCTGCGTGGATTTCGATTTGGGCCGACATCAGTTATTCAAACGAAACACTCACTCCGCGCTTGTTGATTGGTGGCGGGCTTATCACCGTGGCGAACGTGTTGTTGCAGAAGCGGAGTTAGAAGCATCGTAGTCCCGCACGAGAAACGAGGGCGGGTGCTCGAAGAAAATCGGTCACTACCGGAGCGGTCAGGCTTTGACTTTGTTCTTTTGGCGTACGAGCTCCTCGAACTTCTCCGCTCCGAAACTCCCTTCAGGTATTGAAAAACTTCGCCGCCTCCCATTTGCGGTTGTGATCTTAAAATTTACGAATTCCTTCCTGCTTGTTCGATAAACCTCAATATCCAAAATGTCTTTCCACCGAATGACGCCAAACTCTTTATGAAAAAAACGCCCCACCTTAAAAACGTTTGCCACTCGTTCCTCGTTTACGTCAACAAATAAGAACGCGAGAAAGATTCCCAGTCCCGGTAGAAAAAGAACAAAAAACAGATCTTCAACGCCAAAACTTCGCGTCAACACAATGTCCCTCAAAAAAAATGACATTATACAAATCCCTCCCACAAAACAGACGATGCGAACCGGGAAGCTTAAGAAACTTTGGCAAAATGGTAAGACATTTAGTTGATTGTCGGCCATAGTTCGTGCGAACCAGTAACGAGAATCTCTCGCTGTTTCACGGCTTTGATATTACTTGGTTCAAAAACTTTTTCCAACCGCTTTCCTGCACTCACTTCTGCCTTTTTAATTCCTCCATTTTCATTTTTAATTGGGCTGCATGATTACGCGTTATTCGCGCCCGGAGATGCGGGCGATCTGGACCGACGAAAACAAACTCAAGATCTGGTTGCAGATCGAACTTCTCGCCAGCGAAGCGTTGGTGAAGGAGCGTGTTGTGCCCAAGAAGGATTTCGCGAAGATCAAAGCCGGTTGCGATAAATGGTTCACCGACCTGCCCGGCCTCGTCGCGCGTCAGAAGGAACTGGAAAAGACGCTCAATCACGACGTTATCGGTTTCACCACTGCCGTAGCCGAAGCCATCAACGACGACGCCAGCCGCTGGTTTCATTTCGGCCTCACGAGCAGCGACGTGGGCGACACCTGTTACGCCGTGCAGATGATGCAAAGCGCCGACATCCTCATCGCCGACGTGAAGAAGCTTTTGCCCGTCATCAAGCGCCGCGCAAACGAGCACAAGTTCACGCCCTGCATCGGTCGCAGCCACGGCATCCACGCCGAGCCAACGACGTTCGGCCTCAAGCTCGCGTTGATGCACGATGAATTTACCCGCGCGCTCCGCCGTTTGGAATCG
>CAYSDO010000167.1:0-8787 GCA_964429665.1 uncultured Bifidobacterium sp.
ATCAATTGTTCGCGTTCAGCTTCGCATGGCTGTGGCTTTTCCTTGGGCGGCATCTCTCCAAGCGACAGTTTTTCGACCACATCCTGCCAGAGCTTCGGACTTTTGAGGAGATCATCAAGCGATTTGAACCGTTCCAGGTCAAGATCACCCTTGTGCTTCTCCGTGGAGTGGCAGCCCAGGCAATACTGTTTGACCAACGGTTGGATTTGCCGCACGTAATCAGCCTCGTTCGCGGCGCAGGACAGAACAAACACGGCCATGAGCGAGAGAATCCGCCAAAGGCAACCCACTTGGAAAAACCAGCCGCCCTGGTAAGAGTTGATTGGCCCATCGCGAACGGTGTCGGTGTTTTTTTTGCCTTGATCAATCCAGTACATGAGCCTGATGTGAAGTTTGCGCGGGAAATTTCTCAGCGTCAATTTCCACCTTTAGCCCACATCATCGAACAATCGTGCGAAAACTTGTCACGCGTCACGCACGGCTGGATTGGTGGCCGATCAATTTGACTTTTTTACGACCTTGGTGAACGCGCTGCTGGAAATCAAAACCTTGTTGCCGACATTCAACGCGCGGATTTTTCTTCGGTGAAATGGAAGCCCAACTTTCTCATGGTTGCATTTCAATCCAAACGAGCCCCAGAGTCTAGCGAACCCCAGCCACTCTTTGGCTACGCGCGGCAGATCGTGTCGCGCTCCATCGGCAACTGCCGCTCCACATCGCGATAACCGTAGCTCTGGAAATCCACGATCTTCCCGTCGCGCGCCAGCAACGTGATGAGCCCCGCATGCTGGCCCTCATCCACGAACCGCTTCGTCGTCGCGTGCAACACCTCCAACCCGCTGGATCAAACCCCGCCGCCTTGGGCGAAGCCGTCGGCAATTGCGCTTGCATCGAAACGGCGACGAGTAATGCGAGGGAAAGGAAAAGGGATTTCATGCGGGGAGCATTTAAGCGGAAGCTCACCTTGTCGTCCCGAAAAAACTGCGAACCGAGAAAAAGAAAGAAGATCAGCTCTGTTTGTTGCGCGGCTGGTCATTGAGCGTCAGCGCGGATTCCGTCGCACGCTCGCGTTCCTTCTGCTCCACAAGCTGACGCAATTCCTCCGCGTTGCGGATTACCGGGCCGGGGCTTGGATGTTCGATCTCCCACTGGCGCAGGTTGTCAAAGAAGCGATCAATATCATAACCCGCTTCCGCCGCGAGTTGGCCCTTGATCTGCCAGACTTCCTCGAGAATCGGATTAGTCTTCATGTGATGATTGTCCCATAAGCTCAATCGGCGTGCAAACCTCCGGTAAGACCAATCCGTGTCCAGCCATGAACTTCCGCAACCCGCCCAGCAAATGCGGGTTCGCCAGATGCTTGCAATCCCACGTCAGTAGAATGTTCACTCGATTTTGCGCTGACACAACCGCGTGAATCGCATCGGCTGCGGCTACGGGCGGAAGTAATCTTTCGGCCAGAATCGCCCGGGCCAGTTCGCGGGCCGAATCCTCCACCGCCAGAACCGTCAATCCGGTCAGCGCTTCGGCGCGACGACGACTCATCTCCGCGTCACCCAGACTCGCTTCGCGCGAGACCTCGCGCGAAGTTACGCAATGGTAACGCTGCGGTTCGTCCTGCCACCATTGCCGCGTGAGTTGCTGATGCGCGGCCAGAATGGAATCCTGGCTTGGGTTTGCCACCAGATAACTCACCATCGTCGTCTCAATGTACATTTATTCAGACTGCGCAAAAGCCTCCAGCTTGTTTATCCAGTCGTTGAAATGCGGGCACTCTTTGCGAATCTGTTCCAACCCAATACGCGCCGCTGTCGTTGGCCCGTGTAAAGTTTTCTTGTATGCCGGGAATAGATCGGCAATTCGTTTTGAAGGTGCAAACTCCGGGCGGTCGTTGATTTCCTCTGGTGTAGCGACGCTGGCTCGAATCGCTTCAAATTCCTTTTGTTTGCGCGCTTCGGTGAGCGCGCGAGGAAGCTCGGTCAATGACGAAAACAACCACGCTTCAAACTCATGAAGTACGAGAAACGGCACAAAGTTCAACCGTGAATCAAAGTGATTGGCGATAGCGTCCTCGACGTGTGTGACGCGCTGAATCGGGGTGGCATGCGTGGGGCGCGATTTCATTCCCGGAAAATCCAATGGCAGCCGATAATAATCCAACATCGTTGTCACCAGCGCATCACCCGCACTGTTGAGCAGTCTGTGCACATCGTTTTTGAATTTGGCGAAGTTGGTCACTCCTCCCTTGAAGTTCGGGCCATCCTTTACTCGTTTTGTTACGAGAAGCGTTGCATGAAAGAATAATTCCCGGTCGAAGAAGGCTGGACCAAGAACATCCTTCACAAACCGCTCCTCGGTTTGCCCTTCTACGAGAATCAGCACCCGCTTGCTCATGGACGCGCACCCAGGACGTTCTTTTCCCAAAGCTCGCCAAGCGCGTAGCCGTCCAGCCACGCTGTCATGTCCTCGCCGCTCAAATGGGTGAAGACGCTCTGATTATCTTCACGATCTACAGTCCAAACTGCGTCCTGCTCGAATTGATTAACAAGCGTAACCGACTGTGTGGCGACGATGACTTGAGTGCGCGTCGCAGCTGACGCCAATAAATCCGCGAGCAATGTCACCGCCGCTGGGTGCAAGCCGAGTTCCGGTTCATCGAGCAATACCACTGCTGGCAACTGCGGTTGCAACAACAGCGTGGTTAAACATAGAAAGCGCAGCGTTCCATCCGAGAGTGATGAGGCATTGAAATAGGCGTCGCTACCTTTTTCCTTCCACTCCAAACGGATTTTGGCTTCGTTCAACTTCGACGGCGCAAGTCGGAATTCCTCGAAGAATGGCGCAATCTGCCGCAACGTGTCCTGAGTGTTTGCGAAGTGATCCGGCTGCTTTTGCTGCATCCAATAAAGAAAGGACGCGAGATTTTCCGCCTGCGGACGCAACACGCGATTGTCATCCACATCTCCCGTTCCTTTGACCGCCGCCGTGTCGCTCGTATCATGGAAATGATAAACACGGTAACTATCCAAATCACGCATGACCTGCCGCGTGCATATATGATCCACCGCTTTCAACTTGGATTCTTTGGAGAACGACGAAACGCCTTTGTCGTAGGGCTTCGGATACTTTTTCCGTTCGTGGTAAAAGGCCATCTCTTCTGCGATCATGAGGCTGTCCTCATCAGTACCGCGCAATTTCACTGAATAAGCATTTGAGGTATCACCTTCGCCGAACTCCAGACGAAAAGACATTTCTGGCGACCGTTTCCTGCCGAAATACAACAACGTGTCCGCACCACCCTTCATGCCCGTGTAACCAGCGAGGTTCTGGTTGACGATTTCCCGTAAAAAACGAAATGCCTCAATCAAGTTGGACTTGCCCGCGCCGTTGCCGCCAATGAACACATTGAGCTTGCCAAGCTCCAGCTTTTGCTCGCGGATGGATTTGAAATTCTTGATTGTCAGCTTTTCCAGTGCTCGCATCTTGTGGTTCGGATTATGGCTGATTACCAACCTGCTGGCGACAATTCATTCAAGTTCAATACAACCACTTCCCAATCTTCCCATCCGCATCCAGCGTCACGCCTTGGCGGCGGAAGGCCCAGCACATGTAGCTGACGCTCACGAAATACGACGCGGGTACGCGGTTGGCCGTGCAGATTTTCACTCCGAGCAACGTCGTCTTGCCGCCAAAACCCATCGGGCCGATGCCGAGGTCGTTCGCGGTCTTGAGAATGTCCTGTTCGAGCGCGTCGAGTTTGGGTTCGGCGTTACGGTCGTCGAGGCGACGGAGGAATTGCGTCTTGCTCATCTCGTAGCCGGTGGCGCGGTCGCCGCCAATGCACACGCCGAGAATGCCCGGCCCGCAGCCTTTGCCCTGCGCCTGCAACACCGCGTCGAGGATAGCCTTGCGGCAGCCGTCGAGATCGCGATTCGCGTGGAGGCCATCGTCGGGCAGCGAGTATTGCGCGCCGACGTTTTCGCAGCCGCCGCCCTTGAGCGCGAGCTTCACGGAAATTTCCGGCGAGCGATGTTGATGAAAGTGAAACGCGGGGGCGCCCGGGCCGCAGTTCGTGCCGTCGTTCTTGCCGGTGAGCGAATCCACGGAGTTCTGGCGGAGATAACCTTTCTTGGTCGCGGCCTTCACCGCTTCGCGCGCGGTCTCAGCGAACGTAATCTGATCGTAACCGACCGGGCAATCGACATAAAACAAAATGCTCCCGGTGTCCTGACAGATCGGCTGCGATTTATTTTTCGCCAGCGCAATGTTCTGGTCCACGATCTTGAGCGCGTTCGCCGCGAGGGAATCCTTCTTCTCGTTCTCCAGCGACGTGAGGATGGCCTTGTGGACGTCGTCGGGAATCTCGGCGGAGGTACGGCGGATCAGTTCAATCAGGGAATTCAAAAGTTCGCTCATAAAGCTGGGTGAAGCGTAGGCTTTTCGGCGAGGAGCGTCAACGGAGTGAAGTGGTCAGCAAATGTCGGCTTTTGTTTTCTGTTTGCAGGAATTGGACAGCAAAAAGCCCCGGCTGTTGCCGGGGCTTGAAAGAGCATCCTATGACTTCAAATCTTGCCTCCGAAGCTGCCGAAATCATCAGCGTCCAACAGATCGAACCATGACGAAATGTCCGTGCGTTTGGGAGCGGCTTGTTTGTGAAGCTCGTTGAAGTATTCGCGGGAGTCCGGGTTGTCCGGACTGCGGCGTT
This sequence comes from uncultured Bifidobacterium sp., assembly GCA_964429665.1. Classification (GTDB taxonomy): domain Bacteria; phylum Verrucomicrobiota; class Verrucomicrobiia; order Limisphaerales; family JADLHS01; genus JADLHS01. Next base: position 4,706 of record CAYSDO010000167.1, read on the forward strand.
CCTGCCACGTGGACCACGCTTCGATCTCCGGCGGCGTGCGTTTGTTTTTCGCGTGTGAGTTGATCCATTTGAGGATATCGCCGTCGCCTTTGCCAGCGGCCAGTTCCTTCTTTAATGCCTTGGCATCAATTCCGGCGAACTCCAGAAATCGTTGATCGAGCGGACAGGCATAACTGTATTCGCCGTTCTTTCCTGCAAGCAGCGCGCGGCCCTTGTCCAGCATGCGAGGCAGAATCACGTAGCCACCCAAGCGTACACGTGGACTCCGGGGAGCTTGTTTGGTCAGGTCAGGCATGGTCTGTTATTTGTTTTGCGGCTGCTTCTTCTGAATTTTCTCCACTTCATCAGCCTTGATCGTTTCGATCTTTGCGCCCTTCTTCATTTCTTCGAGGGATGGAACTTTGATGATGTCGCTGGTCAGCGGCGCTGCTGGAGCTGCCGGCGGCGGTGCTGGCTGGAAGGAAACGAGTTCGACATCAAAGAGCAGGGTGGAGTTGGGTCCGATGATTGCAGAGCGGGCCTGGTCCTTGTATGCAAGTTCGGAGGGAATGAACAACTGCCACTTCGAGCCTGTTTTCATTTGGGTGAGCGCTTCAGTCCAGCCTGAGATGACGCCATTGGCCCGGAATGATGCAGTGCCGTTTGGTGATTTGGATGAACTGTCAAACTCGGTTCCATCCACCAACGTGCCGCGATATTTCACGACGACTGTGTCGTCGGACTTTGGTGATTCACCGCTTCCTTCGGTGAGGATTTTATATTGGAGACCGCTCGCAAGCGTGACGACACCAGGTTTGGATTTGTTGGCGGCAAGGAACGCTTCACCTTCTTTCTTGTTCTTTTCGCCGGCGATCTTGCGCTTCTCCTGCTGCTTGGCGCTGAGTTGCTTCTGGTAGGCATTGAGCGCATCGCGCATTTCCGTTTCAGTCATCAATCCCTTGCCGTCATTGAGCCCGGATTTGATTCCTTCGAGCATCTTGTCGAGATTGAGGTCGTCCGCGGAAATCTCACGGCGTTTCCAGTCCGTACCGTAATACAGGCCGAGCGCGTAGCTTGTTTTGTCCTTGTCGTTGGAGAATGCTTTCGTGTCTTCGGCGCGAATGGTGCAGGCGAACAGGACGCTTGCACACAGGGTCATTGAAATAGTTTTTGTGTTCATGCGCCTGTGGAATAGCACAAACCGCCCTCGGAATTCAATCTGTTTTTGGCGCGGGTAAGGTCTTTTCCACCAGGTGACTGACAAATCCAGAGCCGTTAAACCGTGGTTTCTGTCAGATGTGCAGCCCGAGCCGTTGCCATGCCCTCGGAAAAGGATGAAGCAAGACTGAACGCAGCAGTATTCCTCTCACTTCTGCGCGCGAAGCTTTCACTCGCTTAACGGGATCAAGCGCGGGCGTCGTTCTCAAACGCTTGATTGTTTTCAGCCCTATCAGCACCGGCCACGCGCATGCGAGGCGCAATCGCATCTGATCGCGGGGAATCGTGTTTGTGTAATTCCAGCCTGCCGAGAGGTAAGCGTGCGCGCGATCCAGGTAGCCGTTGTAAACCGGGCGTAATCGCTGCTCGTTTTCAGGCTTCAACAAATCTGCAGGAGACAATCCAGTCTTTGAAAGCTGATCCAGCGGAAGATAACAACGCCCGTGACGCAAATCTTCGGGCACATCGCGGAGAATGTTGACGAGTTGCAGACCTTTGCCGAAACAGAGCGCCTCGTGATGCCATTGAGTTTCGTCGTGAAACTGCACATCTGGAAAAAGGTGTGTGCGACAGATAATCGTCCAGAACGACCCGACACAACCCGCGACACGATACGTGTAATCGTCCAGTTCGGAGTCGTTCTTCAAAGCGATGATGTTTTTTTCAGACGCACCGTCAAACCTGCGCAAATCAAGTTCCTGTCCGCTCGTGATGGTGTTTAGAACTTCGCGTACGAGTTTCAAATCTGTTTCCGATAGGCCGCTCAAGAGTTCGAGGCTCTCTTCAACACGTTCCAGCAAGACGCGTTCGCCGGGCAATCCCTGTTGCTTTGCCAGTTCACCAAAGCGGAGCGCATGGTTGGAGGTGCCAAGAATGCGTGCGCACAACCGTTGCAAGGCTTCGAGCCGTTGTGCCACTGGAATGATCTCCGTGTCTGCAATCGTATCCGTGGTCCGTGCAAGCAGGTAGGCCAGTCCGATCTGGCGGCGGATCGCGCGGGGCAGGGCGCGCAATGTGAGATAAAAGGAACGCGACACCTGTTTGAGCAGGCTGGTGAGCAACTCGCGTTCGGCGGCAGGCGTCAACGGCACGGGAGAACTATTGCGAAAGCCTGCGGCGAAATCCAGCCTCTACCAAAATGTGTCGGGTTTGAAATTGTTGCTTCTTTGAGTCAGACTTCAACCTGCGATCACGTTTCCGTTTATTACAACCCATCTTTGAATATCGCGTCCCAGTTCACGTGGCCAGTTTTCTTCAGTGCAGGTCATGAACACCTGTCCGCTGGATTGGCGGGTGCGTTCGAGCAACGGGAGCAACCCGCTCCGTCTCTTTGCATCAAGTTCACCCATTACATCGTCAATCAACAGTACCGGCGCGCTGCCGTGGATGCCTGTGAGGTATTCGGCCTGCGCCATCTTCAGTGCTATGGCCAGCGTGCGTTTCTGTCCTTCGCTGGCGAACTGCGACGCTGATTTTTCCTTGAGCAGAAATTCCAGATCGTCCCGGTGTGGGCCGAGTAGTGTGGCGCGGAATCGCTGTTCGCGTTCGCGGGCCTGGGCCAGTTCGACGGCAAAGTCCGATTTCACACTTGGCTCGTAGGTGATGCGAAGTTCCTCGGCGTCATTTGAAATGCGACGGTAGGCCAGGCGTGCCAGTGGCGAAAGCTTTGGGATCAAGTCTCGACGATGGCGGATTATTTCAGAGCCGAGCTTTACGAGTTGTTCAGAGAAACTGTCGAGCAGCAGCTGGTCGGGCGAGTGTTGTTTCAGCAGAGCATTTCGCGAACGAACCACCTGCATGTAGCGCTGAAGCAGGGCGAGATAGCCCGGCTGTGTTTGAGAAAGCAGGAGGTCGATGAATCGACGGCGTGTGCGGCCCGTGCCTTTGATCAGTTGCAGATCTTCTGTGCAAAATACCACCGTGCGCAACGTGCCCAGGTAATCGCCAATTTTTTTTACAGGACGGTTGTCGAGTTGAAGATTCCGTTCGCGCGACGACCAGAACATTTTGATTTCGTGCTCCACCTGTCCAACGATCTTGCCGCCGACAAAATAGCCACGCTGGCCGTGCCGGATCATTTGAGCGCTGCCCACACCGCGAAAGGAACGAAGCGTGGCCATGAGATAGATGGCTTCGAGGACGTTGGTCTTGCCTTGTGCGTTGTCTCCCAAAAGCAGATGGAAGCCGGGCGCGAAGTCCGCGTCCAGCCGCGCGTAGTTTCGGAAATCGCGCAGTCGCAAATGAGCCAGATGCACGAGGGATGATGAATGGAGCGCCGGGAGCGGGCGAGCACTTTCCACGATGCGGACGCAAGGTGGCGAAATCGATTCAGAATAACCGTCATAAAACTGAAAGCCCAAGTGCAAATGGGCATCTTAACTGTTCTGCTACTTCTGAAACTCTGGAAATGTTGCGAAAGGTCTCCACTCTTTGTCTCCTTCTCTGACTACAAGCGTTCTTGTGTTCAACGTGCCGTCGCGCCAGAAGGCTAGCATCTGTTCAAGGCTATGTGGGCCAGAGTTCACGCCATCCCTTTCAAAGAAGTAAGAAAACGAATGAGGCGGCGGATTTTTGGAAGTGAGTGGGATTGGCAACGGCTTTGTTTTTGAACGCTCTGCTTCGGAGGCTTCTAGCAAGGCGAGTATACGCTCTGAATTGTGGGCGGTTTGTGCCAGGTATTCGATTGCTTGAGCGATTCCGAAATAGACAAACGCCGCAACCAATCCGGCGAGGGCGGTAGTCACCAAGCCAAGGACAAATACGATTATCGAGCCGACGATCGTCAGACATGCCAACCCCTTGAAAACACTTGAGAGGAATGGGCGTTCAAAATTTGTGCTCATGTTTGTCTGGTTGGAGCATTTAATCCAGCAATAGCGTTGCGG
>CAYSDO010000168.1:0-8749 GCA_964429665.1 uncultured Bifidobacterium sp.
TGGAGCCAAACCCGAAGGTGAAGCGAAGTCGGATTCGGAAAAAGCCGACGAGCCCAAATCCGGGCAGCCTGATCCAGAACCCGAAAAAAAGTCCGAGCCTGCGATCACCATTACCGGCATCGCGCCGGCTCGCTACAAGCCAAAGAAGCCAAAGCCCATCACCGTTGCTCACACACCGATGATCGGCAATTATCAGCTGCCCTCAATGGAGTTTCTCCAGTTGCCGGACATGACGGTGAAGCCAACAGAGTCGAAGGAGGAATTGCTCGCGAATGCGCGGCTCATGCAGCAGACGCTCGCCCAGTTCGACATACCGGTGGAGCTTGGCGACATCACCAAAGGCCCGACCATCACGCGTTACGAGCTGCATCCCGCGCCTGGCGTGAAGCTGGAAAAGATCACTGCGCTCTCGAACAACATTGCTGCCGCGCTCAAGGCGGAACGCATCAATATTCTCGCTCCCGTACCCGGAAAAAGCTCCGTCGGTGTCGAAGTGCCGAATTCGGTGAAGACCAAGGTCATCATGCGCGATCTGTTTGAGTCCGAGGAATGGCGTAATGCCAAGGCGCGCATTCCCGTCGCGCTTGGCAAGGATGTTTACGGTCATCCCATCATCGCCGATCTCGCCGAGATGCCGCACCTGCTCATCGCTGGAAGCACCGGCTCGGGTAAATCCGTTTGCATCAATGCCATCATCGCGTCGCTGCTTTATCGTTTTACGCCGGATCAATTGCGATTCGTGATGATTGATCCAAAGGTCGTCGAGCTGCAGCAATACAACGTGCTTCCGCATCTCGTCGTGCCGGTCGTGACGGATCCGAAGAAGGTGATTCTAGCGTTGCGCTGGGTGGTGAACGAAATGGAAAAGCGCTACCAGATTTTTGCACGCGTCGGCGTCCGCAACATCGGTTCGTTCAACGCGCGTCCCAAGGACAAGCCGCTGCCTTCGCGTGAGCCTGAGTTGCCGCTCATGGCCAAGAAGGAGAAAGTCGAGCCTGGCGCGGATGGATTTGCCGTCGAGGTGGACGAACAGATCGTGGTGCCGCGCGAAGATGACATCGTCATTCCGGAAAAACTCAGCTACATCGTCGTTATCATTGACGAGCTCGCAGATCTTATGTTGGTCGCGCCAGCGGATGTGGAGATGGCCATCGCTCGCATCACGCAGATGGCGCGCGCGGCGGGGATACATTGCATCGTTGCTACGCAGCGACCGTCCGTGGACGTCATCACTGGTGTCATCAAGGCGAACATCCCGGCGCGTATCGCATTCCAGGTTGCGGCCAAGGTGGACTCGCGCACGATTCTCGATGCGATGGGCGCGGACAAACTTCTTGGCAAGGGCGATATGCTTTACCTGCCGCCCGGTTCGGCGAAGTTGATCCGCGCACAGGGCGCGCTGGTGACCGATCATGAAATTCAAAGTGTGGTGGACTTCATCGCAAAGCAGGCCAAGCCGAGTTACGAGATGGAAATCCATCAGCAGCTCTCCAAACCTGCAAACTCATTTGGCAACGAGAGTGGCATTGATGAGGATGAAGAGATCATTCAGCAGTGTATCGAGGTCATCCGCAGTGAACAGAAGGCCAGTGTGTCCTTGTTGCAACGTCGTCTCCGTCTCGGCTATGGTCGCGCCGCGCGCATCATGGACGAACTCGAAAATCGCGGGCTTGTCGGCCCGAGCAATGGTGCCGAGCCACGCGACATCCTTATTGACCTCGACGTGAGTGCTAAACAAACGCAGGAAACTGCGTTGTAATTCCGAAGTCACTCCATCTGACCTGATCGAGTTGAATCGCACGGTTTTTATTCAGGCTTTTGGCCAGCCCCTGACTTTTTCCATAAACTGGCGTTCCAAAAATCTTTAGCGGAAATCTTCGTCCACTTGAAACTTTTTCGGTTTCAGTTTTTCCAGACTGCGCCGATGACTTCACTGTCGCAAGACAGGCCGCTGGTCGCCACAAAGAATCGGCAGGGGAGAACGGTGAAAGCCCCAAAACAAGTTTCATCCACAGCAAGGACGCTGTGCTCAAACAAATGCCCGCAAGGGCGACTCACGGAATAGAGTTATGGTCATCAATACAAACCTATCGGCACAGACAGGCGCCCGCCTGCTCTCGGAATCCACCGGCATGTTGAACAAGTCCCTGGCACGTCTTTCTTCAGGTCTGAAGATTGTATCGCCGGAAGACGACGCGGCAGGCGCTGCGGTTGCTTTGCGTTTCGACGCACAGATCAACCGTATCACCGCAGTCCGCGCCAACGTCAGCAACGCCATTTCATTCAGCCAGACGCAGGACGGCTACCTCAAGAAGGTTGCCAAGGCGCTGGATCGCATGAGCGAATTGACGGTGCTCGCACAGGACGTCACCAAGGGTCCGGCGGACAACGCACTCTACAACACGGAATTCCAGTCATTGGCCGTCTATATCAACGACCTGGCTACGAAGGAATTCAACGGCGTCGGTTTGCTCGACAACACGGACCGAAATGTGGTGGTGGACAGCGAAGGCGCCACCTACACGATGCTGGGCATTGACGGCACGGCTTACGACCTGACTGCTCAAGACCTCACCACGGCGGCTCCCGCCGCACTGACGGCGGTCACCAATACTATCGATATCGTCGCGACTGATCGTGCTACAGTGGGCGCTAACATTTCGGTGCTCACGTCCTACAACGAGCAGCTCGCAGTGCTCAAGGACAACCTCACCGCTGCCGACAGCCGTATCAAGGATGTGGACGTTGCGGAGGAAAGTACGAACTTCGCCCGCTACAACATCCTGGTTCAGGCTGGAACAGCGATGCTGGCCCAGGCCAATGCACTGCCGCAATCGGTGCTCAAACTGATCCAGTAATAGCGGGATTCGCCAGGGGGGAAATGAGGCCCGGACGGTTCGCCGTCCGGGCTCTCTCGTTTCTTGTGCGTGATCTCCTTCGTTCTGGAAGCCGAAACTTCAATTCCTTCGTGCGCCATGCTGCTTTTTTTGCCACGATCATGACGTGAGCAAAATCGTCGGTATTGATCTCGGCACAACCAATTCCCTCGTCGCAGCTGTGGACAGCGGGATTCCTTTTGTCATTGCGGACGTCGAAGGGCGGCGGCTCACTCCATCTGTCGTTCATTGGCCAATGGCCGGAGAGTCGCCTCTTGTTGGTCATGCCGCGAATCGCGTTCGCGCTATCAAGCCCGCGCTGACCGCCTATTCTGTGAAACGCTTCATCGGTCGCAGGGGTTCCGATATTTCGCGGGAGGAAATGCTCGTAACATATCCTGTCGCAGGGCAGGGCGGCGACCCGGTAAAAATCAAAATCCACGAACGAGAGTTCACGCCTGAGGAAATCTCCGCCGAGGTCCTCAAGAAACTCAAGAAGGATGCCGAGGTCGCACTCGGTGAGGCTGTCACCCGCGCTGTGATCACCGTCCCGGCCTATTTCAACGACGCGCAGCGCAATGCCACCAAGCGCGCGGGCGAACTCGCAGGCTTGACCGTCGAACGCATCATCAACGAGCCCACTGCTGCCGCGCTCGCCTACGGGCTCGACAAGTTGCGCGAGAAGTCAAAGATCGCTGTATACGATCTGGGTGGCGGCACCTTCGATCTTTCAATCCTGGAATTGAATGAGGGCGTCTTTCAGGTTCTCTCAACCAACGGAAATACACGGCTCGGTGGCGATGATCTCGACAAAAGGATAGTGGATTTTCTTGTGCAGAAGATCTCAGCGTCAGGCGGGCCGGCGCTGGCCAATGTAAACCAGCATGGAGCACTAAACGCGGACCAATTGCCTTTATTGTCTCGCATCCGCGAAATAGCGGAGCATGCCAAGATCCGGCTTTCGACCGAATTGGAAACGGAAATTACCCTGCCATTTCTGACGCCGGAATTCAGTTTCAGCCAGAGGCTGACTCGCTGTGAATTGGAATCAATGACGTGTGATATCGTCGAACGTACACGCCAACACTGTCTTCGCGCTCTGGCGGACGCAAAACTTCAGTCCAGCGAACTCGATCAAATCATTCTCGTCGGTGGCCAGACGCGTATGCCGCTTGTGCGAAAGCTGGTCAGCGAATGGTTCGGGTGTGCGGACTTTGAGGAGGAACGCGGAGGCATCCGGCTTGGTGAGGACCATCACAAGCGCAATGGCCCGATGCTTAACACCAGCCAGAATCCAGACGAAGCCGTGGCCCTCGGGGCGGCGATCCAGGCGGAGATTCTCTCCGGCGGATTCAAAAATGTTCTGCTGCTCGACGTGACTCCGTTGTCGCTTGGCATCGAAACCTTTGGTGGTTTGATGAACGTCATCATCCCTCGCAACTCAACCATTCCGATGAAGGCTGGCGAGATGTTTACCACCGCCGTGGATCACCAACGATCAATGCTCATTCACGTCTTGCAGGGCGAGCGCGAGCGCGCCAAGGACAACTGGAGTCTTGGCAGATTCACGCTGGAGTTTGAATCCGCGCCGCGAGGCGTGCCACGTGTGGGAGTACAATTTGAAATTGATGCCAACGGAATCCTACATGTCCTCGGGCGCGACACCCGCACGGGTCGCGAAAAAATTGTGGAGATGAGGTCCGCTGTGAACGTGGACGATGCGGCGGTGACGAAAATGGTCGAGGAAAGTGTCGAGCACGCATTCGACGATATGGCCGTACGCCGCTGGATTGAAGCAAAACTCAAGGCGGATGAACTTCTGGCTGCAACGAGAAAGGGTTTGGTGGATTGTGATGGCGAACTCGAGTCGGAATACAAATCGCAGGTTCAGTTGGCGCTTAGTGAACTATCGCTCGCGCTGGCAACCGGTCAGACGGAGGGTGGGACGGGAGATTTGAAACGGTTGCAATTGGCGTGTGCCGAACTGGATCGAGTCACCAAACCGCTGGCGGAATTGCTGATGGACAAGGCAATGGAGGCGTTGCTGCGTAAGCGGGGCGCAATTTCGTGATACAAATTATCGTGGCGTTGCGAACTGTGGGCTGCTCATAAGCCAGAAAAAGCCCGCAACAAGCGCCACCACAATGGCTACAAGCGCGCAAAGCAACCATAGCCGCTGTGTTTTGCGGTGGGTATGGTGCTTCCGCTTGCCAGACTGTGATCCCGCGTGCATGGGCTGAATCATTTGCTGCAAGTGCGCGATGCGGCAAGCAAGAATTAGTTCACAATTGAGACATCAGGCATCCATGCTTCCATGAGGATGCTTGAATGTACCTCGGGCTTCGCGGTTTTCACTCTACTGTGACACTCTTGGCGAGGTTGCGCGGCTTGTCCACGTCACAGCCACGGGCGGTGGCGATGTGATAGGCAAAAAGTTGCAGCGGGACGCTCGCAAGGATCGGATTAAGTGGCTCGATGGTCTTCGGAAGGTAGATCACGTCTTCGGCGACTTTTCTGATCTGTTCGTCGCCTTTGGTGGCGATGGCAATAATTGGCCCTTTGCGCGCCCGAATCATCGCGAGGTTTGCCATCGTCTTGTCGTACATTGAATCCTGTGGTACGAGGAACACCGTGGGTGTTTTGGAATCAATCAGCGCGATCGGCCCATGCTTCATTTCTGCCGCCGAATACCCCTCCGCGTGAATGTAGGAGATTTCTTTCAGCTTCAACGCACCTTCAAGCGCGATGGGGAAGTTGTAACCGCGCGACAGGAAAAAGAAATCCTCGGCCTGCGCGTACTTTACCGCGATCCTCTTGATCTCTTCGTTCTGTTTGAGCAACGCCTCGATCTGTTTCGGCGCGGTTTCGAGCGCTTTGAGAATTTCCTGTGCGCGTCCGGCGGAAAGCATTCGCATCCGTCCGAGATGAACCGCAAGCAACGACAACACCGTGAGCGTGGAAACAAACGCCTTGGTGGACGCCACACCGATCTCCGGTCCAGCGTGCATGTAAATACCGCCGTCAGATTCACGCGCAATGGTGCTGCCAACGACATTAACGATGGCGAGCGCGCGGTGGCCGCGGCGTTTGGCTTCGCGCAATGCGGCAAGGGTATCCGCTGTTTCGCCGGATTGCGAAAGCACAAGCAGCACGGTGTCGCGCTGGAGTGGGGCGTTTCGGTAACAAAATTCGTGCGCGAACTCCACCTCCACGGGCAGGTGAGCGAATTCCTCAATCAAGTATTCGCCGACGAGCGCCGCGTTCCAGCTTGTGCCACTGGCGGCGATAACGATGCGTTCGATTGAGCGCAGTTCGGCCGAGGACATGTTTAACCCGCCGAACCGTGCGGTCGCGCCTTCGTGATCTACGCGGCCACGCAACGCATTCTCCACCGTGCGTGGTTGCTCGAAAATTTCCTTGAGCATGAAATGCTCGAAGTCGCCACGCTGAGAATCCTCCGCCTGAAACTCAAGCTGACTGATCTGTACCTTGGCGGTGTCCGTTCCGAGATTCATCACATCGAAACGCTCGCGTGTCACGGTGGCCACGTCGTAGTCGTTGAGATAAACCACGCGTTGGGTGTGGGCGACGATGGCGTTGGCGTCGCTGGCCAGGAAGTTTTCGCCGTCGCCGATGCCGATGATGAGCGGCGAACCTCGCCGTGCACCGACAATCACGTCCGGCTGTTCGGTGCAGACTACAGCAAGGCCGTAGGTGCCGATCACTTCGCGCAAAGCATCGCAAACGGCGAAGGTGAGCGCGTTTGATTCGGACTTCCCGCTTCGACGTTTCGCGTAATGTTCGCCGATGAGGTGCGCCAGTACTTCTGTGTCTGTGGTGGAGTGAAAGTGGTGACCGGATTTGACGAGGCGTTGCTTGAGGGCGTCGAAATTTTCAATGACGCCGTTGTGGACGACGGCAATCTTTTCGGATTGATCGAGATGCGGGTGGGAATTCTCGTCGCAAGGCGGACCGTGCGTGGCCCAGCGTGTGTGGCCGATGCCGACGTCGCCGTTGACAGGCCGCGACTGGATTTCGTGTGCGAGACCTTCGTCAATCTTGCCCTTCTTCTTGCGCACTTCGACCGTGGAACTGCCGAGTACCGCCACACCTGAGCTGTCGTAGCCGCGATACTCCAGCCTTCGCAGGCCTTCCAGCAGAACCGGCGAGGCCGCTTTCTTTCCGACGTATCCGATTATGCCGCACATGACGTTTGACTATTTACCGTCCAAAATAAACCGCGCCGCCGCCTGAATATCATCCAGTACGACGGCCCGAGTTAGTTTGTCGGCGGATTCATGCTCAACCTTAACTCCGTAGCCAGTGCGGACGAGAATGCTTTTCATTACGCCAGCGTTCCAACCGCATTCGAGGTCAATGAGCTTGTCGCCAATCATGTAGCATTCAGCAAGGCTCAAGCCGAATTCGTCTCTTGCATCAAACAAAAAGTAGGGGGAGGGCTTTCGCCCGTGACTTGGCTGATCCGGTGCTTCTGGTGCAATGTAGGTTTTTTCAAAGCGAACGCCTGCTTTGGCAAAAACTTCAATTACGCGGGCATTGACCTTGTGCACCTCGTTCATGGTGAAGTAACCGCGTCCCACTCCAGATTGGTTGGTGACGATGAACAGGAGGAATCCTGCGTCGGTAAGTCGTTTCAAGCCCGTAAGCGCCGACGGGAAGACTTCCACTTGGGCTGGGTCACGCAGATAGTCGCCCTCCTTTATGATTGTCCCGTCGCGATCAAGGAAAATGGCTTTGTTCATTTCGGCAGGAATTGTCGCCGAGCAGAACCCGGAAGAAAGCCAAAACGCCTGGCAACCTGTTGGTGGAAGTGGCTACGGCTTGGCAGGCATTTCTCCAAGCAACTCTGCGAGTTTCGGCTCCATGGCCTCTGCCCAAAGGCGATAGCCTTCAGGCGTCAGATGCACAAAATCGTGCATCATGTCTTTTGAAATCCTGCCGTCGCCTTGTATGAACAAGTGGCCGAAGTCCAAAAAGTGAATTGACTTGCCATCGTCCAGTTTGCGAAGGGCTTGATTGACTTGCAGGGCTTTGGCCCGCTGCGTGTGAAAGTCCTCGTGGAAAGGGAAGATGCCCAACAGGATGATTTTTGTCTCCGGAAGCTTCGTCCTGAGCTTTTGCACCACGGCGGTCACGCCTTCGAGTACCATCCGTGGTGTGCAGGTGTCGTCGGGAATGTTGTTCACGCCGATCAAAACCACGGCGACCTTTGGCTTGAGACCTGTCAGATGGCCGTTATCCAGTCGCCAGAGCGCATGTTGCGTACGGTCGCTGCCAATGCCGAGATTCAGCGCGTGCCTCGGCGCATAATATCTTTCCCAAACCACCTTGCCTTCAACCTCCCAGGCTTGGGTGATGGAGTCACCCAGAAAGATAACATCCGCCTGACCGTGGCAATCCAGGACCCGTTGGTTTAGTTCGAGGTAGCGATTTGTTCCACGAGCGTCAGTGCGAGGAGTGGGAATGATTGATGCATTGACTGAAACTACGTTTGTTTTTGCAAATCCCGAAGAAGCAATGAACACCAGCAGGACGATGCCGAACCATCGAAGCCAGATGTTTGAAGTCATAGGTGTGAACGTTACTTGGTGGTAATGGCAAACCGGTAGGTGCCCGCTCCCACCTTGAGCACGGCGCGGCCACCCTCGAAGCGAACGAAGCTGACACCTTTCGTTTTCGTCAGTGCTCCGCCACTTTCAGAAATCTGAGCTGCGTCCGTCGCCGGGAGAAAAACCGTTGCGGTGGTGTTGGCGGGAATTGTCGTTTCCAACTCGAATCGTGAGGAGGTGCGACGCCAGTTGCTGATGATCCTGCCATTGATGGAATCATAATGCGCTTTCACCCAGTCAATC
>CAYSDO010000169.1:0-8681 GCA_964429665.1 uncultured Bifidobacterium sp.
GAACCTTTCGGCAATGGTTTCGTGAGTTTTTGTGAACCGCGAGAAATGGCTGCGGCGGGACGGCGTTTCGCGATACAAACCAAAAAGTCGGATTACATCGGTTGGGAAGAATTCATCACAAATGGAATTAAGGATCTGAAGCTGGAACAAAAGGACGCGAACAGGCTTGCATATGCGCTATTGCGTCGCGGATTTGAGCGCCATGCGAGTAGTCGAGGCTGCCGGCGGTATGCCCTTTCAAATGACAGGCTTTGCCACTGGCTCGAAAAGGATTTTTTGCCCGACGATGAAGCCTCATTCGTAGCTAATGGGAAACGCCATTCACGCAGCTTGGTTGGGTTTAAGTCGATGACAGCTAACAAAGATGGCGTAAAACCAAAACGATGGTGGCATTTCGCCGTTCAGGGAGTTCCTACGTTCGATCTCAGCCCCGGGATTATTCTCAAGACTCACGTTGTGTTTACGTCAGATGGAAAGAAATTGTTCGATTCCGCTAGTTATCAACACAGCGCGCGGCGAAACCAGGGTAAATCATGGTGGAATGATGTATGGAGGGACCGTTTGCTCGCTATGATGAGTTTCCTTGCCAGCGGGGGTGATGAGTTTCGTGTCCAGATGGCGAAAGACGCTTACTTCTCATTTTCGACCCAGCCGGTGCAATTCGTTGCTCCGGTCAAGTATCTCGTTATCGACAAAGAATCGCGCGACGATTTGCCGGACGATGACGAAGATGGCAATGAGCTACCAACTGATGCCGAAAATGAGTGAGCATCGACTTGAATATCTATCAGAGCCGAACCTGCTATTCCTACATGGACAAGCAATGGCAGACCCGCGAGAAGGGTTGGTGCTTTTTGGTCCGTTGGACCAAGGCAAACCGCATGGGGTTCGGATGGGAATTGTTGGAACCGCCGAGGGAATAAGAAGAGTTGGTGAGTTTGTTAAGCGTTTGCGAACACCTGTTTATCCTGTTGAGCCTAAAAGAAACCGTCCAGTGTTCCCTGGATTTGACGCAGCATTTGGTATCCCTTGGAACCCTCAACCTTTTGCAAAAGCCGAACTTGATCCACTCGAACTCTATCGCCGCGCGCATTTGGAAGACAAGCATCAGCGTGTTTACGAAACCGCAGGCTTTTATGCCGACGCTATTCTGAAAGAACACCGAGAAGGTGACGATGTTGTTGACCTTTGGGTAGTGGCAGTTCCAGACTTCGTGTGGCAGAACTGCCGTCCTCGATCTGTAATTTCAAAGGAACTCAAAATTCGAACGCCAGATGCTATCGGCGAAGCCGAAGCTAAGCGACGCAAAGACGAACCTGTATTTGATTTTGCTGAATGGCGTGGCGACGACGTGGCATATCAGTTTGATCCTGATTTCCACAATCAACTCAAGGGTCGACTCTTGTTGAAGAAGATTCCAACTCAAGTTGTACGCGAGTCAACAATCGCCTTTCGTGAATTCCGCCGTCCGAGCGGAAAGTTGCAACGCGACTTGGCTATTCTCGAATCTCAAATTGCATGGAATCTTAGTTCCGCAGTTTTCTATAAAGCAGGAGGAAGACCGTGGAAACTCGGCGCCGCGCGAAAAGGTGTTTGTTATCTTGGATTGGTTTTTAAGCAGCTCAACCGGGAAAAAGACCCTGAAACCGCATGTTGTGCAGCTCAAATGTTTTTGGATTCTGGGGATGGCGTCGTGTTCAAAGGAGATGTCGGACCTTGGTACAATCCTAAGAGAGGTGATTTTCATTTGAAGCCAAAAGCAGCCGAACAGTTGGTCTCAATTGCGATCGAGTCCTATAAAAACTCTCATGGCCAAAACCCTCCCGCAGAACTTTTCATTCACGGGAAAACGCGGTTCTCGGACGAGGAATGGAATGGGTTTAAGACTGCCGGAGGACAATCAACGAAGATCGTCGGCGTTCGCATCGTGCCTGACAGTTCTCTGAAAGTTTACCACCCATCGGATAACCCAATCCTGCGCGGCAGCGCTTTCTATCAAACCGAAAAGAAAGGTCTGTTGTGGACAAAGGGTTGGACTCCCCGGCTTCAAACTTACCCTGGAATGGAAGTGCCCCTCCCGACCAAAATCGAAATTACGCGCGGGGACGCATCAATTCGCGAAGTTTTTGCGGATGTTCTGGCACTCACCAAACTGAACTACAACTCCTGCCGTTTCTCCGACGGGATTCCAGTGACTTTGCGTTTTGCAAATGCTGTTGGTGAGATTCTAATAAGTGGCCCGAAAACGACTGCAACAAATAATCCTCCATTCGCTTTTCGATACTACATTTAGTCTCCGGATAAACCTCAACGCTACGAAGCCCATCACTGGAACCCGGACGAGTTGTTGTTCGTCAAGGAGGGCGCAATGAGTCAAGGCATCGGAGTGCAAAGCTCGACAAGGAAGCCGGCGTTGTCACGGACGTAGGCGACGGTTTGTCCCCATGGCTTGGTGGCTGGCTCGCTCACGACGGTCGCACCCGCTTTGACGGCGCGATCGAACAACGCTGGAACATCCGGTGTGGTCAAAGCGACCTCGACGCCCAGCGGTGATTTATCCGGTGCGGCGCTCACGACGGGTTGTTTCAGATGCTCGGTCGCCAGGGCAACGCTGGCGAAGGCCAGTCGCGTGGCACCGGTTTCGAGTTCGCCGTAAGCCTTGCCGTTTTCGTCGGTGAAAAAGCGGCGCTTCAGCCCGAAAGCCTTTTAGTAAAAGGCAAGGCTGGCAGCGACGTCGTTCACATACAGAATCACATAACCAAGTGAGGGCGGGTTCATGGCTTGATTGATACAGAATCGGGAAGAATTTTGCAGGTGAAATTTTCCCTCTATGAGGGCATATGCACGAATCTTCTCCGGGCTGGAGCGACCTTCACTGCAACAGCACGGCGCGGTAAAACCTCTGTGCGTCCGGCGGCGCGAGGTCGGTGGAGATAACGGCGGAGTTCGTGGCCATGATGGGAGCAAAGCCCAGGTTGATCCAGCCGGGTTGGCCGAGGTTTGTCTTGTATTGCAACCGGTATTCGCCGCCGGCCACGGCGCTCCATTGCACGATGACGTCACCGTTGGTGGCGGTCACGGATTGAATCACGGGTGCGGGCGGGTTGAGGATGAACCGGAAGATCGTGCCGGCCGCCCCGTTGCCGCCGCCTTGCGTCGTGCCGTAGAGGTGACCGTCCGATCCGAACGCCATCCCGGCATACGGTTCGGAACCGTTGCTGGAGTTG
Source organism: uncultured Bifidobacterium sp. (assembly GCA_964429665.1). GTDB lineage: Bacteria > Verrucomicrobiota > Verrucomicrobiia > Limisphaerales > JADLHS01 > JADLHS01. The sequence continues at coordinate 3,228 of CAYSDO010000169.1, forward strand.
AACGAGAACAGGGAAACCAACGCGCCGTTGGTGGTCACTTTGAAGATGGTGCCTTTGCCGTTCGCGCCGCCCTCCATCGTCACGCCATACAAACTGCCATCTGCGCCCTCGGTCAGTTCGGCGATGGGCCTTGAGCCGTTGGTGTAAGCGAATTCCACAACCGTTTCAACGAGCTCATTGGTGGTGACTCTGAAGATGGTGCCGTAATTGCCCGCGCCGCCCAGGGAAGTGGTGCCGTAAAGCGCGCCGTTTTTGGCTTGAATGAGGCCAGACCACGTCGTCGCGCCATTGGTCGTGGCAAATGAGAAGAAGTTGGTGAACTGTCCCGCCGATGACACTTTGAACAATGTGCCGACGTTGTTTGAGCCGCCGTTCAAGGTTGTGCCGTAAAGCCAGCCGTTGGTGTTCAGCAGCAGCGTGCCCCACGGGTACGCGCCGTTGTCGCTGTTGAACGAGTGGACGATGGTCGGTTGCTGGTCGCCGGGCTTGAATCTGAAAATGTTGCCGTAGCCAAAAGAGCCGCTGGTGCCGGACGCGCCAAAGAGAACGCCATTGGTGTCCGCCGTCAATCCGGCCATTGGCTGCGAGCCTTCCGGGTTGGAATTGGTGAAGACCAGTTGCGGCAGGATCGTGTTGCTGGAGGACAATTGAAAGACGGTGCCGTGAGCGAACGGGCCGCCATGAGCAGTGGTGCCATACAAGACGCCTGACAACGAAAACAGTCGTCCGAAAGGTCGCGAGCCGTTGGTGTCGGCAAACGAGACGACCGGGATGAAAATGCCGTTGGTTGTTATCTGGAAAATCGTGCCGTGGCCGTAAGTGCCACCGTAGGAGGTCGCCCCGTAGAAACTCCCGTTCGTGCCGGGCACGAGTGTGGTCTGCGGGTATTGGCCGTCGCTGACGTTGAAGACGTGGAGCGTGGTGAGCACGCCGGCGTGCGCGCAATTTGTCAGCGGGAAAAGCGCGAGGAGAACTGCCGTCAATGCAAACAACACTGGAAGGCGTGTTTTCATGGCTGATGGCATAATCTTTTCCGGGAAACGGACGTCAAGTCAATGCGGCAATTGTGATATTCGGCGACGCGGCTCACACCGAGTTGACTCCAAATAAATGTTACCTGGGCCGGGAGGTGGACGGAAATTCTGCCGGGATGTTGACTCATAATCATGGTTACCCGAACCACGAGCATGTGCTCAAGGCGGCATTGCCGGCGATGTTGGTGTCGCTTTTCATCGCACTGTCGAGTCTGAGGCTGGCGTATCCGAACGCGGCGGCGCTGGCGCTCGTGCCGTTCAGCCGGAACATCGCCAGTGCGTAGGCGATGCTGGGCTTTTTGCAGATCGGCATTTCCGGTCTGGCCTCGGCGAGCATCGGCATCTTCGATTCCAAAACCATGTTGCCCATGACGCTGATCTTCGCGGCAACGGCATGGATCGCCTTCGCGATCCTGCTCTTCGGCAAACGCTTCATCCCCCGAAGGGAAGTACGTGGAGGAAAGCGGCGCGCCATTGCGGACGCATTTAGTGTTGGCGCTTATTTCTCTTCGTAAAACTGTGCGTCGGCTTCGAGGGTCATGGGAAAGCGGTTTTGTTTGCACCATTGTTGGCAAGCGTCATGAAAAGGTTGCCAGTGATCGCGGGCCCAAGCAGGGGCGGCGGCGTACCAGCGCTGTTGGTCGGGGAAATAAACGTGGAATCGACCCACGGTAAATTCAAAGACAAGTTTTCCAATGGGGCTCGTGGCGACAATCTCCTCACGCCAACGCGGTTTGAACTCGATCTGTGCAGCAAGAAGGCTCACGTCAAATCACTGGTGGTTGCTGAAGATCATGGTGAAGAAAAGCACTGCAATTCCAAGCAGCCACGGTCCGAAACAAATGAGCAGTGCGAGTTTGGGTTCGTTACGCGCAATGGCGAGATAAAATCCCGCCGCGCCAAGGCCAAGAAAGAGGATGGCGAAGATGACGGTGGTGGCTTGACCATATTTGGCAGTTCTCAGCACACCGATGGCGTTAAGGAAGCAGCGCAGCCCGAGAAATACATTTACGGCAGAAATGAGCCAGACGAGGAATTTCATGATGAGTGGTGGATTAGCGTGGAGGTCTCACTGCATCGGTGTCCAAAAATAGACGAGGAAGCCGGAGTTGTCGCGAACGCAGGCGACGGTTTGCCCCCACGGTCTGGTGGCGAGTTCGCCCACGGCAGCTACTCCGACTGTGGCACGGAGTTGGAACATCGGGCGTGGTCAAGGCCATATCCAGTCCCAGCGGTGCTTTGTCCTGCGCAGCCGCCACGATGGGCCGTTTCAAATGTTCTTTTGCCAAGGCCACGCCGGCAAATGCGGGGCATATACCGCCGGCTTCCAACCAGCTTTGATTGGTGGCTTGGGATTTACTCATATCGAATGCTCACAATCTCCAACTCCTCCTCGCCGGAAGGAAACCTGAACCGCACGCGCGAGCCGAGTTTTGCGTTGAGCAAAGCCTTGGCAATCGGCGAGAGCCAGCTCACCCAGCCGCGATCCACGTCCGTTTCGTCAATGCCCACGATGCGATAGCGCGTTTCCTCGCCATTGCGACTGCGCACGGCAACGGAAGCTCCGAATCGAACCTGTTCCCATGGAGCATCGGGTGGAGCAACCACGACTGCCGTTGCCAAAGTGTGTTGCAAGTGCTGGATTTGCTGATCGAAACTTTGCAGGCATCGTCGTGCGTCTGGATCGCCCGGAAACACTGAGAGTTTGGGGCGTTCGATGTGGGTAAGCCGGTCCAGTTCGGCCTGCAAGCGGCACGCGCCATCCGCCGTGAGATAATTCTTCGCGCCGGGTGGAAGCGGCGATGCAGGCCGCAGCCTGGCCGGTGACTCGGGTGCGTCGTCTGATTCGCGTGTGAACGCCTTGCTCATGGGTTGAAGGCTAACAGCAAATCGTCTAATCAACAATGCCTCCAAAACAGTTCCTTTTCCGGCTCCCTAATTTTGTACATTCACAATGTTTTTCATGGCAAATGAAGATGAAAGAAGTTGCTTTGGCTGTTGCTGTGAGTTGGATTTTTCCCTATGTTCAGGCGTGTCTACCCAAGACCTGACTTACCACGTCTTTCGGCAGACCAGAGCGAACAGTTCATTTTGTTATGATGAATGATTTAGAATCCATGGAGGACTCCGGGAAAACCAGCATTTCTGGCTGGAAGGAAATCGTCGCGCGCTACCAAAAGCCATCGGTGGGACGGGCGGTCTGGCAGATGGTCAACACCATCATCCCATACGGCGTGCTCTGGTATTTGATGTACCTGAGCCTGTCGGTTTCGTGGTGGTTGACGATTCCCCTTGCCATGTTGGCGGGCGCATTCCTGGTGCGGATGTTCATCATCTTTCACGACTGCGGTCATGGGTCGTTTTTCAAATCTCAGACGGCGAATCATATCGTCGGCGCGATCACAGGCGTGTTGACCTTTACGCCATATTACCACTGGCGCTGGGAACACGCGATCCATCACTCTGCTTCCGGTGATCTGGACCGACGTGGCATCGGCGATGTGTGGACGTTGACGGTGCAGGAATATCTGGAATCGTCACGCTGGCAGAAATTTTCTTACCGGCTGGCGCGAAATCCGGTCATACTGTTCGTCATCGCGCCGCTGGTGCTGTTCCTGGGAATCAACCGCATTGCAAAATCCAAAGCGCCGTTCCGTGAACGCTGCTCGGTTTATCTGACGAATCTCGTGCTCGGCTTGATGGTGTTGGGCTTGATCTGGCTGTTCGGGCTGAAGGCGTACCTGATCATTCAACTGACGGTCCTGATGTTGGCCGGTTCTGCGGGGGTGTGGTTGTTCTACGTTCAACACCAATTTGAAGGCGTGTATTGGGAACGCTCGGACAAGTGGGATTATGCGTTGGCGGCACTGAAGGGCAGTTCGTTTTACAAGTTGCCCAAGGTGCTCCAATGGTTCTCGGGAAACATCGGATTCCACCACATTCACCACCTGAGCGCACGGATTCCAAACTACCATCTTGAGAAGTGCCACAAAGCAGAGCCGCTGTTTCAAACCGTAAAACCCATCACTTTGATTTCCAGCCTCAAATCATTCACTTTCCGGCTTTGGGACGAGCAACGTCGCATGTTGGTAGGTTACGATCACCTCAGAAAGATTCGCCGCAAAGGCTCACAGTCAGCGTGAGCGGCTTTGGCTCTCTTAAGGCAAAAGCTCATCCACAAAATCCGCATAACGGCTCAATTCAACTTCACGCCTTTCCGCATAAAGGTCGGCAAGTCGAGATCCTCGCCGTTGCGGATCGTTGCCTCGGTCTTGTCAAAACGGCCACGGTTCACTATGTCCAAAGGCAGCGTGCCTTGCTTCAACTTGGACGCCGTCTTTCGACCGCGAGAGCCTTTCAAACCTGACTTTGCAACGAGCGCTTCGCGCTGATTCAAGGTCAAGGCTGGTGCGGGCGGCACGGTGCGCGCCGCCGGACGTTCATCGGTTTTCTTGTGCATCAACTCGGTGTCGAATTCGGGAAGATCGCCATCGGGCAGGCTGTCCTTTTCCGCAACCGCTTGCGAGTGGCGCATCGCGAAAACGGTCACTGCGAGACGATCGCGGAAGGATTCGTCCAAGGCCGCTCCCATGACGACCTTCGCCTTCAACGCGTCCTGGTTGATGTGGCGCATCAAATCGTTTACGTGAGCCATCGTCATGTCCGGCCCGCCCATCACGCTCACGAGCAGAGTGTCGGCGTTCTTCAACGCCTGATCCCCTTCCAGCAACGGATGCGCAGACAGTTTCCCGATGGCATCGTGTGCGCGGGTTGTGCCCGCGGCTTCAACCATCGCAAACCATGTTTCGGCATGACGCTCGCGCAAAAGAGTGCAAAGTTCCTCGAAATGAATTTCAATCAACCCGCGATGCCGCAACAACCGCCAGACACCCCGGGCGCCTTCGGTCAACAACCGCGAGGTGCTGTCAAACGTCTCGATCAGGCTTGCATTTTCATCCAGCAGCCTTGTCGCACGCTGGTTGGCAAGACACACGACTCCATCCGCGGCGGCGCGAAGTTGTTCCAGTCCGTGCCTCGCGAGGTTTTGCCGGCGGTTGCCTTCGAGTTCGAACGGCGTCGTAACAAACCCCAGCACGAGAGCGCCGCTTTCCTGCGCAGCCCGCGCCAGCACAGGCGCAATGCCCGTTCCCGCGCCGCCGCCTAGTCCGGCGAGAATGAAAACCACCTGCGCTCCGCTGCACGACTCCTTAAGCCGCAGAAAATGCTCCTCCGCCAGCTTGCGCCCGCGCTCGGGGTCGCCCCCCGTACCCATGCCGCGAAGCAGCCGCGTTTCAAGATGGATTGTTTCGATGTCCGGATTCAGAACCGTCGCTGCTTCGGTGTTCACCACCGCGAATGTCGCACCGGAAAATTCTGCGCGATCCATCGCCGCGATCATCGCCACGCCCGCCGAACCGAC
>CAYSDO010000170.1:0-8637 GCA_964429665.1 uncultured Bifidobacterium sp.
CAAGGCGAATGGCCGAGCCATCCGGAGTTGCTGGAGTGGCTGGCCGTGCAGTTCCGGGATGGCGATTCAATGCACAAGGCAAAGCGCGATTCCAATCCGCACTCCGTTCCCGCCTGGGACGTGAAAAGCCTCGTGCGCCTGATGGTGACCAGCGCCACGTATCGCCAATCCGCCGCGACCACGCCGGAGAAACTCGAGCGCGATCTTTACAACCGGCTCTTCACCCGCGGCCCGCGCGTACGGCTCGATGCCGAATTCGTCCGCGACAACGCGCTCGCCGTGTCCGGTCTTCTCAACGACAAGATCGGCGGCGAGAGCGTGAAGCCGTACCAGCCGCCCGGCATCTGGGACGGCACCGATTCGAAGTTCGAGCAGGATCACGGCGACAAACTTTACCGCCGTGGCATGTATGTTTTCTGGCGGCGCTCGGCGCATTATCCTTCTTTCGCCACTTTCGACGCACCGAGCCGCGAGGTCTGCACGTTTCATCGGGAACGCACCCAGACACCGTTGCAGTCGCTCGTGCTGATGAACGACCCCGCGTTCGTGGAAGCCGCGCGTGGCCTGGCGGTGCGTGTGTTGCGCGAGGAACCCTCAGACCTGGAGCGGCGGCTGGTGCGCGCCTTCCGGCACACGCTCGGTCGAGCGCCGCGCGCCGATGAAATCGCGGTCCTGCGGAAAACCCACGCGCAGCAGCTCGAGAATTTCCGCCAGAACGCGAGCGCCGCAACCGATTTGCTCAAGGTCGGTGAATCGCCGTTGCCGGAGAAAACTGATCCCGCCGAACTGGCCGCGATGACCACGGTGGCGAACGTATTGTTGAACTTGAACGAAACCATCACCAAGTAGCCGCAATGCTTTTTAAAAATGAAATCCAGAAGGCGCTGAACCGGCGGGCGTTTCTAGCCCGCGGCGCAACGAGCCTCGGTGCGATTGCGCTTGGGTCGTTGTTGAATCCCCAACTGTTCGGCGCGGAAATCGCCGCCGCCAAGTCGAAAGGCGCGCTCAAGACACTGCACTTTCCTGCGAAAGCGAAACGCGTCATCTACATGTTCCAGTCCGGCGCGCCGTCTCACCTCGATCTGTTCGACTCGAAACCGAAGTTGAAGGAGATGACCGGCGTGGAATTGCCGCCGAGCGTGCGCATGGGTCAGCGTATCACGGGCATGACGGCGGGCCAGGCGGTATTGCGCTGCGTTGGTTCGCCCTACGAGTTCAAACGCTACGGCAAATCCGGCGTCGAGTTGAGCAGCATGCTGCCACACACCGGCGGCATCGTGGACGACATCACGATCATTCGCTCGATGTTCACCGACGCAATCAATCACGATCCAGCGGTCACGTTCATGGGTACTGGCAATCAACAGCCCGGCCGGCCGACGATGGGCGCGTGGATCGCCTACGGCCTCGGCAGTGAAAGCGAGGACCTTCCGGCGTTCGTGGTGCTCACCAGCGGCAGCGGCGGCCAGGCGCTGCAAGGCCACTACTGGGGCAACGGGTTTCTTTCCGCAAACTATCAGGGCGTGCAATTTCGCAATCAGGGAGATCCGGTGGTTTATGTTTCCAATCCGCCCGGCTTGAGCGGCACGGCGAGGCGGCAGTTGATTGACGCGATGCAGGAGTTGAACCGCAAACAACTCGGCGCGCTCGGCGACCCGGCCATCGCGACGCACATTGACAACTACGAGCTGGCGTTTCGCATGCAAACCAGCGTGCCGGAGTTGATGGACATCGCGAAAGAACCGAAGGAAGTCCTCGAACTGTACGGCGCCGAACCGGGCAAGCCTTCGTACGCGAACAATTGTCTGCTCGCACGGCGACTGGCCGAACGCGGCGTGCGCTTCATCCAGCTATGCCATCGCGACTGGGATCACCACGGCGGCCTTCCCAACGGCATCAAGACCCAAACCAAAAACACTGACCAGGCCAGTGCCGCATTAATCAAGGACCTCAAGCAACGCGGCCTGCTCGACGACACGCTCGTGATTTGGGGCGGTGAGTTTGGACGCACCGCCTATTCGCAAGGTGAGATCAAGAAGGACGATTTTGGCCGCGACCATCACCCGCGCTGTTTTTCCCTTTGGATGGCAGGCGGCGGAACAAAGCCAGGTCTGGTTTACGGTGCAACCGATGACTTCGGCTACAACATCACAGAGAACCCCGTCAGCGTTCACAATTTCCACGCGACCATGCTACACTGCCTGGGCATTGATCATACCAAACTGACCTATCGCTTTGAGGGCCGTGATTATCGCCTGACGGATGTCAGTGGAGAGGTTGTAAGCCCTTTACTTGCGTAGAACGCGAACTGCCAGCATAGCGGAGAAAGCCAAAAGCGATCAAGACAACGAGCACGAACGAAGTGCTGCCGGGTTCGGGCACTGCCACCACGCTGACCGCATCAATCAACGGCCAGTGCATATCGTAATAATCCACGAATTGGATGATGGTTGAAGTGGATGTGGCGGTAACTTCGAAACTGTAGGATTGCCATGTGGTAGTGCTGGGATTCCGGAATACACCCAAGAACTGGCTCCCCTCTCCGAAGAGATCGCCGCCCCAAAAAACATTCACCGGTGCCGGAGCATTGCCTTGGGACTGTTCACCGACCAATCCATAGCCAGACAGCAAGCTGAAGCGGAAATCATATTTGACGCCGGGGGTCGTCGGGAGGATTTGCCACATAGGCTGTCCCACGCTGCTGCTGCCCACGTCAACCACCACTCCAGTATTTCTCCCCTCAAGCGCGGGCACCGGTTGGCCAGTTTCACGCGGATCGAGCCAACCGAAAGTGCCCTCCCAGCCAGCAAAGCGCGATTCGAAGCCGCCATTAACAACCAAATTGCCGGGCGGCATCACAATCGAAGACAAGCTCGGTTGAGCGCTCGCAAAAGGGACAACCCCGAATAGAAGGAGAAGCAGGAGAGCTTTCATGAGGCGTGTTATGCGCTGAGAATTCGCCCACGGTCAAGGCAATTAATGTGGCTGCAAAAATGTAAAACGAGACAAACCTTCCAATTGCATGCTGACTTTTCATTGGCAGATTCATCCTCGCCAGCCGCCGTTCACCTCGATGGTTTGTCCAGACACGTAAGATGCCAGCGGCGAGCAGAGGAACAGTGCCACGTCTGCCACTTCGGAGGGCGAGCCGAGCCGCCCGAGCGGAATGTTCTTCACCATTTCCACTCGAATATTATCGGGAATCGTCGCCGTCATTGCGGTGGCGATCACACCGGGCGCAATGGCGTTTGCACGAATGCCACGCTTTGCCGCCTCACGACTGACCACGCGCATCAACGCCTGCACCCCTGCTTTTGCCGCCGCGTAGTTCGCCTGACCGAATGAACCGTGGAATGCGGAAATGCTCCCGAGACCCACAATCGCTCCACCATCCCTCATGATCTCCAGGCCAAACTTGCAGCAGAGAAAAACGCCCGTGAGATTTACATCCACCACTGCCTGCCAATCTTCAACCGTCATCTTGGCCAGGGTGCGGTCGCGGAGGATGCCTGCGTTGTTGATCAGGAAATCGATACCGCCATATTTTGCCCGCAAGTCCCGCATCATTCCTTGCACGGCGCCGGCTTTGGACACATCTGCTGCCCAAGCAATGGCGCTGTCGAGGCGCAAAGCATTGAGCGTTGCCGTCAGTTGTTCAGCATCCGCGCGCGTGGTGCCGATATCGGGATGGTTAAGAATAACCTGCGCGCCTGCGGCGTGGAAGCGGCGGGCCATCTCGGCACCGATGCCTTGCGACGCGCCCGTGATCAAGACGACCTTTCCCGAAAAATCCAGGTTGATGCTCATGCGATGTACGATGAAAGTCGGGGCGGCTTCCAAACTCAACAACGAATTTTTTACAACAGCAATGCAATCGTCGGGTTGTCCGGTTCAAGCTCTGTTGGAGTATTCAAAATTGCACCTCCAGTTCCCGAGGGCTGGTTTCGTTCGGGAAACGAAGCCAGAGAAGTTTCTCGGTCGCAGAATACTCAAAGTCCTTGACCACTTGACCTGCGAGAGTGATTGAGCGCGGCGGTTTCGGTGCATGCAGAAGGACAATCGCCGGCGTGCCGCCAACGCCCTCGACGGTGAGCACGAGACTGTTGTCACTCTTGCTTTTCGACAGGGCTTTGCACGCCGAGGCCAGCACGCGCGGTTTATCACCACCCACGGTTTTTAGATCGAGCAGAAAACATCGTGAACCCGGAGTGAGTTTTACCATTTCGGTGAAACGCAATTGCGGATCAAACAAGTTTACGAATCGACCGTGCAATTCCTTGTATGCACCAGAGACGGACTCATCAAGTCCCGCTGCAATCAAATATGGCCCACGTCGGAGGAGAAGGTGATTGGTCTCTCGCCATTTCAGTCTCTCGCGCGACGCGGTTTGCTTTACGACTTGAACAAATGTTGCATCACCGCCAGCACTGGCCGCGAGTTTCGCAGGATTCTCGCGCAGCCACACTACGCTCCCTTTGCCCACTTTCGCTAACCCGCCATCCGAGAGAGTGTTGCTGTCTGCAATGCCGAGTTGCTCAAACAAGTGTTCGCGGGGAGTTCCGTAGTGTTGCCCGTCGCTGTTCCACCATTCGCGTACGCGGTTGTAAGGGTCGGTATCGTCATCCACCACCACAAGCGCTCCACCGCGTTTGATCCACTGAACGAGCGGCGCATGAACCTCGGGACTGAGCGGCTTCTGACCGTGGTAACTGAGCAGCAGCACACGAAAGCCATCGAGGTAGTTTGCGACGGTTAGGTTTTCGAGCTGGACGGGGGTTACGGGCATCCCGCGTTTCAACAACGGTAGCGCCAGCCCGTAAACATGGCTCAAATGCGGATCGCTCGGCGTCGGTTCACCACGTTGAAACATCAGCGAATCACTCACCAGCACGCCCAGACCTGTTGTCCCGCAATCCCATTCCACGCGCGACTGGTTCATGTCGTTGAGCGCATTCATCACGGTTTGCAACTCGGTGGCGTAGGCGGGCGGGATGGGTTCGCGCTCGGAGGGTTTGCCTTTGCGCGGATAGTTTCCGCCAAAAACGCGCTCCGGCCAGGGTGCAACCTCATAATGCCGGACTTCAGGTTGGAACAGCGAGGCGACCAATGTAGATTCCCAATTCACTCGGTAATCCTCCCAGTCGTGATCCGGATTGTCCTCCACCGGGTCGTTCAAATACCACACACGCCGTCCGGTGGAGCGGACGAGATTCTGCATCGCGCCGTATTCGAGGAAGGCAGTTTCAAACGTGCGCTCACGCAGTTCTCCGCGAAACCGGTTCGGCGTGCGCGCCGTGCCGGTCCAGACCTGTGCGATGTAGCCGTCACAACCGATAAGCCGGGCGAGACTGGATTCGGGGCTGACGATGCGCCAGTGCGCGTAGTTCAGCAGACTGTGCGTGGGCACGTAGCAACGCACCTTGCGGCCCGTGCGCTGGTTGTAAGCCTGGATATGATCGAACACCTGCTGCAAGGCGCGGCGATAGAGAAAATACTTGAGCTTCGACGCGCGCCACTGGGCATCCACCGAACTGTGTGGCGGCTGCCAGTCCTCACCGTAGAAAGCGCGCCACTCGCGTTTGAAACCTTCCGAATAACCGCCGCGCACCCAGAACTCGGGTTCTTCCAGATGCACCGCCTCCACGCCCGCATCAAGCGCGCGTTGCACACCCACGCAAAGGAATTTCCCGAAGTTCGTGCCGGGGCACATGTAATAGACATCACCACCGTGGCTGATCTTCTTGCCGTTCCGCTCGGTTTGCGCTTCGTCTTCGTGATTGATGCCGTCATAACGGCCGTAGAGGTAATCCTGATATTCACCCCATGACACGCCGGTCATGAGATGAATGCGGTAACCACGATCGCGCCAAGTCTTGATGCGTTGAGGCAGGCCGGGATCAATGCCGTAAACAATCGCAACATCCGAACGGAGATTGCCCGCGCTGCTCCATGGCGCCGCTGTTTGAAAACAGGTTCGCTCGAGAACTTGATCCGGGTCGGGTGGAAATGTCAGGGGATTCTCTGCCGCCCAGACTGTCAACGAACATGAGCACAACATCGAAGACCAGATTTTCGCGAAACGCATGATGATGGGATGCTCCAGGTTTTGATCAAATGCAAGCATCTGAAGAATGCATCCACCGCGCAGGATTGACATAAAATCATCCGACAGCTAGTCAAGGGTCATGCCGAACCCGAGCAACGCACCGCGCATACTCACCACCACCGTCGGTTCGTATCCGGTCCCGGATTGGCTTGCAGCACTGCCAAGCGAGCAGGCATTGCTGGACGCCACGCGTGTGGTGTTTGATTTGCAACGTCGCGCTGGCATTGACCTGCCCACCGACGGCGAACTTTACCGTTTCGACGTCAATCATCCCGACACCAATGGAATGATAGAGTATTTCGTTCACAAGTTCGGCGGCGTGCGACGTGAAGTTGGCCGGTCCGATGCGGCGGCATTTCGAGCCAAAAAGGAAATGCGCTTTCGCAACAAGCCCGCTGCGGTCGTCACAGGCCCGATAACCGAAGGTGTCTTGAACCTTTCCGAAGATTGCGCCCGCGCTGCAAGCGTGTCGGGCGGTTCGTTTAAGTTCACTCTCACCAGTCCCTACATGCTCGCCCGCACACTGCTCGACGATCACTATCGCGATTTTGCGAAGCTCACTCTGGCGATCGCCGATGCGCTCGCGGCTCAAATGGCCGACCTGAACTGTGCCTGTGTCCAGGTGGATGAGGCGAACATTCCTGGAAATCCCGCCGACGGACCGCTTGCCGCAGAAGCCATCAACCGGGTGCTGGATGCCGTGCGCGTCAGCAAGGCAGTCCATTTCTGTTTCGGCAACTACGGTGGGCAGACGATTCAAAAGGGCGATTGGACCGCGATGATTTCATTTCTGAACAGCCTGCACGCCGATCACCTCGTGCTCGAACTCGCGAATCGCCCGGCTTCTGACCTGGAAGCGCTCAAGGATGTGAACACCCACCTCGGCATCGGTCTCGGTGTAGTGGACATCAAGGTAAACCACGTCGAGACACCGGAGGAAATCGCCCGCGCCATCGAACGTGCGGAGAAAGTGCTCGGGGCTGGTCGTGTGCGCTTCGTGCATCCGGATTGTGGGTTCTGGATGTTGAAGCGCTCGATCGCCGATCGGAAGATTGTCGCGCTGGTCAAGGGGCGTGATTTTTATCTCGGACGACACTGACGCACATGACCGATCTCTTCACTGTCTCACCATTCGAGTTTTTCGTGCAACACACCCGCACGCGGTTTCCGTTTCGATATGGCATCGCGAGCATGACGGATGTGCCGCACCTGTTCGTCAGGACTACAGTGACGGTGGCAGGAAAATCTTCCACGGGACTCAGTGCTGAAGGCCTGCCACCCAAGTGGTTCACGAAAAATCCCGCAACCACCTTTGAGCATGACTTGCCGGAGATGCTCGAAGTCATCAGCCACGCCGCGCAACTCGCGGTGCAGATCGCGCAGAATCCACGCTGCTATTTCGATTTCTGGCAGGAGTTGTACCGCCAGCAAACCGAGTGGGCCGCCACACGAAACATCGCGCCGCTGCTGGCGAATCTTGGGGTGAGTCTCGTTGAACGGACAGTTCTCGACGGCCTTTGTCGTGTCGCGGGTGAACCATTGCACCGCATGGTCGCAACAAACAGGCTTGCCTTGCGCCTTGGCGAGATTTACGGCGAGTTGAGCAATGCACAGCCACATGACCTTCTGCCCTCGTTGCCGCTGGCTTCGTGCTTTGTGCGCCACACCATCGGCTTGGGCGACGCGTTGTCGCCCGCTGATATTCGAGCAAACGAACGCGTGGACGACGGCCTGCCACAGGACCTGGAAAGTTCCATTCGCCAGTACGGCCTGCGTTACTTCAAAGTCAAACTGTTCGCCGATCCCGAACGCGACTTTGCCCGACTGCGCGAACTGAACCGACTTCTGACGCGTGAAACCAAGGGTAACTTCTTTGTCACGTTGGACGGCAATGAGAACTTCAAGGGCTTCGACGCCTTCCGCGAATTTTGGAATATGGCAGCGAGCGATCCCAACCTGCGTGAACTGTGGCAACGGATCATCGTGGTCGAACAACCCGTTCATCGTGACCACGCTTTGAGCGATGACACGGCAAAGGCTTTGGGTTCTTGGCATGACCGCCCTCCGCTGATTATTGACGAGTCCGATGGCGCGGTGGGCGATCTGCCAAGGGCGCTTGCGCTTGGTTACGCGGGCACGAGCCACAAGAATTGCAAAGGCATCGTGAAAGGAATCGCCAATGCATGCCTTCTCGAAAAACATCGACGACAAGGCCGCAAGGTTCTGCTGACCGGCGAGGATTTGTGCAACCTGGGTCCGGTGGCGCTGCTTCAGGATCTGGCGACGATGGCGTTGCTCGGCATCGAACATGTCGAACGCAACGGGCATCACTACTATCGTGGGCTCGGCATGTGGCCGGCGGACTGGCAGGACGAAGTGCTCACGACGCACGAAGATATTTACGAACGGCATCGCGCCGGCTTCGCGCATCTGCAAATCCGCGAGGGTCGTGTGGCACTAGGTTCGGTAAACGCAGCGCCGCTCGGGGTGACAACCTTGTTTGACCCTTCGCGGTTTGAGCGAATGCCTAT
>CAYSDO010000171.1:0-8621 GCA_964429665.1 uncultured Bifidobacterium sp.
CCACCACCGCCGGCACGGGCAGCGAGGTGCAATGCGCCGCGCTCATCGCGGACGAAGTCACGCACCAGAAAATGGCGTGCCTCGACCCCAAATGCGCCGCGCGTGTTGCGATCCTCGATCCCGCACTTACACTTTCACAACCACCACGCGTTACTGCCTGCACAGGTATCGATGCCATCGCTCACGCCGTGGAAACCGCCGTCACGAAAAAACGCACCAGCCTCTCACAGTTGTTTTCTCGCGAAGCATTCCGTCATTGCATCAACGCGTTTCCCGTCGTGATCGAAAATCCGCACGACCTCGAAGCGCGCGGACGCATGTTGCTCGGCGCATCGCTTGCAGGCATGGCGATTGAAAACTCCATGCTCGGCGCGGCCCACAGCGCGGCCAATCCGCTCACAGCTCACTGCGACATTGTGCATGGACAGGCTGTGGGCGTGATGCTGCCCCACATAGTCCAATTCAACAGCAAGGATGAATCCACGCGCAACGACTACGCGCAACTCGCCACGTTCGCGGGTCTGGCAGGCGAAGGCCAAGACGCAGCCAACGCAGTCGAAAAGCTCATTGCGCGACTGACGGAATTACTCAAGCTGGCGCGTTTGGAAACCTCGCTGAATGGACTCGGCGTGAAAGGTGAAATGATACCTACGCTTGCCGCCGAAGCCACACAACAATGGACCGCCACATTCAATCCGCGCCCGGTGTCGGCAGAGGATTTCACTGAACTATACCAGGTCGCGGCACGGTGAGTCATCGTTCGATCGTGAATGTGATGTCGGAGGAAAACATTCCTTCAGATTTTATCTTAGACCGCACCTGCCAAGGCTGATGTTTCTGTTCATGTTCAGGAGATTCGTGAAGCCGTCTCCCCACCCAACTCCTTGATCTCCTCCGCAAGTTTTTCCGCCTGCGCCTGCAACTCTCCCCTCTCCTTCTCCAACAGTTTCTTCCGCTCTGCCGCCAGTTCATCCACCAAGCCCGGCTTCTTCTCGCTCAACTGGCAAAGCTCGTAGTCGGGACTTTCCCGCAGGCGGTTCAACGCTTCGAGCACAGCGATGATTTCCAATTGCAACGTCTCATGCAGCCGCCGCAGTTCTCCCTCTCCGCATCGGATGGGGAGAGGGCCGGGGTGAGGTGAACTGAGTTTCCTCCTCCTCGCCGCCGCGCACCAGCGAATCCAGAAACTTCCGCCGGTAATCCACGATGAGCCGCAGCCGGTCGCGCTGCTGATAATGCTCGCGCAATTGCCGGAACAACACCGTCTGCATGACATCCACGCGCGATTTCTCTTTCGTGAAACTGGCTTCCAATTCCGCCAGCCGCGCTCCCGCCCCCGCCACCAGTTGTCGCAATTGCTCCAATTCTGGATTGATGTAAAAGGCGAGATTGACGCTAAATTTTTTGATAGCTACTTTTGCATTATGAGCATGAATGGTTAATTCTGTGTAGAACATGACCGACAACACACTTAATCCCTCCTTTGATGCCATCTCCGGATTGTTGTCGCCGCTTATTGACATTTTAACGTGCGATCGAACCTCCCTGACTAATTTGAGGCTGCATCACAGAGAGGTCGTCTCGAAGCTCAGCCAGACTGGTCGCCCAGTTTTGTTGACGATTGAAGATCGGACACTACTGCTTTGCGACGCGAACATTTACTTTGAACTGGAGAATAAGCGCCGGTGTCTCCTCTCACGTATAAAGACCAAGGAAGATGCACTTCAACTCGGCAAGGTTGATTTGGAAGATCCTCGGATCAGCGAACTCAGTGAGACGCATCGTCAAATTGTCTGTCTCGAGTCAGACATTAGCGATTCGAGTTGGCATCTTGAGGATGCGAAGAAGAATCTTGCGGTCATGCGTGAGCGTGCATCTGCACTCACTGCGGACTTGCAGAAATCAGGACCAGTTCCTGAGTCTCCCGGGTGCTAAATGACACGGTCGTTTGTAAATATTGTCCTGAATCAAAATCGGGCCGAGTTGGTCACAGTGCGAAGGACTCACGTCGGTCGCGTGATGATTGCGTTGCTGATCGGCGCGGGGGTGCTTCAACTCGTGTCAACGGCGTGGGCGCAGTCGCCCACCATCACCAGCCAGCCCCAATCCCAATCATTGATTAGGGGTGGACGAGCAGTCTTTACAGTGCTGGCACAAGGCGCAGCCTCGCTCTTATATCAGTGGCGGAAGAATGGAGCGGTTATCTTAGGGGCTACCAACAGTGGGTTCGTGCTTGAAAACCTCCAATTCGCAGACGCTGGGATTTATTCGGTGCTCGTGAGCAATTCTCAGAGTACCGCGATCAGCGCAGATGCAGGATTGTCAGTTAATCCGCCGCAGGGCGGCGACCTCGATTACTCGTTTTATTCCGGCTCCTCGATTAACGGGAACATTTCTTCATTGGCCGTTCAGTCAGACGGCAAGATAGTAATCGGGGGAAGTTTCAGCACCGTTAGCGGGGCTGTCCGCCGAAACTTGGCGCGACTGAACCCGGACGGTTCAACTGATCACACTTTTCAAAACGGAATGATTGGGATTAACAACAACGTTAATTGCATCACGATACAGCCCGATGGAAAGGTGCTCGTCGGTGGAGAATTCACCTTTGTCAATGGGGTGAATCGAAACCGAATTGCACGGCTTAACTCTGACGGCAGTTTGGATGTCACTTTTCAGAACGGGATGAATGGGGCAAATTCCATTGTTGAACGCGTAGCTTTGCAGGGAGACGGGAAGGTGCTGATTGCGGGGCTTTTCACGACCATCAATGGAACGAACCGCAATGAGATCGCGCGGCTCAATTCCGACGGCAGCCTGGACACTACCTTCCAAAACGGGATGAACGGAGTTGGAGGTAATCCTCGTTATGTCGTTTCCATGGCAGTGCAGACGAATGGGCAAGTGCTGATCGGGGGTGTTTTCACGTCTGTCAATGGGGTGGGTCGCACGAACATCGCCCGGCTCAATGCAGATGGTAGCCTCGACAACACTTTCCTGAACGGCATGACCGGTGTTGGGGGCTGGGAAGTCTTTTCCCTGGCAATGCAGACAGACGGGAAGGTGCTAATTGGTGGCGACTTTGAAAGTGTCAACGGGGTGAGCCGCACAAACATTGCGCGACTAAACGAGGATGGCAGTTTGGATACCGGTTTTCTGAACGGGATGAAGGGAGCAAACTCTTATGTGAGATCAATTGCAGCCTTGGAAGGCGGAAAAGTGTTGATCGGAGGTGAGTTTACCAGCGTCAACGGGACGAATCGCGGACGGATTGCTCGACTCAACACTGACGGCAGCCTGGATACCGCGTTTGGGAATGGAGCAAGTGGGGTGAATGGACCAACCGATTCTGATACTATTGGTGTCTCTTCCATAGTGACGCAAGGTGACGGCAAATTGATCATTGGAGGTTGGGGTTTTGACACCGTCAACGGAACCAACCGCACTAGGATCGCCCGTCTCAACACTGATGGCAGCTTAGACGCTGGCTTCCAGAGTTGGGATGCACGGGTCATTGTTAACTCCCCATTTTCCATCAGTTCAGTCGCAGTGCAGTCGAACGGAATGGTGTTGATCGCTGGCGGATTCACCAACGTCAACGGACTGACGCGTAATCGGGTAGCGAGGCTGAAGACCGATGGTAGCTTGGATACGGGTTTTCAAAACGGGATGAGCGGTGTGACTGCGAACGCTGGTAACACGCCTTGGGTCAATTCCGTAGCCATTCAGCCGGATGGGAAGGTGTTGATTGGTGGAGGATTCAACGCCGTGAATGGAACGAGCCGTAACCAGATTGCCCGACTCAACCCGGACGGTACGCTTGACACAACTTTCCAGAACGGGACCGCTGGAGTTGTCGGTGCAGTGTATTCCGTAACTTTTGATCAGTATGGAAGAGTCTTGATTGGTGGACGTTTCGACACGGTCAACGGAGTAACTCGCAACGGAATCGCACGTCTCAATGCGAACGGAACTTTGGACGCGACTTTTCAAAATGGGATGAACGGCGTTGGCGGGTCTTACGAAGTAAACGTGGTAGCGATGCAGTCGGATGGGAAAGTGCTGATCGGTGGAGAATTCCCGACTGTCAACGGAACAAACCGCAACAGGATTGCTCGGCTAAACGATGATGGCAGCCTGGACCTCACTTTCCAAAACGGGATGAGTGGAGCCAATGCTTTCGTATCTTCCTTGGCTGTCCAAACGGACGGAAAGATGCTAGTAGGCGGCGGGTTCACGCTCATGAATGGAGCAAGTCGTGGCGGGATTGCTCGGCTCAATACGGATGGCAGCGTTGATGCCACTTTTCAAAACTGGTTGAGCGGAGCCAACTACCCTGTCTCTTGCGTGGTGGTTCAGACAAACGGAGCAATCCTGATTGGAGGGGGATTCACCACCGTGAGTGGAATGGACCGCGGCGGGATTGCCAGACTGAACACCGATGGCAGCTTGGACCCCACTTTCCTGAGCACGCAAAGCGGAGTTGACGGTACAGTCAATGCCTTGGGCGTGCAGTCCGACGGAAAGATTTTGATTGGAGGTCAGTTCACTGTCGTAAACGGAGTGCCTGCAAATTACATCGCCAGATTGCATGGAGTATCCCCGCCTACACCACCGCCGCCCATCATCTACAGCTACGAAGGCAGTCTTGGGTTCGTAGCCGGGCAGTTCGGGTTTATCATCAACGGACAACTCGGCCAACTTGTGGTGATCGAAGCGTCAACCACTCTGCAACCGGGAAGCTGGATGCCTGTCCGCACCAACGTGCTTGGCGGTGGCCCAATCTACTTCAGCGATCCGGAGTCGCGCGGCCTATCAAGTCGCTATTATCGCGCGAAATCTTATTGAGAACTACAAATGCACTCGGATGCGCTCCGCCAGCAAGCCACCGCCCGTGCTCCCGCTGGTTTCAAAGGCCTGTATTCAACACGCCGCCCGCAAAACATTTTGGCCTGCGGCGGGAATCCCGACACCGAGTCGGGGCGCGCCGCATTGGAAACTTTGTCCGCCGTCGCCAAGCCGTTTCGCCGCTCCACCTTCAAGCCACCGGCGGTGCTCCCGTTGGTTTCAAGTGCAGAGGGCGGAAATCGGAGGCCGGCAGAGCGTGGAATAAACTCGCGTTTCACAAACTCGCACCGCTTGTTTCTACGTTCGCCCGGTCTTGTCAGCGTTGGTTTGCGGGTGTATGGTCGCGGCATGAAAAACAGCCGCAGTTCTGCGCCGGTCGAGCCGGAGAAACTCAAGCCTGTCCTGCACGAGAAGATTGATCGCATGAACGACGAGCAGCTCGCGTTGCTTGACCGCGTGTTGCTGCAACTCGAAGCGGAGCAGGCCGCTGAACGCCTGGGCGAGGCATTCGACGCGGATCACGCACAGGGCAAGCTTGCGCGCGTGGCGGAGTTGGTGCGGCAATTCCGGGCAGAACACCGTTACGCATGACGGTCTGCCTCGACACCAACGTCTTTCTCCAAATCTTCGGGCGGAAGCAGCCGTACCATCAGATTCTCCGCGCATTGCTGGAGGGCCGGCTCACGCTCGCGGTATCCAACGAAATCCTGCTGGAATATCAAGAAGTCACGGTGAAGCTTTCCGGAGTGGAGCGATGGCGTGACGTGGAGTCGCTTCTTGAACTGCTCGACCGGCTTCACGGGAACATCAAGCAAACCGAGCCACAGTTTCGCTTTGCGGTCATCACTGCCGACCCCGACGATAATAAATTCTGCGACTGCGCGATCTCGGGGGAAGCGGATTTTGTAGTGACAGACGATGCGCATTTTGACGCATTGAAATCCGCCGGTTACAAGCCCAAGCCGGTTTCGCCGGGGGAGTTCATCCGGGAACATCTTGCCGGCATGTGAGTCAAACAGATTGGGCAGGGCAGAGCACGAATCCGGCATCGCCTTCCATCGTTCAAATTTTGACTGGCGTTCTTTTCTTGTAACCGGAAACAAGCGGAGAATTTCCTGATTCAACCGAAAATACTCACCCATCGTCATGCCGGGCGTGGCGTGCTTTGAAAAATAAGCGTGGCGTGCTTTTCAATCCCGGGCGGCGGCAAGAACTCCCGGCTCATACACTTCACAGCGTTCACAGCGGCTTGTGATGGATGTGCTCGTGCGCGGCGGCGATGAAGCCTTTGAACAACGGATGCGGCTGGTGCGGTTGCTTCACAATACAAATTCCGCGTGACAGCGACGCTCCGCCTCCAGCTTCGGTGACTTTTCCCTTTTCGAAAACAAGGAGAGCATTTCGTCATTCCATCGTACGGCTTGCGCGAAGGTCATCCGGTTGCGGTGAGGCAGCATCCCGCTCCAATCGGGAAACTCCAAAGCCGGCGCATCGCGTAGAATGTCGTCATTCGCTGGCGCAGGCGTGTCGCAGCTTTTCATAGATTTCCGTATTCCCATGCTTGAGGATTGTCGCCCGGAGTTCCGGTTCATTCAAGTCCAGTCGGTTGATCAGGACGAGTTGCACCAGGTCGTCCATGTCCTTGAGACGGCGCAAGGATTTGCTGTGTTGCAGCGCGTGACACTTCAGGGCAATCAGATGCAGCAACGAAACCACCCGCACTTGAGTGTCTTCCACCGTCGCCCCGATTGCCACCTCCTCCATGCGTCCGAAAACGTCTTCGGAAACAAACATCAAGTCCACTTCCATTCCGTTTTCATCTTGCGGATCGAATTGAACAAAATTGGCCGCGTCGTTTTTAACGGTCATGCCCAAATCACCCAGCAGTTTGTTCAATTGCACCCGGCGCCCACGTTGAACAATCAGGTCAAGGTCATCGGTTGCGCGTACATATCCGTGTGCAAAAACAGCGTAGCCGCCGATAACAAGAAAGGGGATGCCTGCGTCGCTGGCGCGCTTCGCAATTTCTTGGATCGGGCACTTGGCCATAAACTTACAGCGGCTTGTGATGGATATGCTCGTGCGCGGCGGCGATGAAGCCTTTGAACAACGGATGCGGTTGGTGCGGCTTGCTCAAAAATTCCGGGTGGAACTGGCTGGCAATGTAAAACGGGTGATCCTTGAGTTCGATGACTTCCACAAGCTTGCCGTCGGGCGATGTGCCGCTGAATACGAAGCCAGCCTTCTCGAACTTGTCGCGGTAGCTGTTGTTGAATTCGTAGCGGTGACGATGGCGTTCGTTGATGACGAACGAGCCGTAGAGTTTTCCGGCCTGTGAACCGACGATCAACTGGCATGGCTGCGCACCGAGTCGCATGGTGCCGCCCTTCTTCGTCACCTTGCGCTGTGCATCGAGCAGCGCGATGACCGGGTGCGACGTGCCATCGTCGAATTCGGTCGAATGCGCCTTGTCGAGCTTGAGCACGTTGCGGGCAAATTCAATCGTGGCGATCTGCATGCCCAGGCACAGGCCGAGGTAGGGAACCTTGTTTTCACGCGCGAATTTCGCCGCCTTGATCTTGCCTTCAATTCCGCGTTCACCAAAACCGCCGGGCACACAGATACCTCCAAGTCCTTCGAGAATGCGTTCGCCGTCCTTCTTTTCAATCTCCTCCGAGTCCACCTGCACGATCTCCACACCGCAATCGTTTCCGATGCCGCCGTGCATGATGGCTTCATAGACTGATTTGTAGGCGTCCTGCAGTCCCATGTATTTGCCAACGACTCCCACGCGCACTCGGTGTTGTGGAGCGATGAGTTTTCGGATGATCTCCTGCCAGTGCGTCATCTTTGCAGGCGGCGCGTCGAGATGCAGGACGCGGCATACAAGATCGTCCGCCCGCTCGCGTTGCAGCATCAGCGGCAGTTCGTAAATGGAATGATCCACGTCCTTCACCTCGATAACGGCTTCAAGAGGGACGCTGCAAAACATGGAAATCTTGTGGCGCAATTCCTTGTCGAGCGGTTTCTCGCAACGGGCGGCGACCAGATGCGGTGTGATACCGATCTCGCGAAGCTTGGCGACGGATTGCTGGGTGGGCTTGGTCTTGAGTTCGCCCGCCGCCTTGATGAACGGCACGTAGGTGACGTGGATGAAACACGTGTTGCCGATGCCGGCTTCGAGAGCAAATTCGCGGATGGCTTCGAGGAACGGCAACCCCTCGATGTCGCCCGTGGTGCCGCCGATTTCCGTGATAAGCACATCGGCCTTGGTCTGATCCGCCACCACCCAGATGCGACGTTTGATTTCGTCAGTGACGTGCGGAATCACCTGCACGGTCTTGCCGAGATAGACGCCCTCACGCTCGTTGTTCAACACCGTCTGATAAACCTGACCGCTGGTAAGGTTGTTGAGTCGCGAAAGTTTCGTGCTGGTGAATCGCTCGTAGTGGCCGAGATCAAGATCGGTTTCAGCGCCGTCGTCCAGCACGTAGACTTCGCCATGCTGATACGGCGACATCGTGCCCGGATCAACATTGAGATACGGGTCAAACTTTTGCAGCGCGACCTTGAGGCCGCGATTTTCGAGCAACGTGCCAAGCGCGGCAGCCGTGAGGCCCTTGCCGAGCGAACTGACCACGCCACCTGTGACAAAGATGAATTTCATTTGGAAACAGTAGATAGTTCTGCGAGTTGATGGTTGATTGCAAAACGCCGAACGCGCGTTCCCCTCCATCAACCATCAACTCAAATAACTATCAACTTCCCAGCAACCG
>CAYSDO010000172.1:0-3921 GCA_964429665.1 uncultured Bifidobacterium sp.
CATCGTGCCCATCTTCAGACTCAGTGGGCCGGGGCTTCTCATCTCGCTCGCCATCCTGATGCTCGTGCTCGGCCTGTTTGTGGGACGACCCTACTGCCGTTTTCTTTGTCCCTACGGTGCCTTGCTCAAACTCGCCTCGCTCGCTTCAAAAAGGCGGGTGCGTGTCACCCCCGACATCTGCACACAATGCCAGCTCTGCGAAAACTCCTGCCCATTCGGAGCCATGCGCGAGCCGTCGCCGGGCAACGTTGAACCGAAACAACTCACGCCCGAACGCCGCCGGTTTGGCTGGCTGCTGGTACTCGTGCCGCTGCTGATTGCCGGTGGAGCGTGGATTGGAAGCGCGCTGGCTGTTCCGGTTTCCAAAATGAATCCAACCGTCGAACTGGCCGAGCGCTACATCAACCAGCAAAAGTCTCCAGCGAATTACGGCCCAATGACTCCGGAAGCACTCTCACTACAGCGTGCCGAGCACGATCCGCAGGCGTTGTTGAAGTCAGCAACCGATTTGCGTCATCGCTTCTGGTTGTCTTGTGTGATCTTTGGCGGCTGGGTTGGACTCGTGCTTGGCGCGAAACTGGCAAGTTTATCACTGCGGACAAAGCGAACTGATTTTGAACCCGATCGCGGCGCGTGCTTTGGCTGCGCGCGTTGCTTCCGTTCATGCCCGCAGGAACTGGTGCGCATCGGCCGGATGCCGGCGGATGAATTACCGCAATCTCCGGTTGCAGTCGCTGCAAAGACATGACAACACCCACCACAAAAGCGCGCGGAAGCCAAGACGCCAAGAATGAGACCTCCGGCATCGTTGCACCCTCGCGCCTTGGTGTTTCGTTAACACGGACGGTATGGGTCGCCCTGATTTTCTGCCTGCTGGTCAGCGCAGCGATAATTTATCAACACTTGGTGGCAGTAGAAAGAGACCCTTGGAAATCTCCACAACTGCTCGCGCTCAAGGAAAAACTCCGCGACGCACCTGCAGACGAATCCTTGCGTTCTGAGATTCGACGCCTCGATCTCGAATTCCGTCAGCGCTACTTTCGCCGGCTCGATTTGGACAACACTGGCGCCTGGCTGTTGGTCGGCGGCATGGCGGTGTTGCTCATTACGGCGCGCAATGGTGTGAAGATCGTTGCCCGACCACACCTGCCCCGCCGTAAAACAGACGGCCCGCAAGCCGGGCTCGAGATGGTTGCGCGATCGCGTTGGAGCGTTGCAGGCGTGGGTGTGATCCTGATCACAGGACTTGCCACGCTCGCGTTCACGGGGCGCTCACCTCTGCCGGATTCCGCAACGGAACTGGACAAATTGCTTGGCCGCAACCCGTCTGGTGGAGAAGTCGCGGACATTGCGTCACTCGCAGAGTTTCAAGCGAACTGGCCGCGCTTCCGTGGCGCGGAAGGCAGCGGAGCGAACAAGAGCAGTTTGAACTTGAGCCTTGGCGAAAAACAAGGCGATGGCGTGATCTGGAAATCACCCGTGCCCGCCCTTGGTTTCAATTCCCCGGTGGTCTGGAGCAACCGCGTATTCATTTCCGGTGGCGACGCTGCCCGACGCGAAGTGTTTTGCTACGACGCAGGAGATGGAAAACTACTCTGGCAACGTGCAGTAGAAAATGTTCCTGGGTCGCCCACGAAGCCGCCCGAGATTCCTGACGCCACTGGTTATGCAGCCAGTTCAATGGCGACGGATGGTCGCCGCGCCTTTGTAATGTTTGCGAACGGCGACCTCGCCGCATTCCGTTTTGATGGATCGCTGACATGGGCCAAACATCTCGGATTACCCAAGAACACTTATGGCCACGCCAGTTCGCTCGCGATCTGGCCAGGAAAACTCATCGTGCAATTCGATCAGGACGAAGGCGCAGCCGGTGGTTCAAAGTTGATGGCATTTAATTGCGCTTCAGGAAAACAGATCTGGGAGCGTGGCAAACCGACACACAGTTCCTGGGCCTCACCCATCATCATCGAAACTGGTGGAAAGCAGCAGATCGTCACCCTTGCTCTGCCGTTTGCGATGAGTCATTCGCTTACGGACGGCAACGAACTCTGGCGCGCGGAGTTGATGGAAGGTGAGATCACGCCCTCCCCGATATTCGCATGCGGACATGTCATCATGGTCAGCCCAGCCGGAAAACTTATCGCACTCCGCCCGGACGGCTCAGGCGATGTGACCAAGTCACACATCACATGGACGGCGGAGGACAATATTCCGGATGTCACAAGCCCCGTCGGCAATGATGAATTGATTTTTACCACGACGAGCGGCGGCATGTTGACCTGTTTCAATGCGAAAGATGGAAAGAAGGTATGGCAAAAGGACCTAGACACTGAAATCCAGGCATCTCCGGCAATCGCCGGGAACCAGCTCCTGCTAATCAGCACCAAAGGCGAAGTGGTGTTGATTGAAGTTTCCAAGGAGTTCAAGGAATTGGGCCGGACCAGGCTGGATGACGCATTTCACGCGAGTCCTACATTCGCCAATGGCCGGGTTTATCTGCGCGGGGCAAAGAATCTTTTCTGCCTCGGCACTTCCAGCGACAAACTGGCGACAAAATGATGACGCATGTCTGTTGATCTGAAATACGCAAATGAAACGGTGACGCGCGTGGGGCGAAGGCCTGAAGCGCTGATCCCGATTTTACAGGCTTTGCAGGAACACTACGGCTACCTGCCGGAGGAAGCGCTGCGCCGCGTATGCGAGGTTAGCGACATCACGCCCGCAGCGATCACGGGCGTCGCGTCATTCTATGACATGTTCCGATTTCAACCCACTGGCAAACACGTCGTACGTGTTTGTCGTGGGACGGCGTGTCACGTCGCAGGCGCGGAACGCGTCGAGGATGCGTTGCGCCGTCACCTAAACATTCCCGAAGGTGCGGACACGGATCCCGAGAAACAATTCACGATAGAACAAGTGGCGTGCCTCGGAACATGCACGCTCGCGCCGGTGGTGAAAGTTGGTGAGGCGACTTTTGGTCACACCAGTGCTGAACGTGTACCGGAGGCAATGCGTGAATTCCTTGCGCTTCAAGCCGAGGCAAAATCAATTCAATCCACTGAGGAAGTCCGAAAACACAAACACAACGGTAACGTTGCAGAAATTCACGTTGGTCTGGGCTCGTGCTGCATGGCGAAGGGCAGCGACAAATTGTTTCACGCGTTAAACGACAGCGCGGAAGCTCGTAATGGCAACCTCCTGGTGAAGCGAGTGGGTTGCGTAGGTATGTGCCATCGAACGCCAATGATCGAAGTGGCTGAGGCTGGCAAGTCCGGAACGCTTTACGCAGACCTGACCGCCGCTCAGGCACGGGCATTGGTGCAACGGCATTTCAAACCGCAAGGTTTCGTGCAGCACGTAAACCGCATTTGGACGCGTGTGCTGGACGGCTTGCTGCTCGATGACGCGAATGAACAACGTGGCGTGCAACGTTTCTCCATGAGCAAGCGTGACGTGAATGTACGCGCTTTCCTCGACAAGCAGGTACACATCGCCACGGAGCATTTCGGAAAACTCGATCCGCTCGATCTGGATGAGTATCTCGCGCACGACGGATTTGCGGCGCTTGCGAAATGTTTGGGAATCCAGTTGAACGCTCGCCCTCACCCCGGCCCTCTCCCGCAGGAGAGGGAGAATCGTTCGCCAGTCTTGGAGAAATCGAAAGTTGGCGATAGCTCGTACGACTCACCAACGGGTGTGAGCGGTCGAATGCTGTCCCCTCTCCCCGGGGGTGAGGGCCGGGGTGAGGGCGAGCGTAAACACAAATCTAACACCAGCCAGAGCCCCCTCACGCCGGATGCCGCTCCTGAGGAAATCATTTCAACAATCGAGAAATCCGGTTTGCGGGGGCGCGGGGGCGCGGGGTTCCCAACCGGACAGAAGTGGCGTGTAGTTTCGCAACAGGTCAACGCCACCAAATAT
>CAYSDO010000172.1:3931-8615 GCA_964429665.1 uncultured Bifidobacterium sp.
GACGCCGGTGCCGGCCATCACCGCGGTCGGCGTCGCGAGGCCGAGCGCGCACGGGCAGGCGATGACGAGGACGGCGACGGCGTGCAGCGTGGCCGCCTTCCAGTCGCCCGCCGCGAGTCCCCAGGCGACGAAGGTGATCCCGGCGCTTTCATGGACAGGATGATTCTCGAATCGTTTCCGTTCCGCGTCATCGAAGGACTGGCGATTGCGGCGGTGGCGGCTGGCGCACACGAAGGAATCTTCTACATCCGACACGAATATCCCCTTGCAGTAAAACGTGTGCGCGCGGCGATCTCTGAATTGGAGAGGCGCGGCTGGCTTGGGGAGAAACTGCTAGGCACAGGCGGACCATTGAAGCTGAGTGTTTTTGAAGGGGCTGGAGCGTTTGTTTGTGGCGAGGAGACTGCGTTGATCGCCTCCATCGAGGGTCAGCGAGGGATGCCCAAGTTGCGACCACCCTTCCCTGCACAGGAAGGACTTTGGAACAAGCCTACGCTCATCAACAATGTGGAGACGCTCGCAATGGTGCCGTGGATTCTGCGCAATGGCGCAGAGAAGTTCGCGGCCATCGGAACGGCCAAAAGCAAAGGCACGAAGGTCTTTGCACTCGCAGGTAAAATTCGCCGCGGTGGTTTGATCGAGATTCCCATGGGCACAACCATCCGGGAGATCGTGGAGGAGATCGGCGGCGGCGCGACGGAAGGCCGACGATTCAAGGCGGTGCAGATCGGCGGACCGAGCGGCGGCTGCGTTCCGGCGCGACTGGCGGACACGCCGGTTGATTTCGAGTCGTTGCGGGAGGTCGGAGCCATAATGGGCAGCGGCGGACTTGTGGTGCTCGATGACACGAGCTGCATGGTGGACATCGCGCGATATTTTCTTCAGTTCACCCAGGACCAATCGTGCGGGAAGTGTACGTTCTGTCGCATCGGCACAAAGCGGATGCTCGATATTCTGGAGCGACTCTGCATAGGCAAGGCGACGCGACAACATCTCGAAGAGCTGGAAAGGCTGGCCGTGCAGGTCGGAGCGGGCAGCTTGTGCGGGCTCGGAAAGACAGCTCCCAATCCTGTCCTCACAACACTCCGCTACTTCCGCGATGAGTATGAAGCACATCTCGCGGGTCGCTGTCCGGCACGCAAGTGTACGACGCTGATTCACTATACAATCAATACCGACTGCACAGGCTGCACTATTTGCGCGCAGCATTGTCCGGTGGATGCCATTCCAATGACGCCATACGCACAACATGTGATTGATGACGCGAAGTGCACGCGGTGCGACACGTGCCTGCGGGTTTGTCCACACAACGCGGTGGAGGTGAAATGAGCGACAAGTTGACCATTACGATTGACGGACGCCCGGTTGAAGTTCAACAGGGTGAAAGCGTGCTCACGGCAGCGCGAAAACTTTCGATTGATATTCCAACACTCTGCTTTCTGGAAAAGTGCGGCCCGCTTAATTCCTGTCAGGTGTGTCTGGTAAAATTGAACGGCAAGCTCGTACCATCATGTGGAACAAAGGTCGTACAAGGAATGGTGATTGAAAGCGAGACGGAGGAGGTTCACGAGGCAAGGCGCACAGCGCTGGAGCTCCTGTTTAGCGATCACGTGGGTGACTGCCTGTCGCCTTGTCATCGTTTGTGTCCGCTCTTGTTGAACATCCCCTCGATGCTGAGACATATCCACACAGAGCGGTTGGACGAAGCGATAACAACGGTTCGTCAGACGTTGCCTTTGGCGGGGGTTCTTGGCCGTCTTTGTCATCACCCCTGCGAGCAGGGTTGTAGGCGGGGGAACTGGGATTCACCGGCAGCCATACGCGACATGGAAAGGTTCGTAACCGATGAAGACCTCAAACGCGCCGAACCAAGCATCCCAGCTAAGAAACCCAACACAGGCAAAAGCGTGGTCATCATCGGCGCCGGACCAACCGGACTTGCGGCTGCATTCTATCTGTCACGTGAAGGACACAAAGTTGTCGTGGTGGATCGCCGGAAACTGGCGGGCGGAACACTGCGAGAGTTGCCAGAGGAACAACTGCCGACAACCGTGCTTGATGCCGAGCTTTCGCTTCTCCAAAAACTTGGGGTTGAGTTCAAACAGGAAGTCACCTTGGGCAATGAGGTCCGTCTGGAAGGATTGACGCGTGGATTCGACGCCATCCTGGTCGCGATTGGCGAACTGGCGAAGGACGAAGCCGCCGCGCTGGGCCTGCCACTGACGGGCAGTTTGATCAAGACCGATCCGAACACGTGTCAAACACAGATGGCAAGTGTGTTCGCGGCAGGCAGCGTGGTGCGACCACAGAAGCAGCTCATCAAGGCAATGGCAGAAGGAAGGGCAGCGGCCGAGTGTGTGCATCGTTTCGTGAGCGGCCAGCCAACTCGCCGCCCGGAAAAGCCATTTTCGAGCATTATGGGACGACTTGACCCCGGTGAATTGCAACAATTCCTTCGCAATGCAAGCTCAGGTGCGAGTGTATCGCCGTGTGATCGTTGCGCAGGACACACCCGGCATGAAGCTGCGGCAGAGTCGTCGCGCTGTCTGCACTGCGACTGCCATTCGAGCGGCAACTGCGTACTCCAGCACTACGCACAGGTTTACGGCGCGGATGCGGGCCGCTTTCGCAGTGAGCGTCGCGAGTTCGATCAACAACTCCAGCCCGGCGGCATCATCTTTGAACCTGGCAAGTGCATCCTCTGCGGGATTTGTGTGAAGCTTACCGAGATGGCTGCCGAACCGCTGGGACTCGCATTCATTGGACGCGGGTTTGATGTGAAAGTCAGCGCACCGTTCAACAACGAGGTTGAAGCGGGTTTGCAGAAAGTTGCCGCCGAGTGTGTGAAACATTGCCCTACTGGGGCGCTGGTGTTCGCGGAAAAGAAGCTTGCCGCTGAGATTTCTGGCGGTGCAAGCTTGCAGCATGGCAACTCCGCAGCCCGCAGCTAATCGCACCACGCCGAAGCGTCGCTTCAACTGGGTGGCGAGTGATTTCTACCGGAAGCTGCTGGTCTGGAAACTGGAGTTGAAGGCGAAACTCACCGGTCGCGGCTATTCCTGCGCGGCCCTTGATGGCATCTCAGAATACAACATCACCATCAACAGCGATCAGACCGTCACCTGCAACTGCCAGGACTACGAAGGCATCGGGCGCATTGGTGATCTAAAGAAGAATTCTTTTGAGGAGGTTTTCTTTGGACCGGTGGCGCAGAAATTCCGCGATGACCTTGCCCGAGGAAAAATGCCCATCCCGACTTGCGTTCGTTGCAGCGATCTGCGGCGGCTACCAGCGGAGTCGCCGAAGTCCGCTCCAAAAGCGCGCCTGCCATTTCGCGGGATGCTTCTTGAGAACACGGTGAAGTGCAATGTGGATTGCACCGGTTGCGCACGCGAGAACGCCGCCGGGCTGCGCATGGACAAGCAACTTACCATGCCGCTGGCTGAAATGGAGAAGATGGGTGATCTCGTGCAGCGGCTTGGAATGCGGCAGTTGTTCTACCTTAACCTGGGCGAGCCGTTTCTTTCCCCCACCATCGGCCCTGAGCTGACGATGTTGCGGAAGAAGAATCCCGATTGCCGCATCGTCACCTCCACAAACGGTGTATTGCTGAACACGGACGCCAAGCGCGAAGCTGCACTCAACTTTAGTCACATTTTCTTTTCCGTTCACGGCATGACGAACGAGATGTCTGAGAAATACATGCACCGTGGCAATTTCGAGAAAGCCTACGAGGCGATGAAAACGATGGCGGAGTTCCGCAATGCCCGCGGGCTGACCGACCCGATTCTGGAATGGAAATATCTTTTGTTTAACTGGAACGACAAACCCGAATACATCGAACGCGCGATCCAGATGGCGCGCGATGCGAAGCTGGATTTCATCTCGTTCTGGCCGACAAACAATCCGTTCTGGGGCATGTCATGGCGGTGGCGTCTCGGGATGCTGGACAAGTTTGGCCGCAAAAATTGGAAGGGCATGGAAGTGGACTTGCGCCCCGAAGGCCGCAGGGGCACAAAGGTGCATCCCAATTACGAAGGGGATTGATCGCAGAGATTTGAGTTGTCGCGCAAGGCGATGGCTGGTAATCAATTCGCAACCCTATGGAACTCACCTACAAAGTCCGCGGCGCGGACGGCAAGGAATACGGCCCGGTTACCCTCGAACAACTCACAGGCTGGGTGCGCGAAAGCCGGGTCGGCCCACAAAGCGAGGTCATGCGCAGCGACACGGATTACTGGGCGCGTGTGTCGGACTTTGAGGAACTCAAGAGCGCACTGCCAGTTGCAGCAACTCCTCCACCACTGGATGCGAGCGCGAATGTTTCCAGCGCAGGCGATCCTGGATTGGTGGCGCAGATTCGGACGGGCGCGTCGTGGTTCTACGCTGTGGCCGGTTTGTCCGTCGTCAACACTCTCTTTTCCCTGTTCGGCGCAAACATCCGCTTCATCTTTGGATTGGGAATCACCCAGATCGCCGATGCCGTTGGGGAAGGCATCGGAGGCGGTGGAAAATTCGTCGCGTTGTTCATTTGCTTGATGGCAGCCGCGGTGCTGGTGTTGTTCGGCGTGTTTGCGAACAAGCGTCAAACATGGGCGTTCGCTGTGGGGCTGGTGCTTTACGCCTTGGATGGCCTGATCAAGATCATTGCACAGGATTGGTTTGGAGTGGCATTTCATGCGTA
>CAYSDO010000173.1:0-8613 GCA_964429665.1 uncultured Bifidobacterium sp.
ACGTGTTGGGTGCAACGTGTGGCGTCAAGAATTGAAACGTGGCGCGAAACGTAGCGGTGGGCATCCGTGCCCGCCGTAGAGGGCGGCATCTTTGCCGCCCAGAAAAAACGTCCGAGTTTTTAAAGCCTCACGAATATGTCAGGCCGCCTCTGCATGTGTGAGCTATTTCCGCCGGGCTGGAAGCCACGGCTCTACGGCAGGCGGGGAGGCACGCCGCTACGGGACACCGCTCCAACGCACCGCGCTTCTGCTGTCACACGGCAAAAATTCGTTTTCATCGGAGTGCCGCCGTGGTTAAATGCAGGCGCGACATGAAAGATTTTCCAACGCCTCTCGACCTCAAAAAGATCAAAGCCTTCCCACTCTCCCAAAGACGAAATCTCAGCACTCTGGAGGAGCTCCTGGAGTTTTCTCAAAGTGAGTCCGCACCGTGTTCGGAAGCGTCCATGGAACATATCCGCAACGCGGTGACAAAGATCATCTCGGCACGCAAACGCGGCGCGAGTGTCATGCTCATTTATGGCGCTCACCTCGTGAAGAACGGCTTGTTGGAAGTCGTGAATTCTCTGATCGAGCGCGGATGGTTGACCCACCTGGCCACGAACGGAGCCGGCACGATTCACGATTGGGAGCTGGCGTTTCAGGGACGCACGGCGGAAAGCGTCCGTGACAATGTTGCCACCGGCACATTCGGCACATGGGATGAAACCGGTCGCAACATCCACCTCGCTTTGCTGGCGGGTGCGCTGCGTGGCGAAGGTTACGGACGAAGCCTGGGGCGCTTCATCGCCGAGGATGGCGTGACGTTACCTACGACGGACGAACTCAAGAAACTTCTGAGCACCGAACCCACGCATCCACTGACGCCGGCTCGTGCTGAATTGCTGCAGTCCATAACGAATCACCAGCTTCCGTCGGGTCGCATCGAGGTTAAACACCGTCACCCGGCCACCTCCATCCTCGCACAGGCGTTCCGGCATAATCTTCCGTTCACGGTGCATCCCGGCATCGGGTATGACATCATTTCCAATCATCCCATGTTTAATGGCGCTGCAATCGGTCGCGCGGCTACGACGGACTTCGCGCTGTTCGGTCGGGCCGTGGATGGACTGGATGACGGTGTGGTGTTGAGCGTCGGCTCGGCCATCATGGCACCTCAGGTGTTTGAGAAAAGCCTCAGTTGCGTGAACAATTTGCGCCTGCAATCTGGACGTAAGGTTGTCAGTGGACACACTCTATTTGTCGTGGACCTGCAGGATGGCGGGAATTGGGACTGGCGCCAAGGCGAACCGCCCAAGGACAATCCGGCGTACTATCTCCGCTTCTGCAAGAGTTTTGCCCGCATGGGCGGAACGATGAATTACGTGGAGTGCGACAACGTGGTGTTTCTCCGAAACCTGCTCAAGGCTTTGACGGCGTAGTCCCGGACTTGAGGCGCGGATCCTCAGTGTGCACTGCCCGATTGGAATATCGCCTTCATGCCGCGCTGTGACTTGATCACCTGCAAGCCCTTTTCCTTGCCAAGAACACAGACCGTCGTGGCGAATGCGTCCGTATCCGTGGCATGTTCGGCGAGAATTGAAACCTGAAGCAGATTCGTGAGACCGACTCCCGTCCTAGGATCAACGATGTGCGAATAGCGAACACCCCCAATGATTGCGAATTGTTGCTCATCTCCCGAGGTGGAAACGGCAGTGTTGGCGAGAAGAATGGTTTCTTCAAGCGGCTCGCTGACAGACGTGCCGGCCTGGCTTTCCTGTGTGGCGGAACGGGCCTGCTTGTAAGCAGGCGAGCCAACACCCACACGCCAGCCGCGCTTGCCGGGCGGGGGGTCGCCGATTGCAATATCTCCACTGGCCGCCACAAGCGCACGCGTGATTCCGTGTTGACGCAGCACCTCAAGGGCCTTGTCCGCCGCGTAGCCTTTGGCGATGCCGCCAAGATCGAGCTGCATTTTTGGCACGGTCAGCGTGACGGTCTTATTTTGTGAATCGAGTTTGAGTTTGCGCCAGCCGACGGACTCCCGGGCTTGATGGATCTGGTCTGGTGTCGGCAGCGTTTGAGCCCGACGGGCCCGTCGCCACTGCCGGACAAGCGGGCCGACTGTCACATCGAATGCACCATCGCTGAGTTCGGAAATCCTCTGCGATCGTTGCAGAATATCGAACAGCTCGTCGCTAACACGCACGGGTTCACCGAAAGGCTTTCGGCAAAGCTGCATCAATTCGCTGTCGGGGTCGTAATCGGTCATCATGCTGTCCAGCAAGGCGATCTTCTCGTACGCGGCATCGGATGCCGCACGGGCGGTGTGTTCGTTCAATGCGAATAATGTGATTGTGAACAGTGTGCCCATGTGGGGCTGTTTGAATTCGTAGCGGTGAAGCGACTCGGGCGAAGGCGTGGTACGACATCCTGCAAAAGGGAGAAGCAACAGTAGCGCGAGCGGCAGTTTGAACGAGTTAAACAAAGGCATGGATGGATTGTGTTCAGGTGGGCTTGCTGAAACCAGCCGAAAGGTTGACGTCGTACGTAGATAGGTCAAACTGCAATCCCCAATGAAAAATCTGCGCCGTGTATTCATAGGACTAGCTGTGATTCTTGCGGTTGGTTATTTCGCGACGGTCATTTCGCTGCATCGTGAGCCTGCGACTTTCCCGCCGCTGCCCAGCCCGAACGGTTACGACGACTTCACCAATGCAAGCGCGCTTGTCACAGCCGACGTAGGAAATGCGAATACGATGAACTTGGAGGCGCTTCAATCATGCATCCGCAGCAATGGGGCGGCGCTGGAACTCATTCGCACCGGATTGTCTCGAAAATGCTCGCTGCCGACCGCGTTGATTATCCTGAACTTCACGAACGTGATGACTGATCTGGCAGGGCAGAAAAGACTGGCTCAATTACTGAATGGCGAAGGGCGGTTGGCGGAACTTGAAGGGCGAACAAACGACGCAGCCCGGAGCTACCTCGACTGCATCCGGTTTGGAAATGAGGTGAGTCGAGGTGGGGTGCTCATAAGCCGAATGGTCGGCATGGCATGTGAAGCCATCGGTTGCTCGGCACTCGTCCGCATCGTCCCGAAGCTTTCCCGCGAGCAATCGGTGGCAGTTGTTGCAGAATTGGCAGCGATGGAAACCAATGCAGTGACATGGAACGAGGTAATAACAAATGAAAAAGCCTTCATGCGGCACGCACGACAGGGCAGCTTCAATCCTATTCGCAACTTCGTGGATTGGTGGCAAAGCCGTGCTGTTTTGAAGGGCACGAAAAACAAACACGATATATCGGCGGCGAAGCGAAGGTTGATCACCGCCGAACTCGCTTTGCGGATTTATCAAATCGAGCGCGGACAACCACCGACCCAACTCAGTGACCTCGTTCCCCGTTATCTCCCACGTGTTCCGACCGATCCATTTACGGAGAAGGACTTGGTTTATCGTCCGCAGGGCACAAGCTGGCTGCTTTACAGCGTGGGCGAAGATGGCACGGACGATGGAGGCACACCTGCAACGGGCCGCAGTCTGGGAACGAAGGGCGATGTCCTGTTCAATAAGCCGTAGGCGTGTTCAATCTCCGAAGGCTGTTCCAACGCGGCGTGCGGCGGTGATCCATGAGTGGTCCGTGGGTACTGTCTTGAGTTTGCCCGCCACCTCTACAATCGGAACGGGCTTCACACCTTCGCCGCGTGACGCCACCATCACGCCGAAAATCTTTTGCTGTATCAGTTCCGCCGCCGCCGTGCCGAGACGCGTGGCAAGCAGGCGGTCGCCCGAAGACGGCGTGCCGCCGCGTTGCACATAGCCGAGAATCGAAACGCGCGTTTCCAGTTTCGTCAGGTCTTCGAGTTGTTTGGCCAGGCGAAGCGTGTTCCCCGCATGCATTGCCGCGAGTCGCATCAACTCCTGTTTTGCCCGCTGTTTCTCCGCTTTATTCTTGGCGATCTTCTTATGCCACGCCGCCGTGGTGAATGCGTTGGCGTCCTCCACGGCGAGAGCGCCTTCTGCCACGGCCACGATGCTGAATTTTGTTCCTGCCTTGCTGCGCGCGCGGATTGCGGCGGCAATTTTCCGCACATCGTATGGAATTTCCGGAATCAAAATGACGTCAGCGCCGCCAGCAATGCCCGCTCCCAACGTCAGCCAGCCGGCGCGGTGACCCATGATCTCCGCGATGATGATGCGATGATGACTGTGCGCTGTGCTGTGCAGCCGGTCAATTGCCTCGGTGGCGATGTCCAGTGCGGTGTCGAAGCCGATGGTCGAATCAGTGAGCGCCACGTCGTTGTCAATCGTCTTGGGCAACGTGACGATGTTTAGCCCCTTCTCAATAAGGCGCAGCGCATTCTTGTGAGTGCCGCCACCGCCGATACACACAAGCGCGTCGAGCCGGTTACGTTTATAGTTGCGGGCGATCACATCCGTCATGTCACGAATAGTGCCGTTGATCTCCATCTTGTGTGGTTTGTCGCGACCCGTTCCGAGGATGGTGCCGCCGACGGTAAGAATTCCCGCAAGCGTACGCTTGTCGAGCTTGAGCGTGAGATTTTCAGCAAGTCCCCGAAATCCGCTGCGAAAGCCAATCAGTTCCATGCCCGAGGCCAGCGCCGTCTTGCCGACGCCGCGAATCGCGGCGTTAAGTCCAGGACTGTCACCGCCCGCCGTAATGATACCTATGCGTTGGATGCGATTCACAATCTAGGAATCATCTTTCCAGCGAGAGAGAGGTCAACGCAAATCGTGTGGTGAATTGTAATTCTTGTTGAAGAATGCCTTCCTCCTTTCTTTGTGAATGGCATTATCATAACCATCTCCTGATTGCCCCTCCGGCCTTGTCACGCCCAATCCCGCGGAATAGTCTCAAGCCATGGAATCCCTCGACACAACGGCGCCGGATGGGTTTTGGGCTGAGATGTGGCTGAGATTGGGAGGCTTTGGTCTGTTCAGCTTGATCATCTTGTGGTTCGTGATTGACGCCATCCGCCGTCGTGAATGGCTCTGGGTAATCGCTCTGCTTGCGCTGCCGGGTGTGGCTGCGTTCTGGTATTTCTTCAGCGTCTATCGCGGTTCATCAGTGAACAGTGGGTTTGAACTGCCCGGCGCCTATAATCGAAAACGCATCAAGGAGCTTCAGGCGCTCATCCACAATCTCGACAAGGCACATCATCACTCCGAGCTAGGCGACATTTATTTCCAGAAGGGCAAGATGGATCAGGCCGAGGCATGTTACCACGCCTCGCTTGAGCGCGATCCGAACGATCTCGACACTCGCGCGCATCTCGGCCAGTGCCTCATCCGCCAGAAACGAGCCGCCGAGGCCAAGCCGCTGCTTCAGGGCGTTCTGCGAGAAAATCCAAAGCACGATTACAATCACACCGCCATGGCCTACGCCGAGACGCTCGCCGCGCTTGGCGAAACAGACGCGGCAATACAATCTTGGGAATACGTCGTTGCCAACAATTCCTATCCCCGCGCCAAGGTCCAGCTCGCCGAATTGTATCTTGCAAAGAATCAATCCGAACCGGCCCGCGCACAACTGAAGGATGTTCTCGCAGACGCGCCCCACACGGCGTCCTTCCAGCGCAGGCGCGACCGTGTGTGGGTCAGGCGCGCACGCAGCCTGATGCGCAAGATCACAGGTTGACTGCCCCGAAGACGGAATCAGCGCGGGTACCAGAAATAAGAAAAGTTAGTCATTTCTAAATCTGTTGCTTGACTCAAACAATATAGCTGGTATTTTCGTGCCGTGACTATTGGAAGAAACTTTGCCGCCTGCGTCATGCTCGCGGCTTCTGCGATCCCAGAAGCTGGCGCGCAGGAGAAAAGCGCATTCCACCTGTTCAAGCCAGTTCCAGGGAACCGTCTTCGAGAAATGTCCACAGACCGGCCCGACAAAACGGAAAGCCCTTTCACCGTGGATGCGGGGCATTTCCAGATTGAAATGGATTTGATCAATGCCACACATGACCGTGACACCAGGGATGGCGCGGATACGCGCACGGACAGCTTTTCCGTGGCGACCTCCAATTTGAAGGCGGGCTTGCTCAACAATGTTGATTTCCAGCTAATCCTTCAACCCTTTACCCGTGAACGAGTCAGTGACCATATCGCAGCGACCACCACGTCCCAATCCGGTTTCGGCGACATTACCACCCGTTTGAAAATCAATTTGTGGGGCAACGACGACGGCGATACAGCGTTTGCGATGATGCCGTTCGTGAAGTTCCCCACGCACCAACATGACCTTGGCAACGACTCAGTTGAAGGCGGCATCATTTTTCCGTTCGCCGTTTCGCTGCCGCACGATTGGTCCATGGGGTTGATGACAGAATTTGATTTCAACCGAGATGCCATTGGCAGCAGCCATCATCTTGAATTCATCAATTCGGTCACGTTCAGCCACGACATCTACGGCCCGCTGGCCGGTTACGTGGAATTCTTCAGCCTGGTCAGCGCGGAAAAGAACTCTGACTGGATCGGTACGATGGACGTTGGCCTGACGTATGGGTTGACTGAAAATCTCCAACTTGATGCTGGCATCAACTGTGGCGTGACCCGATCTGCCGATGACCTGAATCCCTTTGCAGGCTTGTCCGTTCGATTTTGATTCGCATGAAAGATCCCACTGTCATAGAACCTGCCAAGCCCGAAGCCGGCTGGCGTTTGCCTGCCGGCACGCCCAGCCTCGCAGAAGTTCATCGTTCCATTGCCGTGCCGCGTTCGCATGGTTTCTGGCGCAAGATGCTCGCGTTCTCCGGCCCTGGCTATCTCGTCGCCGTCGGCTACATGGACCCCGGCAACTGGGCCACTGACCTCGCGGGCGGTTCCCAGTTCGGGTACACGCTGCTCTCGGTCATTCTCATTTCGAACCTCATGGCGATCCTCCTGCAATCGCTTTGCGCCAAGCTCGGCATCGTCACCGGTCGCGATCTCGCGCAGGCCTGTCGCGATCATTACTCCAAACCCGTGTCCATCGTGCTTTGGTTGCTTTGTGAAGCCGCCATCTGTGCCTGCGACCTTGCCGAGGTTGTAGGTTCAGCGATTGCCCTGAACCTGCTGTTCGGCATCCCGCTGGTCTGGGGTGTGTGCATCACCGCGCTCGACGTGCTGGTGGTGATGTTTCTTCAGAACAAGGGCTTTCGCTACATCGAGGCTCTCGTCATCACCCTCATCCTCACCATAGGCGGATGTTTCCTGGCGGAAATCATTTTCTCGCAGCCGAACGTGACCGCCGTGCTGGGTGGCTTCCTGCCCAGGTTTGAAATCGTCTCGAACCCGAAAATGCTGTTCATCGCCATGGGTATTCTCGGTGCGACAGTGATGCCGCACAATCTCTACCTTCACTCCTCCATCGTCCAGACGCGCAAATACGAACCCACACCCGAGGGCCGGCGTGAGGCGATCAAGTTCGCCACCATTGACTCGACGGTGGCGCTCATGTTTGCGCTCTTCATCAACGCGGCCATCCTCATTGTCTCGGCCGCGACCTTCCACGGCACCGGGCAAAACGTTGCCGAAATCCAGGATGCTCACAAACTGCTCTCGCCGATGCTGGGTGTGAGTCTCGCTAGCACGCTCTTCGCAGTGGCGCTGCTTGCGTCGGGCCAGAACTCCACGCTCACCGGTACCCTCGCAGGACAGATCGTGATGGAGGGTTTCCTGAACATCCGCCTGCGCCCGTGGCTGCGCAGGCTCATCACGCGGCTCATCGCAATAGTTCCTGCGGTCATCGTCACCGCCATCTATGGCGACAGCAAGACGACCGATATGCTTGTCCTCAGCCAGGTGATCTTGAGTCTGCAACTGCCGTTTGCTGTCGTTCCGTTGGTGCTCTTTACCAGCGACCGGCGCAAGATGGGTGAGTTCACCAGCTCGACTTGGGTGAAAGTGCTCGCATGGATCACCGCGGTCATCATCATCATTCTCAACGTAAAACTTCTGGCCGACACGTTCGGCCTCACCGCCTGGATGACCGGCGCAAAATAGGAAGGGAAACTGAATGACCCCACTTGCCCACGCACTCCGCCTCGAAGCACGCATTGCATTCTCGCGCCGCGCGCAACCAGTCTGGTTCCGTTTCATCAAATGGACCTGCATCCTCGTTGGCATCGCACTGTTCCATGAAAGGCGCTGGTTTTGGTGGACGTTTGCAAGCCTGACCGCGACGATGATATTGGTGCATTTTATTTACCGCAGAAAAACAAATACCTGGACGCGGGCCTGGGGTGGCTGGAGCGATATGGAGGCCGGCCGCGACTGACCACCCAAGTCACGCGTTGGCGCGGCAAGCCACGCACAACACACAACGCTTATGTATCGCAAAATTCTTGTCGCATTGGAAAACAGTCAAGCCGACCAAAGCCTGCTCCCGCACGTCACCAGACTCGCGAAGCAACTAGGCTCGGAACTGCTGCTCGTCCACGTGGCCGATGGCTGGGTGGCCCGAAATTTCAACCATCTCAAGCTCACCGAGTCCGAGGAGATGAAAACCGACCGTGCATATCTGGAAAGTGCGGCGGTCACGTTTCGCACGCACGGCTTGACTGTCACAACCCAACTGGCCCTTGGCGATCCACCAGGCGAGATTCTCAAAACAGCCGCGTCGGAGCATTGTGAT
>CAYSDO010000174.1:0-8517 GCA_964429665.1 uncultured Bifidobacterium sp.
AAGGCTCGCTCAAGCCGGAGGACATGTGCCTCGTGGATTTCGAGGGCAACCAGCTTTGCGGAACGAAGAAGCGCACGAGTGAAATCCTGATGCACCTGCAGATGATGAAGCGACAGCCGAAGGCGATCGCGACGTGTCATTGTCATCCGCCTTACGCGACGGCTTTCGCGGTGGCGAACATTGCGCCGCCGACTTGCATGTTGCCGGAGTACGAAGTGTTTTGCTCGGTAGGCGTCGCGCCGTATCGTACGCCGGGTTCGCCGGACATGGGCAAACTCGTCGCCGATTTGACCGACCAATACAACACGATCCTGATGGCGAATCACGGCGTCGTGACGTGGTCGCACAACAACATCGAGGAAGCCTACTGGCGGATGGAGATTATCGAGGCGTATTGCCGCACGATCGTGGTGGCGGGGCAACTCGGCAAGCCGATCAACACGTTCACCGGTCCGCAGATGAAGGACTTGCTAAACATCAAGCAGAGCTTGGGCTTCGTGGATCCGCGTTACGGAATGAAGGAGTGCGAGCTTTGCGACAGCGGCGAGTGGCGACCAGGAGCGAGTTGTCAGGTGCAAGGCAGTCCAGAAAACGCCATCGGCTTTGATGCGGAAGCAGAGAAAGCCGTGCAGGCGATCACGGATCAAATTCTCGCGCAAATGAAGTAGGGCAATTGGCCATGATTCACCAACGTGTTGATGTTGAAAAATGGTCTCAGTTGTTTTCCGTACGAAAACTGCGTGAGGAAGTGCGGTCTCATGCCTTGAAACTGTGGCCGCATCTTCAAGGCTGGCCAACCGCAAAGGCTGAACGCGAGTTCAGAAAGCACTATCCCAGTGTCGCGAGTGTGGAAACCCCATACCACATCGGTGTCATAGAGCAATTGAGAGCCGAGGTGTTTTCAACACAACGGCCAAGCGGAAGGCTTGTTGATATTTTGGCCTTCGCAAAAGGCGAACCCGTACACCGAGCAGTATCCAAAGTTGGAGGTCTCCCGTACTGGCCATCTAATAGGGAGTGGCCAGTCGGAAAATCGGGGCTGCCGATGAGCTTCGTGTCGCAAATTTGTTTTTCCGACTCGATGGACATAGTAGGAAAATTACCCGGTGAAATACTCCTTATTTTCGCTGACGGAATTTTCGGCAAAGATTGGACAGAATGCGACAAGCACGGCCTTCATTTTGAATGGATGCGTCTTGAGCGCCAAAGTCTGATCGAAGCGACGCAGATGCCGAGCAATCGTTGGAAACTTCATCCGTGGCACGCATCGATCCATCGAACATTTGATTATGTTGCCGACGCTGATTTGAAGTTGGAGGAATTTGAGCATTTTTACGGCATTTTGACCATTAGCGGCAGCAAGATCGGAGGTATACCAGAGTGGATTCAAGGGGAGGAGCGTCTTCCTGGAAATTTCCTATGTACGATTGGCACTCTCATGCCTATCGGCAAAAAACCAGTTCCGTTGCTGCCGTACGAATTACCACCGGAGTATTATTTCGATCGTGTGCAGGACAAGGACGAAGGGTATTTCCTCGTTTGGGGAGATATGGGAACTCTCTATTTGTCTTTGAATAATGACGGGGTGGTTCATTGGACTATTCAGTATTCATGAAAGGCTTAATGAAATCCCTCGACCAAAAACTTTCCGAGATCAAAGCGAATCGCAATTCGCGCGCTTTCATTATCGCAGACGCGAAGGATGCCGACATGGCGTTCGGCGTGCGCGCACCGGGGCCGCGGGGGTATCTGGCCAAGCGCGGATCAAGGCCCGCGCAGTTTTCGCCCGAAGTCTGGTCACGCGGCGAATTCGGCTACCGCAACTTGCCCGAGTTTCTGGACATCATTCGCGAGGTCACACATCAGGGCCTCGTGGATATCATGTTGATGTCTGCGTACGTCACCGAACAGCTTGCGATCAAGGAAGGCCTCTTCAAGAACTCGCACGTCACGCCTGCGGCGCGCGCGAACGACACGACGGATGTTTGGGCGGTGCGGCACGGTTGCTACACGCGCGAGCCGTCGCAGCCATTTCGTTCGGCAAGCATTGATCATATTCAATGTGGCGAGGTGGAGTGTGAGCGGGATGGCAAAGGGAATTTTCCCGGCGCGAATCTTGGGCTTTACTCAATCACCTATGTCAACGAACTCGATCAGGATCGCGAGGCGCTGCTGTGGTACAAAGAATTTCGCGAAGAAGCGGAGCGAAAGGGCTTCCGACATTTCCTCGAAGTGTTTGATCCGAACGTGGACAGCGGCATCGCGCCGGAAAAGCTCGGCGAATTCATCAACGACAACATTTTGCGTACTCTCGCCGGCGTGCCGGACGCGGGGCGACCGGTTTTTCTGAAGATCGTTTATCACGGTCCGAAGGCGATGGAGGAGTTGGCGCAGTATGATCCCAATCTCGTCGTCGGCATCCTCGGCGGCAGCGCGGGGACGACTTATGATGCGTTTCGACTGATCCACGACGCGCAGAAGTATGGCGCACGCGTAGCCTTGTTTGGTCGCAAGATCAACAACGCGGAGCATCAACTTGCGTTCATCGAGATGCTGCGGTTGATCACCGACGGAAAGATCAATCCTGAAGAAGCCGTCCGCGCGTATCACGGCGTGCTCCAAGGCAAAGGCATCAAGCCACAACGCCCGCTGGAGGAGGACCTCAAGCTGACCGACCAAG
This sequence comes from uncultured Bifidobacterium sp., assembly GCA_964429665.1. Taxonomy (GTDB): domain Bacteria; phylum Verrucomicrobiota; class Verrucomicrobiia; order Limisphaerales; family JADLHS01; genus JADLHS01. The sequence continues at coordinate 2,681 of CAYSDO010000174.1, forward strand.
CGATGAGTTACGATGGCAGCGCCGCCCGGAGGGCGACAGTAGAAATGCTTGGCAATCAGGCAGCCCAGACAAATTCAACTGCCAGTGTCGGAGGTCGTAAGGCCTCCACCACGATTCCGGATTTTGGTGCGATGACTTCTGAGCAGCGACTGGCTTATGATGCTGAGCGATTGAAAAGAAAGTTTGGTTGAACCTCTCTGACTGAGTAATTCTGTTTGTGGGCCGCTTTTACCATGCATGCAGAAATGAGTTTCGCGCCCTGAAATTGAGAGCTAGGCTTGTCGCATGCAATTGCCTGCGCTCCAGCCGTCCACGCTCTATCTCGTTGCCACGCCGATAGGCAACCTGGAAGACATCACCCTGCGTGCGCTACGTACCTTGCGCGAATGTGATGTTGTTGCGGCCGAGGACACGCGCCGGACCGGGCAATTGCTCAAGCATTTCGAAATCTCCCGCCCCCTCCTGAGCTATTTCCAATTTAATGAAGCGAAACGCAGCGAAGAAATCGTGGAACGTTTGAAGCGCGGTGAAAAAGTCGCGCTCGTGACAGACGCGGGCAGTCCAGGCATCAGCGATCCCGGCGAACGTGTCGTGCGAGCGGCGATTGCCTCAGGGTTTCGAGTTGAGGCTGTGCCCGGTGCCTGTGCGCTCGTGGCCGGATTGACTGCGAGCGGGCTGGCGACAGATGAGTTTCACTTTGTCGGATTTCTTCCTCACAAATCCGGACAGCGCCGAAATCGACTTGAAGCCCTCGAAGCAGTTACCGGGACATTGGTCTTATATGAATCTCCTTATCGGATTGAGAAGATTCTGAATGAACTAAACGAAGTGTTTCCGGATCGATTGGTTGTTTTGGCGCGGGAACTGACGAAAAAGTTCGAGGAGTTTCTTCGAGGAACACCGGCGCAATTGATCGAGAAAACGAAAGGCCGCTCGCTCAAGGGGGAGTTTGTGGTGCTGGTGGGCCAAGCTCAGGAGAGTTGACTCAAAACAGGGATTTTAGCTTGAAGCCGTTGCCGCGCTCCCGCACAGTTTGCGGTGCCAGGGCCCATGGAATGTGGACTTACGAACCCCGCCAGGGCCGGAAGGCAGCAACGGTAGTTTGCTCCGTATCTGCCGTGGTCACCCTGGCATCCTTTCAATTCAAAATTAAAAATGGAAAATTACAAATGAAGACCTTGTGCCGATCTCATTTTGCATTTTGCATTTTGCATTTCTAATTTTTAATTCACACTTCTGCCGTGTCCTATCAAGTCATAGCCCGCAAGTACCGCCCGCAACGGTTCGCCGATGTGGTCGGGCAGGAGCACGTCACCGACACGCTTAGCAACGCCATCAAGCAGAATCGTATTGCTCACGCATATCTGTTCTGTGGGCCGCGCGGCACGGGTAAGACGACCATTGCCAGAATTTTCGCAAAGTGTCTGAACTGCACCGGCGGGCCGAAGGTGGACTTCGATGACAACGATGATCGCGTCAAGGAAATCACTGATGGTCGTGCGATGGACGTGCTGGAGATTGACGGCGCGAGCAACAACGGTGTCGAGCAGGTGCGGGAGTTGCGCGAGACATGCCAATACGTTCCCGCCAGCGGCAAGTTCAAGATATACATCATTGACGAGGTTCACATGCTCTCGACCGCCGCGTTTAATGCGCTGCTCAAGACGCTCGAAGAACCGCCGGCGCACGTGAAGTTCATGTTTGCCACGACCGATCCCGAGAAAGTGCTGGCGACAATTCTTTCCCGCTGCCAGCGCTTCGATCTGCGTCGTATCCCCACCGCGCTCATCGTCAAACATCTTGGCGAGATTGCGACCAAGGAAAAGGTGACGGTTGATCAAGCGGCGCTGTATGCGATTGCGCGCGGCGCGGACGGCGGTATGCGTGACGCCGAATCCACACTGGATCAACTCATCAGCTTTTGCGGCGACAAGATCGAAGAGCCTGACGTGCTCACAATGTTTGGTCTGACCGCACAGGGACAAATTCTTGAACTCAGTCGCGCAGTGCTCGCGGGAGAGATTCACACGACGCTGCACCAACTAAACGATCTAGCGCAAAAGGGCAAAGACCTGGGCCGTCTGCTTTCAGATTTGCTCAGCCACTTCCGCAATTTGATTTTGTTCCAAGTCTCAAAAGGTGATCTGAGCTTGATGGAAGTTTCCGAGGCGGAAGTCGCCGCGCTCAGGGAACAGTCCGCGATGGCGATCACCGACTCTCTCACGCGAATCCTCGAAGTTCTTGCCGATGCCGAGCTCCGGCTTCGCGATGCCGCATCCAAGAAGATTTTGATCGAAGTCACTTTGCTTCGTGCCATCGAAGCGCGGAATGCCGTGAGCATTGACAGCGTATTGAAACAATTGAATGCGTTGAGGGGGCAGGGCGCGGCAGGCACGCCTGTTGCGGCGACCGTTCCCGTCGCAGCGAGCGTGGTTTCACGTCAGTCGCCACCATCAGTTTCGCAGCCAGCGGCACCGGCAATTCCCGCCAAGATTACGCCTGTTGCCTCTGTCAGCGTCTTCGCGCCGGCTGCGCCTCCGGCTTCTACTGCCGATCTGGAGTCGCTCTGGTCACAGCTCGTTGAAGTTGCAGGTCGTGCAAGTCCGTTCATGCGTACTTATCTGCTCGAAGCTCATCCCGTGTCCTTCGAAAAAGGATTATTCATCATCGGATTTGATCCGGAGTTTGACGATCATCGCGGGCTGGTTGACAACGCCCGCAATCACACGTTGCTTCAGACCAAACTTACGGAACTGGGTCACCCAGGTGCGCAGATCAGGTTCATCAAGGCGGACGCACCTGCCGGTCGTGCACGTATTGCGTCGGTTGCTGTGGCGGGCCCGACTTCCGAATCGCCAGCACCGAAAAATTCGCCGGCTGCTCCCAAATCTTCCGCTTCTACTCCTGTGGCGAAAGAGAAGCCCGCCGCACCCGTGGCGTTCAACAAGGACGATTTCAAGAATGATCCGCTGATCCAGAAGGCGCTGGAAGTTTTCAAAGGGCAGATCGTGGAAGTCCGTGCCTGACCTGAGTTCCGCACCCTGCAACTGACTTCTTTTATGTTCAACATTGCTCAACTCCAGAAACAAGCGGCGAGAATGCAAGAGCAGATGGAGCAGGTGCAGGCGCAACTCGCGGTGCGGGCTGTCGAAACCTCCAGCGGCGGTGGGGCGGTCAAAGTCACCGCCATGTGTGATGGCACGATCGCCGGGATCAAGATTGACCCGGCAACATTGAGCCCTAGTGATGTGCAACTGCTTGAAGATATGATTTTGACCGCGACGAATCAGGCGTTGAATCAGGCGAAGGAAATCTCGAACACCGAGTTGGGCAAGGTTACAGCGGGTATGAAGCTACCGGGGTTTTAATTTTTGATTTTGCATTCGTCATGCTTCCTGACTCCATCACCACGCTGATCGCCGCGTTGAGCAGGCTGCCCGGCGTTGGGCCGCGTTCGGCGGAGCGCATTGCGTTGCATCTGGTGCAGGCAGAAACCGGAGCGGTGAAGCAACTCGCCGATGCTATTATCACAGCCCGCGAGCGCATCAGTTTTTGCACGACATGCGGTGCGTTGACCGAAAAATCTCCCTGCCCGATTTGCGATGACGCGCGGCGGGATGGTTCTTTGATCTGTTTGGTCGAACGTGCTGTGGATATCTTGAGTGTCGAGAAGTCCGGCACGTTTCGCGGCAAGTTCCACGTCCTTGGAGGGAAGATTTCCCCACTGGACGGCGTCGAGCCGGAGGACTTGCAGATTACGGAATTGGAGAAGCGTCTTGCAACCGAGCCGATCAAAGAAGTCGTAATCGCACTCGGCACTGATGTGGAGGGCGATGCGACCAGTTTCTATCTGGCGAAACGGCTCGCCCGTGCGGGACTCAGGATTTCCCGCATCGCGTTTGGTCTCCCAGCAGGCAGCGGAATCGAGTTTGCGGATGAACTCACCTTAAGTCGCGCTCTCGAGGGGCGTCGCGAGATGCACTGACATTCCATGCCAAAGCCATCCATCGTCGTTTTCGATCTCGGCAAGGTTCTTTTGGACTTTGATTACTCCATCGCAGGCAGACGTATTGCCGCGCAATCTGAAATGCCTGCGGCAGAGGTGCAGAAGTTCCTCGATCAAACGCCGTTGCTCCATCGTTACGAGACCGGCTTGATGACTCGGCAGGAGTTCTTCAATGAGGTGTGCGCCCAAACAAGCTTTCGCGGTAACATCAACGGTTTCAGCAGCCACTTCGCGGACATCTTCACCGAAATGCCGGAGATGACTGCATTGCACGCGGCTATCCGGCGAAATGGCATCCCGACCTACATATTCTCGAACACGAACGATCTCGCAGTGGAACATATCCAGCGGGCGTTTCCCTTCTTCGCAAACTTCGACGGCTACATCTACAGTCACGAGGTTGGTGCTATGAAGCCAGCGGCGAAGATATACGATGCGTTGGAAAAAATGTCGGGCAAACGCGGTTCAGAGATCCTGTACATTGACGACCGGCAGGAAAACATTGATGCCGGTGCAGCACGCGGATGGCAGACAATTCTTCAGATCGAATCCGCTCTCACAATCTCAGAAATCAGGAAGCTTGGATTGATTGACTGACCTGAGCTCGGAAGCCAGTTGCGAGAACCCATCTTGGGTCATTGGATTTGAGTAAAGGGTTGCCCAAGCCATCATTGCCTTGTGATCAGCAACCGCTCCACGGATTCACCGCTTTCCCCGAGCGAGAAAAGTCGGTCCGAGATATCATTCAGGGCCCGGCGTGTTGCATCGAATCGTTCCGAAAGCGTGGAAAGAATGTTTGTGAGCTCGTAGCGTTGTGCCAAACGATGATCACTTGCAGCGCGGTAATGGCTGCGACCCAGCGCTTCGTAGTATTTCAAATCGGGGAAGCCTTTCTTTTCTGCGCGGAATCGGATCCGTTCGTGAAATACGCCGGACAGAAACAATGAATGATTGCCGATGTGCACGCGAATCTGAAAGCTCGTTCTATCGTCGGCAGTCTGGAGCGCGGCGAGCATTTCGAAGAAGTAATCCATTACGTTTGCCTGACCAGGGACTATGCAGCGCATCCGTTCGGTGCGGGCAAATTCGGTCAATACTTCCGCGACGTAATCCGCCACGGCGCGGTCCTTGATGTCGGCGCGGCGAAAGACGTTTCGAACGAGGATGTAGAAATAGAAATGAGTGGAGACGCGCAGGCAGCCACCGCGTTCCAGCAATGCGTGGAGTAGGGCTTCGTCATCGAGAATCTGATCCCGGGAATCCTCATCAGCGAGCAGTTTGACGAGACATTCTGCATTCCCGAGCCGCGTGCCCAGCACTGACACGATAAAGTCAATGTCCTCGGCAGCGAATTGCACGCGGCAGTTGGGTTGGATCACTTTCATCGTCTCAGTTTCCTGTTCTCCGACCTTCTTGAAGCATCGGCTTGTTCCGGCCACAACTGAAGCCACAGTCGTCCGAAATCGCATTGGCGCAATATGTCTTTGTGCTTCAGTGAACAATGTTTCCCGAGTGTTTTGCCGTATGAAAGAATTCAAATCTCACTGGTGGAAGACGGGCATCATCGTCAATATCCTCCCGTCATGCGTTCCGGATATCTCTGCATCGTCTTTATGCTCGCCTGTGGTTGTTTCAACCTTATGGCAACGGGCGGCGAATCTCGCACTGCACGTGGCAATCAATTCATCGCGTTCAACTCATTTCGCGGTTTTGTCAGGTCTTCTGGTGACACTTCGGGCGGGTTTGTTCTCACTTCGCGACCCATCCGCGCGCGTATTGAGTGGGATGAACTCATCGCTTCTTGGAATCTTGAGGGTGCGCCGGACGCTTC
>CAYSDO010000175.1:0-8510 GCA_964429665.1 uncultured Bifidobacterium sp.
GACGTCTGCCCTCACCCCGGCCCTCTCCCCCAGGAGAGGGAGACGCATCGGCAGTCACGCGATATGGCGGTGACTGTTCGCGGAGCGCAGCGGGTTGGTTGCTCCGCCGGTTCACGAGGAGACTCCTTTGCAGAGTTCGGCAGTCGTGATGCCGAGTGCCTTGGCAATGCGCGCCACGTTCTTGATGCCGGGATTGCGGACTCCACGTTCGATGCCGCTGATATAGGTCTGGTCAAGGCCGGCTTTCTCGGCCAGCGCTTCCTGCGTCAAGTCCTTCGCTTCACGCTGACGCCGCACGTTGAGACCGAGCGAGAGGAGGGTTGAGTCACGTTTCCGCATGACTCATAGTCCATGCCTGTTGCGCTTGAAAGTCTATGGACGATGAGTTCTAAAGTTGAAAAGCCGGTTGCGTTCCTTGTGTTCCTTTGCGGCGAATTCATCGGTGTTTATCCGTGGTTGAAAGGCTTTTAACCCTGTCCGGCACATTGGCGTCGAGGATGGATTCGAGCTTCGGGCCTTCCGCCGGGAATTCCGGGAACTCGAACGCGCGCCGTTCGCGAAAGCCGACGAGGAAGATGCGTTCCCGGTGTTGCGGCACAACGCTCCGCGCGTCGATCACGCGATGGTAAAGGTGGTAGCCGAGCGCGTTGGTCAGGGTGTCGTGGATGATCTGGAACGTGCGGCCCTGGTCGTGGCGCTGGAGGTGTTTGACGTTTTCCAGCACGAAGGGGAGCACACGCGCCTCGCGTGTGGTGTTCGTCGCCATCGAGGAACACATTCCCGGTTGCACGATGCGAGGCGCATCTTGTCGCACCCGTGGCGGGCGCGCTCCCCGTGCTTCTTGCCAAGGCTCAGTTTCTTGGAGACGCCCGCGATGCTGAACGGCTGGCAGGGAAAGCCGGCGCACAGGATGTGGTGCGGCGGAATGGCGTTGTCCGGCACGGAATGGATGTCGCCGTGCGGTCGCTCGCCGAAGTTGGCTTCGTAGGTATCCTGCGCCTTCTCGTTCCAGTCGGAGGAGAAGACGCATTGGCAGCCCGCGCGCTCGAACGCGATGCGGAAGCCGCCGATGCCGCAGAAGAGGTCGATGAAGCGTAATCGTCCGCCCTCACCCCGGCCCTCTCCCCCAGGAGAGGCAGAATCGCCTGCAGCCACGCGGTATTCGAGGGCGTCTTCTTTGATCGTAGCAGCCGACGTGAGTCGGCTCTGACTATTTCCCAGGCTGGAAGTTTGAGCGGACTTATGTCCGCTGCTACGGGATTTTGGCGGGGCGTCCTCGCGCAGGGCCGGAGCGCCGGTCTCCGAACCGGCCCGTTTCAATTTACGTTCACCCACACGCCGGGCCGGAGGCCGGCGCTCCTGTGATTTCCCGCTCACGCGTCCACTCCTTTGCAGAGTTCGGACGTGGTCAGGCCGAGAGCTTTCGCGAGTTTGGCGACGTTCTTGATGCCGGGGTTGCGCAGGCCACGCTCGATGTCGCTGATGTAGGTGGGATCGAGGCCGGATTTCTCGGCGAGTTTTTCCTGCGTGAATTCGCGGGCCTCGCGATTCTTGCGGACGTTCAGCCCGAGGGCGGAAAGGATCTTGTCACGTTTGGACATGACTCATAGTCCATGTCAAAACGGGGCAAAGGTCTATCGGCTATCAGCCAGGTTGAAAGGGAGGGACGAAGGTTGGAGTTCGGAATGGGCCGGGTGTTATTGCCGCCACGATTCGCTCTTGAGGTTTAGGCCGGGACGATTCTCGCTTGATGCCGGGGGCAATCCCGGCTATTCCGGCACGCGACAATTCGGCCGGCCTGGTTCTCAGGTCTCACTTTGGGAGTAAAATCCCTGTGAATTCAGATGGACGACCCGGTTGAAGTTTGAATCCGCAAAAGAATAAAACTCAGCGACATCAAATGAATTACGCGCCAGATAAACACGTCTGTTCAACCTCAATGAAAGCAACCCGATCGAACCACCACGGCTCAACCTTGTCCTGCCTCGCCGGCATTTTGATGCTCGGCATCTGCACCGTGCATTCAGAAACCACCGGCAAGGCGACGCCTGCCGAGCAGCTCACCGTCCCCCCCGGCTTCAAAGTGGAACTCATTCACTCCGCAACCGCCGATGAGGGTTCATGGATCTGCATGACCCGGGACAACAAGGGCCGGATGATTGTCTCGCCGCAAAAGGACACCCAGCCGCTGCGGCGCATCACGCTCACCAAGGATGGCAAGGTGGCGAAGGTTGAAGCGATTCCGGCGCCTGTCAAACAGGCGATGGGCATGTGCTATGCGCATGACAGTCTGTATGTGAATTCGCATGGCCCCGACGGCACGGGGTTGTACCGGTTGATTGATCAAAACCACAACGATCAGTTTGACACGAACGAGGTTCATTTCCTCAAGAGGATGAAAGGCGAAGGCGAGCACGGTTACCACGCCGTGGTCGAAGGTCCGGACAAGATGATTTACGTGATGAACGGCAACCACACGAAGATGCCGGAAGGACTGTCGCCCGACTCACCGCACAGGAATTATCAGGAGGACCTTTTGCTTCCGCGCCTTTGGGACGCGAACGGTCACGCCGTCGGCATTCTTTCGCCGGGCGGTCATGTCCTGCGCACCGATCCTGAGGGCAAGAACTGGGAGCTGGTTTTGGCGGGTTTCCGCAACTCCTATGATTTTGATTTTAGCGCCAATGGAGAAATGTTCACGTTCGACAGCGACATGGAATGGGATTGGGGTCTGCCTTGGTATCGCCCTACACGCATCAGCCACAACGTCACCGGCGGTGAATACGGCTGGCGCTCCGGTGCCGGCAAGTGGCCCGAGTATTACGCTGACAGCCTGCCCGCCGCCGTGGATATCGGCATCGGTTGTCCAACAGGCGTGAAGTTCGGAACGAAGAGCAACTTTCCGAAAAAATATCAGCAGGCGTTGTACGCGATGGACTGGTCCTATGGCCGCATTTTCGCCGTCAGTCTTCACGAGCAGGGCGCGACCTATACCGGCAACTACGAAAACTTCGTGAAGGGCAAGCCTCTCAATGTCACGGACCTCGAATTTGGCAAGGACGGCGCGATGTATTTCATCACGGGCGGGCGCGGCACGCAGTCCGGTTTGTATAGGGTCAGCTTTACGGGCGACAAATCTCTCCGTCGCGAGTTGAACCGGGTGGACAAGCCATCAAGGGCGGCAGCCAGGGCGCGCACGCTCCGCCACAAGCTGGAAGCTTTCCACGGCAAGACCGACGCCCGCGCGGTGGATTTTGCGTGGCCGCACCTTCAGAGCACGGACAGGTTCATCCGCTACGCTGCGCGCATCGCAATCGAAAGCCAACCGGTTGCGACATGGAAAGATCGAGCGCTGTCGGAATCCAACACGGAAGGTGCGCTCTGCGGGCTGCTCGCGTTGGCACGGTGTGGTGGAAAGGAAACGCAAAGAGAACTGCTGATGGCACTGAAAAAATTTCCGCTTGCGTCCCTCAATGAGAGCCAGCAGCTCGAGAAGGTACGGGTGATCCAGTTGAGTTTCGCCCGGCAGGGAAAACCGGATGCGGATCTCGCAAAACTGGCTGTTGAAAAGCTGAACGCTTCCTTCCCATCTTCGAGTGATGCCCTGAACCGCGAACTGGCCCAGGTGCTCATTTATCTTGAAGCACCGGAGGTGATCGGCAAATGCCTGGATCTGGTTTCCAAAGCAAAGACGCTCGAGGAACAGACGCATTACATTTATCACCTTCGCACCCTTGGTAAAGGCTGGACTCTCGAACAACGCCGCAAATATTTTGCGTGGTTCACCCAACTACGCAAACAGGACAATGTCGCGACCAAACACCCGGCCCCGCTCCTGCAATGGTTCAAGGAAGCCGATCGTGATTACTCTGATGGCGCCAGCTATGCCAAGTTTCTCATCAACATCCGGAAGGATGCCATACTGACCTTGGACCCACGGGAGGAAGCTGCTTTGAAGGTGCTCACTGAAGAGAACATCGGCACGCCGCCATGGAAGGCGACCAAGGATCGCCCGGTTGTGAAAGAATGGACTGTCGCCGATCTGGAATCCCGGCTTGGCGAAGTCAAATCGAAGCGAAATTTTGAAAGCGGCAAGGCTGCTTTCAACGACGCGCAGTGCATCATCTGCCATCGTCTCGGCGGCGGCGGCGGTTCTGTTGGCCCTGAACTGGCTGGCGCTTCGAGCAAGTATTCGCTCCGCGACATTCTTGAGTCCATGGTCGAACCCTCCAAGGTCGTGTCAGACCAATTCCTCACCTACAACATCCTCAAGAAGGACGGCGAGTCCGTCTCAGGGCGAATACTCGACGAGAATGCCGAGCGACTTGTCATCATGCCGAACCCGACCTCGGCGGAACTGCTGGAGCAGGTGCGCATCGCGGATATCACCAGCCGCACGCCGTCAAAGTTGTCACCGATGCCCACAGCGTTGCTGAACAATCTGACGGCGGAGGAAATACTCGATCTGCTCGCCTACATTGATTCAGCTGCCAAACCGGACGCGGCCAACTTCAAGCAATGAGGCTTGCAACAACCAAAGCATTTATTTCAATCTGCCATATCGAATCATGAATACCGTCAATCAACTCAGGACAGTCAAAGGCAATACCGCCTCCAAAGTCTCCACCGAACTTTCCCGCACGGGCGGCCTGCTCCGGCTCGCACCCGCCTGGGTGCCGCGCTCGTTTCTTCAACCCGGCCTGCGCATCAAGCTCCATCCCGACGACACCTACGCCTACGGCCTGAACCGGGGCGGCATTGACGAACGCTGGTTTGCCTCCACCACGCCCACGGCGAATGAAGGCCGTGCATGGGACGAGGGATTGAACTATTGCGTCGTCGGCAAGGAACGCTTCACGCTCAAACAGGCGGTGGACGATTGCGGAGCGACGCTGGTCGGCAAAGCGATCTGGAAGAAATACGGGAAGTGGCCGGTGTACTCGAAGTTCTTCGACAACATGGGACCGATCCCCCACCACATGCACCAGAGCGCTGCCCAAGCGAAACTTGTCGGGCAGGAAGGCAAGCCGGAGAGCTACTACTTCCCGCCGCAGCACAACAACGTGGGAAACAATTTTCCGTACACGTTTATGGGCTTTGAACCTGGCACCACCAAGGCCCAGGTCCGGCGCTGTCTCGAAAACTGGAACAAGGGTGATAACGGCATTCTTGATCTCTCGAAGGCTTACCGCCTCAAGGTCGGTTCCGGCTGGCTCATTGACCCGTGCATTCTCCACGCGCCCGGCAGTCTTTGCACCTACGAGCCCCAGTGGGGCAGCGACGTTTTCGGCATGTATCAAAACCTCGTTGAAGGCCGCGAAGTGCCGTGGAGTCTGCTCGTGAAAGACATGCCCAAGAGCAAGCACAAGGACCTCGACTTCATCGTGGACCAGCTCGATTGGGAAAAGAACGTGGATCCGAAATTCAAGGATCATCATTATCTCGAACCCGTACCCGTGGCCGACACCCGCAAGGAAGGTTTTGTGGACCGCTGGATTGTCTATGGCAAGGTGGACGGCGAACAACTGTTCACCGCGAAGGAACTCACCGTGAATCCCGGCGTGAAATGCACCATCAAAGACACGGGCGCGTATGGCCTCATCTGCGTGCAAGGCAGCGGCAAGATCAACGGCCAGCCGTTGGTCAGCCCGAAGCTCATCCGCTTCCATGAACTGACCGAGGACGAATACTTCTGCACCGAGGACGGCGCGAAAGCCGGTGTGACGTTTGAGAACACCAGCGAGACCGAACCGTTGGTGTGCCTCCGCTACTTCGGCCCTGAAGTTAACCCCGATGCGCCGGCAATGGGCGCGTATCGCAGGAACAAGTTTAACTGAGAACTGTCGTCTCCCCAACGCGCAAGGCTTACGGGCTTTGCGCGTTTTGTTTTTCAGTGACGTCGCTTCGTCCGATCGTCAGGCAGGCGAGCGTCAGCCCAAACACGCAGACCGTGAACGCAATCGCATTCGGTGTGCGCGCAGTCCATTTGAGCCACGGCCATGGAAAGTTGAAGAAGGCGTAGTTCAGCCCGAAGTAAAGCCACGCATTGATAAGCAACGCTCGCCGGGCGAATTCCCGTCCGCCAATCCCGTTCTTCAACTGGCGCGCAAACCAGATCGCAGCCAGTGTTGTCAACGCCACAGGCAGAATTCCGTACAAAAACCAACCTGAAGCCGGCCCGATGCGATGGTCTTCATATACCAGACCAAGAATGGATTTCCCCGCAATCGGGACGAGCGTAATGGGCAATGTAATCATGAATGGCCACACTCGTCCTCCAACCACCGCAATCATGGGTATGAAGGCGATGACCAATCCTGGATCGTAGAGCACATTCGCCCAGCGAACCTTGCTGAATTCCGACACAATGAGCATCGTTACGTGAACGCAAATCAACGCCCACTCGATGACAGGTTTCAGCGGTGCATCTTCAGACTCCGTAAGTTGACCGATAAGCCGCCGGTTGAGCCAAAGGCCGAGGCCGAGACACGCGCCCATCACAGCGCCGAACGTGGTTTCCATCCAGTTCCACCAGTTCATTGACGGATCAAGCGTGGCCCAGATGCCAGTCTTGAAAACTTCCGGATTCCAGGCATGAAATGATTGCAGGCACTGCCCGATGGGAAACCCGATTCCACCCAGCATTCCCCAAAGTGCAAGGTTGCGCGCAAGGCGGTCGCGTCGCACCCAACCAGCCCATACCCACGCACCAAGCAGCGCGAAAAGCTGGCCACCCCACACCTCCGGACGCGGTTTCAGTTCCACCCCGGCGTCAGGTTGCCAATGCCAGGAAGCCGAAAAATAAATCTTCGGCAGAATTTTATTTGCAGGATCGTGAGGAGAATTCAACAGCCAGCGCCCCGCCTCGTGCAAGACAAGCAACGCAATCATCAATCCTAGAATTTGTCGCCATGAGTAACGAGTGCCGCCCAGGGCCATGCCGAGGAATAGTCCGGCGAAACCGATCCAGATCGCGCCTTTGATTCCCAATCCCAACATGCCCCAGCGCCACGCCTCCCAATTTCCGATCAGGGGTTTGATCTGTGTCAGCCCGATGGTCTGCCCGTAAGTCATCGAACCGCCGACGCCCATTGCAATCGTGCCAAACGCAACAGCGCGGGCAGCGGGTAACATTGCGGCATGCGGACACATCACGAACACAAGGACCAGACTCACGAGCAAGCCTGCAATCATCGCGCCAGTTTCATGGCCGTATTGCCCGCGGATGCCCCAACCCATCCCGCCGGCCAGCGCGGCAAATAATACCGGTTGCCAGACTGGCTGGCGCGAAGATGACAAGTCTGAAGAGTCCCGGAAGGACTGAGTGGTTGAGTTCATTGTAATTGCCTTTGCGAACGCCAGATTACCTGCCGACTTCCAAAACAGTTCCGGCGATGAAGCGCGTGCCGTTCGCGCGATTGAAATAATAAACCACCAGAGCGCGGTTCTTGGAAATCATGGTTGCCCACGGATAACCCAGGTCACCGCTTCCACCGTCATCACGCAGAACAATCTCCGGCGCCGTGGCGAAGTCCGTGCATTCCGCATTCAGCACCCTGGCGCGAATTCCATAAGGCGTATGACGATAGCCATACACGAGCAGCACGCGTTTGTCCGGCAGCCGCAAAGCGTAATGCGGATGACCCTGAAATCCCGCATCCTGCCAGGGTTGAAACGATTTTCCGTGGTCGGTGGAACGCGCGATGACCGTATGGTCATCAAAATCCGCCGTGCGCAGAAACGCAACCAGATCGCCCTTGGGCGTTTCGTAAATCGAAGTTTCGTTGAAGCTCACCTTGGTGTCCGTGGCGACAACACAGGAGTAACTCCATATTTGGCCCTTGTCGGATGAGATCATCAAATGCGTGTCGGAGCGACGAGGTGCCGCGCTGCTGTTCGCGGCAACAACCCAGTAGAGCCGTCCATCCCTGCCCTCGCACATCGCACCGCGATTGTACGCCGGAACCGGTTCGCCAAAAATATCGGGCGTCGTATCCGAGCCGACGTGCGGTGGATAGTACGGTCCCTGCCACGAATGACCGGCGTCCTTCGAGCGCAACACGTAGCCGCCGAGAAAAGCGAAGTTGCCGTGCTTGAGGGATTCCTTGAGTTGCGCGGCGTAGTCGGCATTCAACAGCGCCCAGCCGTAACTTGTGCAGACGAGCGTTCCGTCGCGCAACTGCACCATGCACGGGTCCTGTGAGCCGCCAAACGGATGCGCGTAAATCAACTCCGGCTCGCGGCTCCAGGTTTTGCCACTGTCGCGCGAACGCACGAGAACGAGATAGCTGTTCGGATCAGTGTGGGAATAATTCTTCTCACCAAGCCGCCGCCGCTCAGGTGCGCGACGAAACGCGACGATCAATTCGCCATCGTGCCGCCTTACAATGGATGGGAACGCACTGTAAAACTTTTCATCCTGGTAAATGACGATGTCCTCAACCTTGCGCGGCACAACAGGCGCGGCGTGAACGGCACTTGTTGAAATAAATAATGAAACCAAAAGCGCA
>CAYSDO010000176.1:0-8497 GCA_964429665.1 uncultured Bifidobacterium sp.
CCGAGGTGAAGCGGCGCATCATGCTCGGCACCTACGTTCTCAGCAGCGGTTACTACGACGCGTATTATCTTCGCGCTCAAAAAGTCCGCACTCTCATACGCCAGGATTTCCTGAAGGCGTTTGAAAATGTGGATGCCATCATCACACCGACAACACCGACGGCGGCGTTCAAGATCGGCGAGAAATCGGATGATCCGTTACAGATGTATCTCTCGGATGTGTTCACGATCTCCTGCAACCTTGCGGGCATCTGTGGAGTGAGCATTCCATGCGGCTTCACAAAATCTCCAAAGCTTCCCATCGGGCTGCAACTGCTTGGCAAGCCGTTTGGCGAGGAAACAATGTTGAAAATCGCCCACGCCTACGAACAAAGCACCGTATGGCACCGGGAGAAACCTGCCTTGTGAAAGGCTTCACTGTCGCATCGGTTGTCGCGGTTTACTTCGCAGCCATTTTGTCCCTGTCCGCGAGTGTCATTGACATTGATCTTGCCCGGTTCACCACAGCCAAGCGTGAGCAGACGCGTGATCTCGCCAAAGATCTGACGAATCCCGTGCCTTCCTACGTGTGGAGCTTTTTCGACGCCGTGCAGGTGGACGATTGGGAAACATCGACAAACCTGGCGGCAAAGATGCAGAAGGCGAGCGGGCGTTTTCCGGGAGCTGACGAAAACGAAATCCAGCCAGCATTGCGAACCGCAGCCTGGTCGCCCATCACCGAAGTTGTCGGTGCACAGGAACAGTTTCACGAGTGGGACAACAAGTGGCTTCACCGATTCGGGCGCGAGATCATGGCCTCGATTCCACGTGGCAGCGTTTTCTTCGGCGGCACCGACCCGGGTCGGTTTGTCATTTCCGCATTAAGCGAATCACATCGTGAGGGAAAACCGTTCTTCACCATTACACAAAACCAGCTCGCAGACGGCACATATCTCGCATACCTCCAGGCCATGTATGGCGCAAAGATTCAACTGCCCAGCGCGGAAGATTCTCAAAAGGTTTTTCAGGCATACGTCGCAGACGCACAAGCGCGGATGAAGGCTGGCAAACTCAAGCCTGGCGAAGATGTTCATGTAGTCGAAGGACGTGTCCAGGTCAGCGGGCAGGTGGCCGTGATGGAAATCAACGCCATGCTGGCAAGAATCATTTTCGACAAGAACCCGGATAAACAGTTTTTCCTTGAGGAAAGTTTTCCGCTGGATTGGACGTATCCATACCTCGTACCGCATGGTTTGGCTTTTGAATTGAAATCCAAGCCACTGGAGTCATTGGCAGAAAAAGATGTTGCCCAAGATCAGGCTTATTGGAGGAAACTTGTCGTTGAAATTGTCGGTGACTGGCTTGGCGAGAAAACGTCCGTCAAGGAAGTGTGCGAATTCACGGACAAGATATTCCTGAGAAAAAATCTTGATGGTTTCAAGGGCGACAAGGCCTTCGTGAAAAATGACGCCGCGCAGAAATGTTATTCCAAGCTCCGCAGCGCCATCGGGGGCGTTTATGTCTGGCGCTCTGATCGCTCAAAGGATGACGAGGAGCGAAACAGGATGCGTGCTGCTGCCGATCTCGCCTTGAGGCAGGCATTCGCGCTCTGTCCAACCTCGCCCGAAGCCGTGTTCCGGTATGTGAACTTTTTGACGCAAGCCAAACGCATGGATGACGCCGTATTGATCGCGCAAGCCAGCCTGCGTCTCGATCCTGAAAATCAACAACTCCGCGACCTCGTCCGCCAGTTGCGCGAAAAGCAGTGAACCGTTTCCGATTGCAACTTGCTGACCTAGAAAGAAGCGGCAGCGACATGGTAGCGGATTGGTATCATCGAAGTTGCCGGCTTTTTATTTCGAAGTCTCGTGCTTTCACCCATTCCATGACGCTCGCTCTCAAGTAACTTGATCAGCCACACTCCCGTGATTGGCGTTACCGCCCACCAGTCATTCCTTGCCTAGTTGCCCTGTCTGAACAGGAAACTTTTGCCCAGGGGCATTTTTATCGTGCCCACTTTTGCCTGTGATTGGCTGGTTTTCCCCTCTGGCACCTCCGCTGCTTGGCGAGTTCCGAAATTGTGTAGCTGTATGATTGACGCGCTGTTCAGCCAGACAAATTACGTGGCAACGAAAAAGATGCTCGACGCCACGGTGCTCCGCCATGAGGCCATCTCGAGCAATATCGCAAACGTCGAAATGCCTGGATACAAACGCATCGACGTCAATCCGAATTTCTCCACCGAACTCAGCCATGCAATGCAATCCCCGGACGGCGCGCAGGTTCAAGGATTGCAACCAAGCCTCACGGTGGACAGCTCTGCCGTCGCCACCGGTCGGGACGGCAACACAGTGCAGATTGAAAAGGAGATGATCCAGCTCACCCAAAACATGGTTGCGCACTCGCTCGAAACCCAGCTTATCACCGGCCAGTTGCTGCGTCTCCGCCTGGCAATCACCGGACGGCCATCATGATCCAACCTGACCTATGATCAACATTCTCAGCGGCATCAACAGCACCTCCTCCGCACTCGACGCCGAGCGCATCCGCATGGATGTCATCACGCAGAACATCGCCAACTCCACGTTGACACACGATGTGGACGGCAAACCGTATCAGCGCCGCCAGGTTGTCTTCGAGCGAATGTTGAACCAGCAACTCGGCGCCGATACCGCTGCTGGTGGCGTCCAGGTCGCACGTATCATCAAGGATCCGCGGCCAGCGCAGATGATTTACGAACCCGACAATCCGGAGGCTGACGCCAGAGGCATGGTTGCAAAACCCAACGTAAACATTCACGAGGAAATGGCCGACTTGATCGCCGCATCACGCTCGTTTGAGGCCAACCTCGCCGTGGTTCGCAACGCCCGCACCATGGCGCTGCAAACCCTTTCGATCGGTAAACGCTGATCTGCACACAACCTGAATGAACCCGATCTCAGCACTGCGCCTGCCGGTGATGCCCGACGCCTTGCGCGGCATCTCGCCGGACCTCGCGCGGCCTACGATCCCGGTTTACGAACTTGGAAAATCAGCGGCGGCTGCGGGCGTCCAGCCCGGTGGAATGTCCCCGGTAGCGGCATCGTTTGAGAGCACGCTGGGAAGCCTTGTGGCCGAAGTCAGTGGCAAGCAGGCCGCCGCGACCAACGCCGCAGCTGGCGTGCTCGGCAACCAGGGAGTTCCGCTTCATCAGGCGGTGCTGGCGGCGGAAGAAGCGAGCGTGTCGTTTCAACTGATGGTGGAAGTGCGAAACAAACTTTTGGAATCGTATCAGGAATTGATGCGCATGCAGGTCTGACAGCAGCCTTCGCCCGGAGCTTCGGCTCGCCTGGGCTTTGGCCGCACCGTAGCTCAGAGCGTAGGCGGGGGAAGTCTTAAAGGGATAACGAATGAACAATGGATTAACGCAAATCGGCAGCCAGCTAAACAACATCTGGAGGCATCTCGGCGCAGCCCAGCGGCTGACGCTTGTTGTCACCGGTCTCGCCGTGCTGGTCGGCCTTGGCGCACTCGCGTTCTGGTCGGGGAGTCCCGACTATGCGCTGCTTTACGGCAAACTTGATGAAGCAGAGGCGTCAAAAGTTGTCGCCGCACTCGACGACGCCAAAGTGCCCTACAAGATCAACCGCAACGGCGGGGCCATCTCTGTACCTTCGGACAAGGTTCATCTCATGCGGATGCAACTTGCGGCCAAGGGCATTCCACGCGGCGAAGGCGTGGGCTTCGAGATTTTTGACAAACCCAACTTCGGCATCTCTGATTTCGTCCAACGCGCCAACTACCTCCGCGCCGTCCAAGGCGAACTGGCACGCACCATTAGCCAGGTGGATTCCATCGAGACTGCCCGCGTAATGATCGTCATGCCTGAAAACCGGCTGCTCGTGGACAACCAGAAAAAGCCAACGGCATCCGTGTTCGTGCGCGTGCGTGGCAACTCCCAGCTCACGCAGCAAAACGTCAACGCCATCCGCTTCCTCGTTGCCAACTCGGTTGAGGGACTTGCCGCCAACAACGTCAGCGTCATGGATAGTCAGGGCAGCGTCCTTTCCTCAAATAATGAAAACGATTCCGTTGCCGGTCTTTCCAGCACTCAACTGACCGCCCAGCGCGAACTTGAACAATATCTCTCGAAGAAGGCCGAAGACATCCTCAGCAAGGCGCTTGGTTCAGGTCAGTCCATTGTGCGCGTGTCCGCTGAAATCAATTTCGATTCACTGACGAGCGTCGAGGAAAAATACGACCCCGATGGACAGGTCATCCGCATCCAGACCATCAATGACGAAAAAACGGATTCCATACCATCCTCGCCCGGCGGCGCTGCGGGCATTTCCTCAAACTCCGCTGAAACCAACTCCGTCGCCACCACGCCGGTCAACAACAACAAGATGGCCAAGAAAGTTACAAACAATCAGTACGAAATAAACAAGACCATCAGCAATATCATGCACACACCAGGCGGCTTGAAGCGCTTGTCCGCTGCTGTATCCATTGCTGCCAATACCACCGGCTCAGGTACGAATCGCGTGGTCACACCACGTTCGCCCGAAGAAATGCAAAAGATCCGCCGCATGGTCATGGGTGCGCTCGGCATTCATGAAGGCACCGATGCAGGGCGCTCAG
Source organism: uncultured Bifidobacterium sp. (assembly GCA_964429665.1). Taxonomy (GTDB): domain Bacteria; phylum Verrucomicrobiota; class Verrucomicrobiia; order Limisphaerales; family JADLHS01; genus JADLHS01. Next base: position 4,599 of record CAYSDO010000176.1, read on the forward strand.
ACCAGCTCACTGTTGAGGAAATGCCGTTCAACGATCAACCGGTCGTCGAAATCGCCCAGCAGATGGAGAAGCAACAGAAACAACAGCTCTGGTGGGACATTGCGCGCAATGCTGTTTATCCCGTGATCGCCTGCATTGCGCTTTTCATGTTCTGGCGCGCATTCAAGAAAACTTCGATGGATCAGATTCCACTCGGCGTCCCCGTCGGTGAGTTCGCGGCCGGACGCAATGGCGGCAACGGTCACTCTGCCCCCGGCGATTCCGGCGCTGTTACTGTCGAGGTGTTGAACCGCCTCATCCGGGAGAACCCGCAAAACATGTCGCACGCAATCCGCTCATGGATGGCCGAGGACATGAAATAACCGCGCATGAATCCGGGAGCAAACAGCAATACGCCAGATCCAGCGTCGCTTACGCGAACCCAGAAGCTCGCCGTGCTCATGCTCGTGCTCGGGCCCGACTCCGCTTCCTCGATCATGAAGCAGTTCGACGACAAGGAACTTCAGGCCGTGTCCGCCGAGATGGCGAAGTTTGAGATTGTCAGTTACGAAGTGCAGCGGGCAGTGCTCCAGGAATTTGCACAGGTCGCCGTCAACGCCGGGTCGGCAGTGACAGGTGGATCGCAGGTGGTTCGGGCCACACTCGAAAAGGCCGTGGGTACGAACAAAGCCAGTGCGATTGTCTCCCGGTTTGGTGGCGACTCGGACACAGCGGACTTCATGGTTCCCATGATTGAATCCGATCCGCGCGAACTGCTCAACGTCCTCAAAACCGAGCAGCCCCAGACCATTGCCCTTATCGCGAGTCATCTTCCGCAAAGCCAGGCCAAGGCGTTGTTGAATGAATGTCCGTCGGAGCTTCGCGACAAGGTCATCGAACGTCTCGCATCGCTCTCGCCCACACCCATCGAGGTGATGGAGCAGATTGCGAGCATCATCAATCGAAAGCTCGGATTCAAAGCCACGCGTGCCATCAGCACCACCGGAGGCCTCAAGCCTGCCGCCGACCTGCTCAACAATCTCAACCGCGACGTCAGCAAGGCGGTGCTTGTCTCCATCGAGGAACGCAATCCCGAACTCGGAAAAGCCATCCGCCAGAAAATGTTCACCTTTGACGACATGGTCCTGCTCGACAATGCAGGGCTGCAAAAAGTCATGCGCGAGGTGGACACGCGTGATCTCGCCCTCTCGCTCAAAAAAGCGAGCGAACCCGTCAAGGCCGCCTTGTTCGGCGCCATATCCAAGCGCGCCGCCGAAACCGTGAAGGAGGAAATCTCGTTCCTTAATGCCGTAAAACCAAAGGAACTTGAAGCTGCACAGCAGCGCATCGTGGATATTGTCCGTCGCCTCGAAGGCGAAGGGGAAATCGAAATAAACCGTGGCGGTGAGGAGACGAAATCAAATGAAGTCATGGCATGAAACCATCCGGTTTGGCAGACCCGTGCTCGATGTGCGGGTCAGCACCGAACCTCACACGCTCGCGTTCGAGGATCGCATCAGCCAGCGCGAACAGGCTGCCTACGAACGTGGTCGCGCGGATGGCGAAAAGTCTTTAAGCGATCAGCTCCTTCGCCAACGTGGCGAATTGAGCGAATTGCAAAACGGCATTTTGAATTCGCTACGAGCTGCAACAGGTCAGGTCACGCGCGAATGTGAAGGTGCCATGATCGCGCTTGCGCTTGAGATTGCAGGCAAGCTCGTCGCAGACATGCCCGTTTCCAGCGAAATGGTCGAGGCAGCCGTTCGCGAGGCTCTCGGCCAGGTCGAGCAAAAAAGCACACTCACCGTGCTGTTGAATCCAATGGACTTCGAACTTCTTCAACGCGCCAACGCGCCCATTTTGCTGGCGGACGTGGGCGGAGAGCGCTTGAAATTTCAGACCTCATCCAACGTTTCCCGCGGAGGTTGTCTGGTGCAGACCAACTTCGGCGTCGTGGACGCCCGTCGCGAAACCAAACTTGAAGCGTTGAAACAATCTCTCGAAACGATATGAGTTCCAAGTTCCAAATTCCAGGACCCAAGTTGGAGGACAGTTCTGCGTCCCGGATTTCAAGTTTCAAATTGAACACGGAACACGGAACACGGAACTTTTCCCGCCTCGCTCACGCCTTCCAACGTACACGGGAAACCCGCGTCCTCGAAAACCGTGGTCGCGTGGTGCAGATCATCGGACTCGTCATCGAATCCGAAGGCCCACTCGCCGCGCTCGGGGAAGTCTGCCGGATTGAATCCGCACGTCACGACGGCAATACTCTCGCGGAGGTCGTGGGTTTCCGAAATCACCATGTCCTGCTCATGCCTCTCGGCGAAGTGCGCGGGATTCATCCTGGGAGCGAGGTCATCGCGCTCGGCACACCTTTGCAGGTGCAGGTTGGCGACGGTTTGATGGGACGGGTGATTGACAGTCTTGGTCGTCCGCTGGACGGCCACGGTCCGCTTGCAGCCGAACGGCAGGTCAGCGCGAATTTTCTCCCCCCTCATCCCCTAAAACGCCAGCGCATCACCGAGGTGTTTCAAACCGGCGTGAAAGCCGTGGATACATTTACGCCCTGCGGACGCGGCCAGCGTCTTGGCATCTTTGCAGGGAGTGGCGTTGGCAAATCGACATTGCTGGGAATGATCGCGAGCCGGGCTGAATCCGACGTGAATGTCATCGCGCTCATCGGGGAGCGTGGTCGCGAAGTCCGTGAGTTTCTTGAAAAGGATCTTGATGAGGCGGGCCGGAAAAAATCCGTTGTTGTAGTTGCCACCTCGAACGAGCCCGCGCTGGCCCGCGTGAAAGGCGCTTTTGCAGCAATGGCCATTGCCGAGCATTTCCGCGACTCAGGCAGGAATGTCTTGCTGATGATGGATTCCGTGACGCGTTTCGCGATGGCACAACGCGAGATCGGTCTGGCAGTGGGTGAACCTCCCGCGACGCGCGGTTACACGCCTTCTGTATTTTCTCTGCTTCCTCAACTGCTTGAACGTGCAGGCACGGGTGAAGTCGGTTCGATCACCGGCCTGTTCACCGTGCTCGTGGAACAGGACGACATGAATGATCCCATCGCCGATGCGGTGCGTTCCATTCTGGACGGGCACATCGTGCTCACGCGGGAACTTGCTACGCAGAACCATTACCCGGCCATTGACGTGCTCGACAGTGTGAGCCGGCTGTCGCGCGATTTATGCACACCCGAACAGTGCGATCTTGCAGGTCAGGCGCGTGAAGCGTTGTCGGTATTCAGACGCAACCAGGACTTGATCAGCATCGGTGCGTATCCAGCCGGCAGCAACGCGGCAATTGACAACGCCATCCGTCTTAGCGATCCGCTGAAAAAGTTTTTGTGCCAGGGCATCCGCGAAGGATTTAGCCCGGTGGAAAGCTGGAGGCAACTCCAGCAAACCATGAGTCCGTCACCACCCGTCACCCCGATGCGGTCTGCAACCCTCCGTTGACCTGAAACACTATGAAAACATTCCGATTCTCGCTTGAAGCCGTCGCCACCACACGCAAACGCGCGGAAAATGTCGCACTCGAAAATTACGCGCAGGCGCTGTTGTTGCGCGCAGGTGCATTGCGACAACTCGAAGCCGCCCAACACGAACTCGACAGCGTGTGGGGACGGGTCCGCGAGGAAATGGTGAAAGGTTGCACGGCGGCCAAGGCTGCGCAGTTACGTTTACAGGCACGATTGCTGGGGGAGGATCGTACGGCGAGAGAAGAAGCGCTTGCCCATGCGGAGCGAGGTGCGAACCAGGCATTGCAGCAGATGCTCGCGGCGCGCAGACAACGCGAGGCCGTGGACAAATTGCGTGGACGTCAGCGGTTGAGTTATGACCGGGATATTGCTCGTGATTCGCAAAAATTTCTCGATGAACTCGCCACGCAGCGCGCCATATCCGCGTCCTCCTGGAAGG
>CAYSDO010000177.1:0-8433 GCA_964429665.1 uncultured Bifidobacterium sp.
TAGAAAAAATAGGAGGCCGCTGTGAGCCAGGGCAGCCACAGGCGAGTCTTTCGCAATGCGTAGAACCCCGGCAGAACAATCAGCATGAAGACCAGGAACGGCCAGGTGTGAAATAGCATGGTCGATCAGTTCTGGTTAGTTCATCGCCAGAAGGAATGCATCAGTTGGGTTTGGTTTTCAGAACCTCCACATCCTCCGCTGACGCCCGCCGCACACAACGAAAGCCACAAAAGTCGGTGGAGAAACAAGCGTCGCTGTCGCCGGTCAATTCGCCTTGTCGCGCACTGGTGCGACAACCATCAGGACTGGATTTCCAACTGCCACCCCGGATCACGCGCTTTACGTCCTTTCCAGGATTCGCCGGGCCACGCGGATCAGCCGATGGACTCTCCTTGTAGTAAACAGGATTGTAAACATCTTCGCACCACTCGGAGACGTTGCCGTACATGTCAAAAAGCCCCCAGCGATTGGGTTGCTTCTGACCTGCCGGATGAGTCTTCTGATCGGCGTTGGAAGCAAACCACGCGTATTGTCTAAGTTTGTCTGGTTGGCCGAAATCGTACGGTCCATCCGTTCCCGCCCGCGCTGCATATTCCCACTCAGCCTCGGTGGGCAGGCGATAACCATTCGCCGCATAGTTACAATCCCAGTCCATGGTTTTCTCGTTATAACAAGGTTGCAAGCCTTCCAGAAGCGATCTCTCGTTGCAGTATTGTTTGGCATCGCGCCAACGCACACGCTCAAGCGGTTTCTTGGGACTATCGTTCCAGTGCGAGGGATTGGGCAACTGCACCTTGGTGAACATCTCGTGTGTCACCTCGAATTTGTCGATCAGGAACGCACTGACTTGCACTTTGTGCGGGGGACTCTCGTCAGAATTGCCTTGGGCGCTGCCCATCAGGAATTCACCATCGGGCAGAGAAACCATTTCGACGCCGGACTTGGTCACAATGTCGGCAGGTCTGGAGGCATCGACGCCCGTCCTCTGCGCACTTTGAGAACTGGAGTCGGATTTGCCGCACGATGTCAGAATCGCAATCGCAACAACACCCGGAAAAAAACAAGCTGTCCGATTCACCGGCTATTCCTTTCTGTTTTGGGGTGGCCGGAACCAGGCAGATTCCTTGTAGCTAAAACCATTCGTCGTCAGCATCACGAAGTCCGTGTTTGAGGCGTGATTGAGATCCACGACACCTTCGCGATCCGCCGAGACGGCGCAAAGATTCCAGCCTGGCGCGTAAACTCCCACAATTTCACAAGCTGCCATGAACGTACCCGGCTTGCTCGGGTCACCTTTGCTCGCATGTCCCCGGCTTAGACTCAGATAATGGCTGTCCGGCGACCAATCCACGTGGTAGGTCTCGTTGGTTTTATCCTGTATGCGAAGACGCCACTTACCGACCTTCGGAGACGCAGAATCGAGATCAATGGGCGCTGCCACAACCTCGTGGTCTCCTGAACCCCACGCTATCTGTTTGCCGTCCGGACTCACGCACGGGCGGCAACCGGGGATCTTCAGGTCCACGATGTTGGTGCCATTCCGTTCAATGGCAAGGATCGCGTGGCCAAAGCCCATGCCGGAATGAACGGTGGACACAATCCATTTCCCGTTTGGCGCAAAACTTGGGTTGTAGAGATGATGAAGATTCGCGCTGTTTGGATGGGACGTGATCTGACCGGTGCCCAGATCGTAGAAGCTCATCCCTTTCGTGTAATAATCAATCACGTTGAACTTGGGATACTCCTGCGGCAGAAAGCCGATGACCTTCCCGTCCGGACTCCAAAACGGCTCGCGGGCATTTTCCACCAGCTTCTTCCGATTCTTGCCATCGCTGTCCATGACATCGAGGCTGCGAACGGCATCACGGCCTTCCCCCTGATCCACCGAAAAGCAAATCTTGCTGCCGTCGGGTGAAATCTGAGGATAGTGCTCATGCTCTGTCGGAGTTTGAGTGAGGTTCACCGGATTCGATCCGTCTGCGTTCATGACGAAGATTTCCCAGTTGTCGTTGACATAGGTTTCGTAGGCGATCTTGAACGGCAAGCCGCTCAATCGCTCCTGAAGCGGCGTTGGTCCATCAACCGCCGTGACTGTGATTGTGAAGAGAGCGATGCACACGAATAAAACTGAAATCCGATTTGAGCGCAAAAATCTGGTCAGCATAGAATGTTCTTTCTGGAGGATTACAAATCAATGGTTACGGTTCGTGTTTCCTGCTTGAACCGCTCAGGCAATGAAGCTGTAGTCGTAAGGCTTGCGCTGCTCACGAACGAGCCATTTGTTGGCTTCAGCGGCATTTTCGCCCGTGAACTTTTCCTGCTCTGGATTCCACTTGAGTGGTTGCTTCATGCGTACGGAGATGACGCCGAGATGCGCCACAGAAATAGAACGGTGTCCGATTTCGACATCGCAGATCGGATCTTTGCGACTGCGCACGCAGTCAAAGAAGTTTCTCATGTGGTCGCTGCTGTTGTAGAGCTTGACTGCTCGATCTTCAGGCAACGGTGTGGTCAGCAGATCGGGCAAGCTGGACTTGATGCTGCCACGTGCAACATAGATCCAACCTTCAGAACCCAGGAACTGAACGCCGTTGGGCGTGGATTTTCCTTCACCGACCACGTTGCGATCCGTAACTGTGCTCTCGTCCACAATCGTCATCGTGACGCCGTTGGCATACTTCATTTCAACGCGGTACTTGGAGGCAGCGTCAAAACCACCTGGAATCATATCGACCAAGGATTTTCCATCAATCTCCACGGGACCGCTGCGCTCGGTGCCATTGCCCCACTGGGCAATGTCGTTATGATGTGCGCCCCAATCGGTCATCTGGCCGCCCGAGAAACAGTACCACCAACGAAAATCGCCGTGGGAATTCCAAGGCCGGTATGTCTTGCTCTCCGTGCCGTCTGCACCTTTCTTGATTTCTACCGCACCGACATAATCCGTCTTTGTCGCCTGACCGAGATAATAATCCCAGTTCATGCTTTCCGGAATTGGAATGGGCTTGAATGGGCCGTCCTTGGGTCCGGTAGGCAGTCCGACGATCATGTGTTGAAGTTTGCCGATCCGGCCATTGCGCACCAGTTCGCAGGCCAGACGGAAATTCTTGTCGCTGCGTTGTTGACTTCCCACCTGGAGTATCCGGTTGTTCTCGCGCACGGCCTTCACCAGACGCTTCCCTTCGTCAATGCAGAGCGTGAGCGGCTTTTCAGAATAAACATCCTTGCCGGTTTTGACCGCCAGCATGTTGACCAGCGTATGCCAGTGATCGGGCGTGCCGGTAATGATGACATGCACATCGTCACGTTCCATCAGCTTGCGAAAATCTGTAAAAACCGTCGGAACTTTAGTTCCAGACTTAAACTGCTGCGCCGCCGAGTCGCCATGCGCTTTGTCCACATCACATACGGCAACCACTTCACCAAAGCGGCGGGCCGTGTTGCAGTCACCGCGTCCTTGCCCGCCGCAACCAACAAGGGCGACACCGGGTTTGTCATTTGCACCAAGCGGCTTTGGGGAGACAGCCTGCGCAAGGTCCTGCTCCAGGAACCAACCCGGCACGCCGGTGGCCGCTGTTATTGCGCTGGCGGTTTTGAGGAAACGACGACGGTTTATCTGAAACGATTTTGGACTCATGTTAATGATTCTATTTTTCCCAGCCGATGCAAGCTGACGCACCGACCGGTCGCTTGATTCAGTTTTGATGCAAACGGGTGGCCATTTATTCTTGGATTATGGAACCAATTTTCCGCGCGTCAATGCCGGAGACCATTCGCAACAGGAACAACATGCAACACTGATCGGAACCGAATCGCAGGCCGGCGACATCTCGAAACTTTTTGTCTGTTCATTATACGCCGTTGAAGTAGGCTGGCCTTGTGACTGCCGATAGTTTCAAAAAAGAAATCGCCGCCGCTGTGAAGTCGTTCGACAAACACATCGTCTGCCTCGAAAAGTCCCCGGAAGAATTTCAAGCCGCGCTCGTCAGCCTGTTTGACAAGGCCATCAAAGCCTACGAAAACCGCGCGCCCGGCATGAGACACGGCCTGGCCATTGACCGGCAGGTCACCGTCATCCTCAGCCAGGGCGATGAACCGCGTCCCCTTTGCGGCATCTACTTTAATCTCCACTCGCCTTACCAGAAGGATTCGCTGCCCACCACGGTGAAGTTGCTCGGCAAAGCCAAGGGCAGTGCTGCTGAAGAGGAAATGTAGCCGGGATCCCCGGGTTTCCGAAGGTCAAGAAGTTGGAACCTTGAAAATACTTTGTCGGAAATCGCCACTGAGCGGCGATATGCTTCTGACAATGAGCGAAACCGCAACAGTCAGCGACCAGCAACTGCTCGCACGTTACATTAGTGATAGCGCCGATGACGCCTTCGCGGAAATCGTCCGCCGCCATCTCAACCTCGTCCATTCTGCCGCGCTCCGTCAGTTACGTTCACCCCAACTTGCCGAGGAAGTCGCCCAATCCGTCTTCACCGACCTCGCCTGCCATGCCGCCAAAATTGCAGGCACAGGTGTCGCGCCTGTGAGTTCGCTGACACCCTGGCTTTACGCCGTCACGCGCCGCACCGCCATTGATGTGATCCGCCGCGAGGCCCGCCGCCAGTTGCGCGAACAAATTGCCATCGAGTTGAATGCCATGAACACCATCGAAGACACTTGGACGCATATCGAACCGTTTCTTGACGAAGCCGTGTCAGCACTTGATGAATCCGACCGCGCCGCCATCCTGCTCCGTTATTTCGAGAACAAATCCCTCCGCGAAGTAGGCCAGATCCTTGGCACCTCCGACGATGCCGCGCAGAAACGCATATGCCGCGCGGTGGAGCGGTTGCGCGAGTTCTTCGCCAAACGCGGTGTCACCGTTGGCACAAGCGGACTCGTCGTCGTCATCTCCGCCCATGCCGTTCAAGCCTCGCCGGTCGGCTTGGCCGTCACCATTTCCACCGCCGCGCTCGCCGGAGCAACAACTCTCACCGCCACGACAACCGCAACCGTCACCCACGCCATCGTTATGACCACACTTCAAAAAACTCTTGTCGCCGTTGCACTCGCCGCCCTTGCCGGAGTAGGAATCTACGAAGCCCGCCAAGCCTCAATCCTGCGAACACAGATTCAACTGCTCCGACAACATCCACAAGAGTCCCCGCTGGCTGAGTTGGAGAGCCTGCGGCAGGAAAACCAGCAGCTCTCCAAGATCAAGGTTGATGCCGATGAGCTCGCGCAACTGCGTGGTGAGCGAATTGAATTGCTCCGGCTGCGCGGGGAGGTCGGTCAACTGCGTCGGCAGGCGGCGGAACGCGAACAACCTCAATTCGCCAGCACACCCATTGGCGCAACATTGCTCAAAACTCCGACAACCGAGGCGGAATTCCAAATGGCGCAACGGCAGGTCAGTACCGCGTTGTTTCGCGTTGGAGCAGCGCTGCAGCAATTCATGACCAACCGCCCGTATGGCGCCCTGGTGGATACTAATGGCCAACCGAACCCTGAAATATTCGCGAACTTTCCAGGCTTGCCGCTGGACAACCTGGAAATTCAAGTGGGAGACATTCAAAGCCTCGGCAAGGTATTGGATGAAAAGTCCAGAGCCATCATTGCTGTAACCAAAACTCCGATCTTCTTCAATGGCTATTACACCCGACATTACCTTTTGGCGGACGGAACTGTTCGTGGAGATTTCAGTTACAATTCAGACCGTCAAAATTTCACTTTCGAGTATCCTTCGGACGAGGAATTGGAGACCATCGGGCAGCGCTGGCAGGAAATTGGTCACCTGTACAAAGACATCATAGCCGTGCGAGCGACCTTGGAACCAGTGACGAAGGCGTTTCTGGCGGCGAATAACGGGCATGGCCCGAACGACCTTTCTCTATTGGAACCCTACACAACGACAACTGAACAACGATCCGCATTGCAGGAATTATTGCGGTTGAAGCAAGCCCAAAAGACGCTCGATAAGCAATGACGTCGTCCACGAGTCGGGAATGGTGACGCAGGTAGTTTCCACCTCCATATTCAGTGCAGTTTTGCACGATTTCAAAAAACTTTGTCGGATTTCGTCTTGCGCGGTTGTTTAATGGGTGAATGCACGACAAATCGGACGCGCTGCTGCTTCGAGAATACGCCGACCACGGCGATGAAGCCGCGTTCCGCGAAATCGTCGTCCGGCATACCGATTTGATTTATTCTGCCGCACTGCGCCAGGTAGCATCACCAGATCTGGCGCACGATGTGGCCCAATCCGTCTTCACCGACCTCGCGCGTAAAGCACCATCGCTGTCACTAAAACTCAAACAGGACGCCTCAATACTTGGCTGGCTTTACCGGAGCACCCGCTTTGCCGCATTGAATCAGTTGCGAAAAGATCAGCGTCGACAGGCGCATGAAAGGCAAGTTATGGAACATTTCGACTCCGCTCCTGATGCCGCACTTGAATGGGATGTTGTTCGTCCCGTTCTGGACGAAGTCATGTCGGATTTGAACGACGAAGACAGGGAAGCTTTGCTGCTCCGCTATTTCGAGCGCCATGATTTCCGCACCATCGGGCAAACACTCGGCGTCAGCGACGACGCAGCGCAAAAACGAGTCGGTCGCGCGTTGGAACGGCTGCGCGTTGAATTCAACCGTCGAGGCGTGATCACCACCTCCATTGCTCTCTCGACCGCACTTTCTGCAAATGCCGTGACTGCCGCGCCCGCCGGGCTGTCCGTCATTCTGTCCACCGCCGCGCTCGCCGGAGCAACAACTCTCGCCGCCACAACAACTGCAACCGTCACCAACGCCATCGTTATGACCACACTTCAAAAAACTCTCGTCTGCGTCGCACTCGCCGCCCTTGCCGGAGCAGGAATGTACGAAGCCCGCCAGGCTTCCCAACTGCGCGACCAAATTCAAACACTCCAGGAACAACACGCGCCGTTGGTGGAACAAATCCAGGCATTGCAACGCGAACGTGACGAGGGAAAAAATCGGCTGGCCGGATTGCTGGAGGATATTTCAAGATGGGAATCTAATCCAAACCAGACGGAGTTGTTAAAGCTGCGCGGGGAAGTAACGCGATTAAAGGCAGCCGAAAACCGAAAAGTGACCGACCCTGCCGAGGCCGCTGCAAAATCATGGGCCGATCGTGTAACCCAGTTGAAACAAAAACTGGAGCTGACACCGGGTGCGAAAATTCCGGAGTTCAAGTATCTCACGGAGGCCAACTGGCTGGACGCCGCCAGCGAGCCGCTGGTCAGGGAAGAAGATTATCGTCGGGCATTCGCCAGGCTGCGGAGTGTGGGCGAAAATCAGATGATCATTTCAATGCACAAGGCGCTCGGGGAATACATGAAACAAAACGGCGGGCAATTCCCCACCGACTTGTCGCAACTCAAATCCCACTTTGAAACCCTTCCGGATGACGAGATGTTGCAACGTTACGCAATCGTACCAGCCTCACAGATTCCAAACATGAAGATGGGCGGTGATTGGCTGATCACGGTCAAGAACCCGGTTGATGAGGAATTTGATTCGCTCTGGGCCATGGGGCCGAAAGGTTTCGGCACTTCAACTTACAAAGGCATGAATGATGCGAGAGTGCTTGAGCCGGTGCTGAAAGCTTTTGCCGCCGCCAACAACGGACAAGAGCCAAAGGATTCCTCCGAGTTATTGCCCTATCTGGCAACGCCGGAACAACGAGCCGTCTTTAACAAAATCCATCAGAGCAAAATTGATCAATCGAGGTAACTTTTTAATTCCTTATCTTTCAGATACGCCGGTGTCTGGTAAACCGGCCTTTGCTGGTCAGACCTGTCACAGGCCAATCGAAAGGACCGTTGCGAAGTGCCGATTATACATTCTTGTCACTCTGCTTATTTGTTTCATGGCAGTTTGATTTGTTGGCCGAATCAGCCGATAACTCTTCTAGTTAGGATCACCGCTGCCTCGGAATCCCACCACGGATCAAAATGCATGAAAACACATGTGTGTGTCTTACTGGGTGTCGTCGCAGCACAAATCTCGTCCGCACAAGTTCCTGGTATTATCAACCATCAAGGTAAAATCACGGTTAACAACACCAACTTTACCGGCATCGGGCATTTCAAGTTTGTGCTCATGGGTGGCAACAACACGAGTCCAACAAGTTCATTTTGGAGCCACGATGGCACAAGCGTAACCGGAGAGGAACCCACCGGCCCGGCGATCTCATTACCCATTACACGCGGAATCTTTTCTGTAAACCTTGGGGATACATCCGTGTCAAACATGACTCATGCGATTCCCGCAGGTGTGTTCACCAACCAGGAAGTGTACTTGCGAATCTGGTTCAGTGATGGAATGACCGGTTCACAATTGTTGAGCCCTGATCGACGGATCACTTCCGTAGGCTACGCGCAAGCCGCAGGGTGGTATGATGAAAAAGACCCCGCCTTTGCTTCAAGT
>CAYSDO010000178.1:0-2753 GCA_964429665.1 uncultured Bifidobacterium sp.
CTGATGTAATGCAACCAACAAAAACATAACCGATAAGGCAGCTCCTTAACTTCACTGCTAGTCGAATGCCGCGAATTACCTGCCGAACTGAAAGGAGAAAGATCGTGAGCCAAAGAAGGCCGACAAGGACATTGTCAGTTTGAAATCCGTAATGGGCGACGTCAAGGACCTGAGCCTCGCCGAAAAACAACCAGACAGGAAGAAACAACAGCAATCCGATTCCCAAGAGCAACCGTTTCGCCTCCGAATTCGTGATCATCACAAGTCATCTGACATTGTCGATCACCCTTTGTCACGTCCAATCAAGCAAAACAAAAATCTCATCCGCCGGATGACGGATGGGGTTGCCGAAAAGCTCGACGCTTACTTGTCTTCAGGAATCCTCATCCCGTAGAACGAGCGATAGACAAAGATCAGCGCCACGATGAAGAAGAACACGCCGATGCCCGTCTTCGTGCCCTGGTCTTTCATCGTCACGGCGATTTCCACCGCGAGCAAACCGAACAGCGTCGTGAACTTGATCACGGGATTCATAGCCACCGAGCTGGTGTCTTTGAACGGGTCGCCCACGGTGTCGCCTACGACGGTTGCGGCGTGGAGGTCTGTTCCTTTCTGACGCAAATCCACTTCGACGATTTTCTTGGCGTTATCCCAAGCGCCGCCAGCGTTCGCCATAAAGATGGCCTGGAACAAACCGAAGAACGCGATGCCGATTAGATAACCGATAAAGAAGTAAGGATTAAAGAACGGCAGCGCGAGCGCAAAGCAGAACACGACGATGAAGATGTTCCACATACCTTTCTGTGCGTATTCGGTGCAGATGCGGACGACTTCCTTCGAGTCCTTGTCACTCGCGGTCTTGGCGTCGAGTTTCATGTTTTCCTTGATGTAAACCACCGCGCGATACGCGCCCGTCACGACCGCCTGACAGGACGCGCCAGTAAACCAGTAAATCACGCCGCCGCCCATGATGAGGCCGAGAATGATTTCCGGCTGCACTATGGAGAGCGCGTCCACCACGGGCTTGAACGGCCCGGTGCCGCCCGCGGCAACCTGCGCTTCATACATGCCCTGCAAAAGCATGATGATGCCGAACACCATCGTGGTCGCGCCGACGACGGCTGTGCCGATGAGCACCGGCTTGGCGGTGGCTTTGAAGGTGTTGCCCGCGCCGTCGCCTTTTTCGAGCTGGTGCTTGGCGTTGTCCCAATCGGCGTCGAAACCGAACTGGCTCTTGATCTCGGCCTTGATGTTCGGGCGGCTTTCGATCTGCGAAAGTTCATAAACAGATTGCGCGTTATCCGTAACCGGTCCGTAGCTGTCCACGGCGATGGTCACCGGTCCCATGCCGAGGAAGCCGAAGGCCACGAGACCGATGGCGAAGATCGGCGCGGCGAAGGCAAACTTGCCCGGCATAAGCGCAAGGAGGGCGGGATTCTGCGAGAAGTGATACGAGGTGAACATCAGCACCATGATGCACAAGCCCATCCAGAACGCGGAGTAGTTGCCCGCGACGAAGCCGGACAGGATGTTGAGCGATGCGCCACCGTGCTTGGAGCAGTTGGTGACTTCCTTGACGTGCTTGCAACTCGTGCTGACGAAGACCTTGGTGAACTCGGGAATCAGCGCGCCGGCCACGGTGCCGCAACTGATGATGACCGACAGCACCCACCACAGCGCCGGTTGATCAGCGCCGGCGGCATCCTTGAAATCGCCCAGCAACAATTTGCTCGCGATGAAAGTAATCGCGATGGACACCGCCGACGTGATCCAGACCAGATGCGTCAACGGCGCCTCGAAATCAAAGTCCTTTTGCGAACCGTATTTGGCCTTGCTGAAAATCTCGTTGCCGAAATAAGAAACCAGCGAGGTCACGATCATCAGCGCGCGCATCACGAACAGCCAGATGATCAACGTGGCGCAGATGGCCGGACTGGCGGCGAGCGCCAGCGCGAGGAACGCGATCAACGCCACGCCCGTGACGCCGTAGGTTTCGAAACCGTCTGCCGTCGGGCCAACCGAGTCGCCCGCGTTGTCACCGGTGCAGTCCGCGATGACACCCGGATTCTTCGGATCGTCTTCGGGAAGTTTGAATACGATCTTCATCAAGTCCGAGCCGATGTCGGCAATCTTGGTGAAAATACCGCCGCAGATACGCAGTACCGATGCACCGAGCGATTCACCGATCGCAAAACCGATGAAACACGGGCCGACGAGTTCGCGCGGCAGGAACATCAGGATGCAGATCATGAAGAACAGTTCGACCGCGACGAGCAGCAGCCCGACGCTCATGCCCGAGCGCCGCGGGATGCAGAGGGTGGCGAAAGGATTCCCCTTGAGCGCCGAGAACGCGGCGCGGGAGTTGGAGACGGTGTTGATGCGGATGCCGAACCACGCCACGCCGTAACTGCCGAGAATGCCGAGGATGGAGGCAAGCAGGATGACGACGACATGCGCCGCGGAGTTATGCTGCAACACTCCGAAGTAATAAACCATGCACGCCGCGATCAGCACCCAAAGGATGGCGAGGAATTTCCCCTGCGTGAACAGGTAGGTTTTGCAAGTTTCCCAAATCGTGTTTGAAACCTTCGCCATGCTGTCATGCACAGGCAACGCTTTGGTTTGGAGATATTGCACGATGCCAAATGCCGCGCCGATGAAGCAGATGACGATACCGAGATACATCAACGCTGCGCCGCTCATGCCGCCGAGACCGGCAAATTTGACGGTGTCGAGCGGTGGAATCTTGATGT
>CAYSDO010000178.1:2763-8366 GCA_964429665.1 uncultured Bifidobacterium sp.
ATGTCTGCGTCGCTGGCGCTCGCACAAAACGACAGTCCGAAGATGAACAGGAGGGAGGGGATCAGCAATCTGATGGTTTTTATTTTCATGGTTGCCCGGCGAATATGTAAAACGCCCGCAGAGAAGCCAATCCATTTTTTGCGAGAAGCTGGCACTGGTTTGCCAATTTGAATAGTCTGAAGCGGCAATTGCGGATAGATGCGTCGGGCATAACGGTCACGTAAATGGCTTGATTCATCGTACAAAGACGGCATTTTGAGGCTCGATTTTTCGGAATCAAAAACATGAAGGGAATCATTCTTGCAGGCGGCGCGGGTTCAAGGCTTTATCCGCTCACGCTTGTGGCGAGCAAACAACTCCAACCGGTTTATGACAAACCGATGGTTTATTATCCGCTCACCACGCTCATTGAGGGCGGAATCCGCGAGTTCTGCCTCATCTCCACACCGCATGACCTGCCCCGCTTCAAGCAATTGCTTGGAGACGGTTCACGCTTCGGCGTGACGATTGATTATCGTGAGCAGGAAAAGCCCGCTGGCATCGCGCAGGCGTTTCTCATTGCGGATTCGTTCGTGGGCAAGGACAACGTGACGCTGATCCTTGGCGACAACATTTTCTACGGCGGCGACGCGTTTGCTCGGGCGTTCTCGGAATTCAAAAGCGGCGCGACGGTGTTTGGTTATCACGTCACCGACCCCGAACGCTACGGCGTTGTGGAGTTCGACGCCAGCGGCCAGGCCATTTCCATCGAGGAAAAACCGAAGCAGCCCAAGAGCAATTACGCCGTGCCCGGCCTCTACATCTACGACAACAGCGTGCTCGACGTGGTGCGCAACCAGAAGCCCTCCGCTCGCGGCGAACTCGAGATCACCGACGTGAACGTCACGTATCTCAAGCGCGGTCAGTTGCGCGTGCAACGCCTCTCGCGCGGGTTCGCGTGGCTCGACGCAGGCACAAGCAGCAGCTTGCATGAGGCGAGCGCGTATGTTCAGACCATCGAGAAGCGCGCCGGTGTGAAGATTGGTTGTCCCGAGGAGGCTTCGTTCCGCGCGGGCATCATGTCGCTCGCGCAACTCGAAGAGACTTCCAACAAGATGCCCAACTGCGAATACCGCGCGTATCTGCTCGACGTGGTCGCGGAAGCCAAACGACTCAAGAACCAAAAATGATCCTTCTTCTAGGCGGCACAGGTTACATCGGCCAGGCATTTGCCTCGGAACTGCAACGGCGCAACAGACCTTTCGTCTCGCTCTCGCGCAGCGAATTGGATTACACGCGCTTCGACAAGCTGCTCGGATTTCTCAAATCCCGGAAGCCGCTGTTCGTCGTGAACGCGGCGGGTTACACCGGCAAGCCAAACGTGGACGCGTGCGAAACAGCCAAGGCCGACACGCTTGCCGGCAACACGCTGCTGCCGCAGACCATTGCCCACGCATGCGCCGCCATGAACATTCCTTGGGGACATGTCTCGTCCGGTTGCATCTACTCCGGAGCGAAGGTCAGAATCGGTAGCGAAGCGCGCGCAGAGAAGGACATGACCAAACCCGAACTTCGCACCGTCGTAGAGAAGTCGCCGGAGAACATTCTGGGCTTCACAGAAACGGATACTCCGAATTTTTCATTCCGAGACGGCCCCTGCAGTTTTTACAGCGGCACAAAGGCGCTTGGCGAGGAAGCCATGTGCGGCATTGGCCAAAGCTACATCTGGCGACTGCGGATTCCTTTTGATGAATTTGACAGCGGACGAAACTATCTCAGCAAGGTGCAGCGTTACGTCAAGGCATACGACAACGTGAATTCCATTTCGCACCGCGCCGACTACGCCAAAGCCTGCCTCGACACCTGGGAACTGCGAGCACCGTTCGGCATTTACAACGTCACCAACCCCGGTTTCGTCACCACGCGCAAGGTCATCGGAATGATTCAAAAAACAATCAATCCCGGAAAGCACTTCGAGTTTTGGGCCAATGACGAAGAGTTCTACAAGGTCGCCGCCAAGACCCCCCGTTCGAATTGCGTCATGGACGTAACCAGGCTGCTCGGCGTCGGCGTAAAGATTCGTCCGGTCATTGAAGCGCTCGAAGATTCGCTCAAGAATTGGAAGCCCGAAGTGAAATGATGCATCAGGCAACCAGCAACCACTGATTTCAAAAATGAACCTACTCATCACCGGCGGCGCGGGCTTCATCGGCTCGAACCTCATCCAGCACATCATCGGCAAGAGCGAGATCAAGAAGCTCGTCAATCTGGACTGCCTCACATACGCAGGCCATCCGGCCAACCTGGAATCCGTTTCCAAAAATCCGAAATATGTTTTCGAGAAGGTGGATTTGCGCGACAAGGCCGCGACACTCCGCGTCGTCGAGCAGCACGGCATCACGCATGTCATGCACCTCGCGGCAGAGTCGCATGTGGATCGTTCCATCACCGGGCCGGGCGATTTCATCAGCACCAACATCGTTGGCACTTTCAACCTGCTCGAGGCCTGTCGCGGTTACTGGAACGGCAAGTTCGATGACAAACGATTCCATCACGTCTCGACCGATGAAGTTTATGGCTCACTCGGTGCAACGGGCTATTTCACCGAGACCACTCCCTACGCACCGAACTCGCCCTACTCCGCGAGCAAGGCGTCGAGCGACATGATCGTCCGCGCCTACCATCACACCTACGGACTCAACACCGTCATCACTAACTGCTCGAACAACTACGGGCCGTTTCAATTTCCGGAGAAGCTCATCCCCGTTGTCATTCAGAATTGTCTCTCACGAAAAAGCATTCCTGTTTACGGCGACGGCATGAACGTGCGCGACTGGCTCTACGTGCGCGATCACGCAGAAGCGTTGTGGCAGGTGCTCAATCGCGGCAAGACCGCCGAAACCTACAACATCGGTGGCCACAACGAATGGGCGAACATCAACATCGTCAAATTAATCTGTGACCTCATTGACGAACTCGCCCCTCAGCTCGGTGGCAGCACACAGAAACTCATCACCTACGTCAAGGATCGTCCGGGCCACGACCGCCGCTACGCGATTGATGCCTCGAAGCTTCAGCACGAACTCGGCTGGGTGCCCGCTTACACCTTCGAGAAAGGCATCCGCGAAACCGTGCAATGGTATCTCGACAACCAGCCGTGGGTGAAAACCGTGCTGACCAAAACACACTGACGGTTGTTAGATTTCATCCCGATTGCATTCCGGTTTGACACACCCGGCGCGCTCTAGGATTCTCTGTGCCGTCGTTTTAACCCGTTAAACATCGAACAAAGGAAATATCTTATGGCAATTGCAGTCGGATCAAAAGCACCGGACTTCACGCTCAAGTCCAAGCAGGCATCAGGTATCGTGGACGTCAAACTGAGCAGCAACTTTGGCAAGAAAAACACCGTCATCCTCTTCTTCCCGCTCGCCTTCACCGGCGTTTGCACCAAGGAGTTGTGTGATGTCACGGCCGGATTAGGCCAGTACTCCGGCCTCAACGCCGACGTCATCGGTATCAGCGTGGACAGCCCATTTGCACAGGAAGCTTGGGCTCAGAAGGAAAAGATCGGCATCACCCTCGCGAGCGACCTCAATAAAACGACGACAAAGGCCTACGATGTCGTGTTCCCGATGCTCGCCGGAGTGGGTGACACCTCGGCCCGCGCTGCGTTTATTGTGGACAAGAACGGTGTGGTTCAATACGCCGAGCAGACTCCCACGCCGAAAGACCTGCCAAACTTCGATGCCGTGAAAGCCGCGCTCGCGAAACTCAAGTAAGTCATCCAGAAAATTATTTTGCAAAGGACGTCGGCAACGGCGTCCTTTTTTTATTTATTCAGTCGGGAGATTGAAACCAGAGGAGTGATGTGGTGCCCCGGCCAGGACTCGAACCTGGGACCAATTGATTAAGAGTCAACTGCTCTACCAACTGAGCTACCGAGGCAACCAGCAGGGCGCGTAGGATTCCAATCCACACAACGATTGTCAATCTTTCCAGTCAGGAATTTTGGCAGTATGTCGCCAAAACAACTCCAGGCCTGTCAATCCAACCGCTCCGAAACCCGCTCAATCGCCGTGGCCTTTCCATTCGATTCATCCACCGTTACCACCGCCCCGTGGAGCGTGATCTTGTTCTTCGCCACTTCAAACCGCTGCGGCATGTTCGTGACGAATCGTTTGATTACCGGCTCGATCTCGCGGCCCAAAACACCCTCGTGGGGGCCGGTGAATCCTGCGTCGCTCAAGTACGCCGTGCCGCCGGAAAAAATCTGTTCGTCCGCAGTCTGAACATGGGTGTGCGTTCCCACCACCGCACTGACTTTGCCGTCAAGCATCCGCGCGAAGGCAATTTTCTCAGATGTGGCCTCTGCATGGAAATCCACAAAGATGATTTTTGTCTGCTGACGGAGTCGTTCGATTTCAGGCGGGACGGCGATGAAGGGGTTTTCCAAAACGGGCAAGAACGTGCGGCCGTGTGCATTGACCACGGCAACTGTAACCGTGCCTTGAACGCCGGACCTTGTAACCAGGACTTCCAAGATGACACTCCCCTGACCCGGCGTACCGGGCGGATAATTCAGCGGACGCACAAATCGCTTTTCGTTCGTCAAAATCTCCATTACTTCCTTTTGATCCCACAAATGGTCGCCGCTGGTAATCACGTCCACTCCCGCGGAAAAGAGTTCCCCGGCAATCTTCGGCGTGATGCCGTTGCCTCCAGCAGAGTTTTCGCCATTGGCAATGATGAAATCCAGAGCGTGCTGGTCGCGAAGTTTTGGCAGGAGTAATTTGACAGCCCTGCGCCCGGGTTCGCCCACGATGTCGCCGATGAAAAGAATCTTCACACGCGCAGGCTAATTGCGAGAGCGGGGAAAGACACGCAAGAAACTAAAACACCCAGGTCGTTTTCCAAGTCTCCGGGAGAAATCATTTCAAGCGGAGTTTTTCGATTTGCCTTCACCCCGTGAATCCGGTCTCGTTTGGAATGATCATTTCACGAATACGACTTCTCTGCGTGGCTCTGTTGGCGATCCCTCTGGCAACCTGTACTCTCCATGCGGAGTCAGCCGCAGCGGAAATGGCTTCGGCGGCAAACAACCTCCTTGCTTCCTTGTCGCCTGAGCAGAAAGCGAAGGCATTCTTTGATTTGGACAACGATGAGCGGTTGAACTGGCACTTTGTGCCTATGGAGCGCAAAGGCCTGACTTTCGCGGACATGTCTCCTGCGCAACAACACCTTGCGCACGGACTGCTTTCAACCGCCCTCAGTCATCGCGGTTACTTCAAAGCCACCACGATCATGAGTCTGGAACAAATTCTTTACGAATTGGAGAACAAAGCGCCACGCCGCAACGCACAACTCTATTACTTCAGCTTTTTCGGCACACCCGGCACGAACGCCTGGGGTTGGCGTGCCGAGGGACATCATCTTTCCCTAAATTTCACGGCACGAGGCGACACGGTCGTGCTTGCACCGTCCTTCATGGGGACGACTCCTGCTGAAGTTCGCGAAGGCCCGCGCAAAGGACTTCGCGTTCTCGCAGCCGAAGAAGACCTTGCGCGCGAACTCGTCAAATCCCTCAACGAATCCCAACGTTCTCTCGCCATCATCACCAATAT
>CAYSDO010000179.1:0-8329 GCA_964429665.1 uncultured Bifidobacterium sp.
CAGCCGTTCAGCGTCCAATCTTGGCGATACGTGCGGTGCAACAATTCGTTTGTCTCGGCATTGTCGGTCACGCGACCTGTCGTGCCGTCGTAACTGACCTTCCTTCCCACGCGATATGCCACCAGGCCGAGGATCATCTGCTCGATCAGATTGCCGCCATGCTGAAAATCGCATGAGTTCTTGAGGCTGCCATTGCAGGCGTTGATCCATTCCTTTTGAAAATCTCCCAACGGAGGTGTCGATTTGTACTTGGGATGGTCAGAGTAAACCTTGATACGCCAACCAGAGCGAGCGAAAATATCTCAGCACCCGCACAGGGTCCTTGCTCTCGGTGATCTCTGCCAGACAATACCCGGTGAAGCCTGAATCGTTCAAACCGGCAAGCAATTTGCGGAATGGATATTCGTCAAGATAAAGGTCGCGCATGTGGACGGTAAAAATTTTCTTTTTCAGGAAATTGAAGTTGTGATCGAAGCCCTCACCTTCCAGATCAGACTGGTTGGAATTCCAGCAGACGCCGACGTTCTTGTGATCGGCGACGTCCATGATCGCTTTGGCATTTGGCACCAACGACGTTTCCTTGCCGTGAACTTCCAGACGAATCTGCACGCCGTGGCCTTCGCCGAACTCGCCGATCTCACGCAGCGATTTGCCAATCTGCTCCAGCGTTTTCTCCTTTGGCACTTCAGGCGGCAGGCCGTTTGGACGCACCTTGACGCCGGGAGCGCCGACATCGTGAGCGAGGATGATGTATTCCTTTGTCGCGGCAATGTCAGCGCGCAGCTTTGCTTGATCCGACGTATGATAATCGAAGGCGCTGCCCAGGCCCATCAGTTCAACCGGTGAATCGCGAAACTGTTTCTTTACATCTTCTCGCTGTTGTTTGCCCAGCGTCACCTCGACACCGTGTGCATGTGTCGTCCGGAGTTCCACGCCTTGGAATTTTGTTTCGGTACAATTCTTGATGATCGTCGGCACATCCCAATCCTTGGCGATGTTGTAGGTGACGATGCCTAATTTCATCTTCGAAGGCCGGCTGATGAAGCTGGGTTGTTTGGTTGTTTCCGCTGCGAACGCCGAGCGGCCAACAAAGCCTGCCGTGCCCAGCGTAAATCCGGCTGTTTTTAAAAATCTTCGACGATTTGTTTTCATAGGTTGAGTGGTTGTTTTGATTTTTCGGCGTCATTGAAACGCGGCTTAGTCTTTTGGGACGAGTGAATTCAAATACTCTTCGAGGTTTGTATAGCCATCATGGTTCGTATCAAGCGCGCCGTCGGCAGGATTGTTCGGATCCAGATGGTGTGCTTTCTCCCAGTCGTCAGGGAGACCGTCGTGATCAACATCCGACGGTGCGGGCTTGGAGCGCAATTCCGGCCAGCCGCCAACTTCCTTTTGCGAATCGATGATTCCCTTGCCACCGCCACCGTAGCGGTTTCCAAACTTGGCAGTGCCGCTGCGAATCTCGTTTACGATCCGTTGGTCCACCGAATCACGTGTCAGCGAGCAGCCGGCTTTTGCCAGCACTGCTTCATACGCTTCTTCTGCGGATTGTGTCGTCACGGGTGCAACGACGAATGGTTCGTTGACGCGCAGCGTCACCAGTGTGG
Source organism: uncultured Bifidobacterium sp. (assembly GCA_964429665.1). Taxonomy (GTDB): domain Bacteria; phylum Verrucomicrobiota; class Verrucomicrobiia; order Limisphaerales; family JADLHS01; genus JADLHS01. The sequence continues at coordinate 1,608 of CAYSDO010000179.1, forward strand.
CGTCGCCGTCGGGCTGGAAATCAACGCCCTTCCAGTTGTCCGTGGAAACGTCAGGAAATCCCCATACGAAATTGCCATCGAGAAACATTTTCCCGCGGGCATCCTTCTGGAGAAAAATCCGGCGGCGGACTTTCTCATCCGTGGCCGGGCCGTATTTGTAATAATTGTTAACCCAATTGCGCGGCCACATCTCGCCGCCGTACGCGCTGTTGAAACCCCAGTTGTAAACCACGTTGTTGCGATAATCCATCAGGCCCGATTCGGCGTTGCCGGACGCGCGCGGATTGCGGCTCGTGTGGTGCGCGAGAATGTTGTGATGCCACGATCCGCCTGGTCCGCCCCAAAGCCCACCGTAGCCATGCGAACCTTTTTTGTGAACCGACTTGGTCAGGCTCTCGCTCACCAGACACCATTGTACGGTGGAGTTCGCGCCTTTGTTGATGGAAAAGGTTTCATCAACTCCCCAACTGGCCGTGCAATGATCAATGATAAGGTGATCACCTTTGCCGCCGAAACCATCCTGCTCCTTGCCTTTCTCGTCACCCGGGCGAAAACGTAAATAACGGATGATCATATTCGTCGTGTCGAAGTTCACCTGGTAGTTCTTGATGCAAATGCCGTCACCAGGCGCGGTCTGGCCTGCGATGGTGAGATTGGGATGCCTGATCTTGAGTTCGGATTCGAGGGGGATCGTGCCGGATACGCGAAACACCACGGTACGCGGGCCGGTGGCCATAACCGCTTCACGAAAACTGCCCGGGCCTTTGTCGTTTAGATTTGTGACCTCGAAAACTTTTCCACCACGACCGCCAACGGTGTATTTGCCGAAACCTTCCGCGCCGGGGAAGGCGGGCGCGCGATCCGGGCGCAAGTTGGAGAGTGTGACAGCCTTTGCCTTGTCATCGTATTTGAGATCATAGCGCCAGCCTTTGGGAAGAACAACGCGGTCAAATCTTCCTTCGAGCGCTTCAACTCCAGGACCGAACAGCCGAAGCACGGAGTTTTCGTGCGGCTCTATGCGTCCGACGAACCGGACGTCCAGCGTACCGGACAAGCGCCAGCGTCCGGAAGTCACAGGCTTCATCACTTCAGAGTCGGTGACTTCGAAGATGGTTCGTTCACCAGTGGCCTGCCATGCCGGGTCAGTTGCATTCGCGACCTGTTCCACGAATGGGGCACAACCAGCCGCAACGCCAAACACGAAAACCGAATTAACAAGAACCATCAGCTGCTTTCCGAAACGCTTGAGTGTCCCATTCGGTTTTGTTGACTCGTTCATGCCAGTTTTGGAACCTCGAAGCCCTTGCGATACTCGCGGGTGATATACTTGTTGGCCGATTTGTCCTTGAAACGTTCCTTGCTTGGATCGAATTCGAGTGATCGTCCCGCTCGAAACGCGGCGTTTCCGATCTGGCAGTGGACGCAGGAATGATGTGCCTCAAGCGGTGACACCGGCAAATCCTCGGGCTTGCGTGAGCGCACAGCTTTGAAGAAGCGGTCCCACTTGCTTCCATTTTCGGGCTTGGGCGCGTTGTCCGGAATCGGCATGGCTTCGCGTTCGTTCTGCTTACCTTCCTTGTAGGTGAAGAATCCCTTCCCGACGACGTAAAATCCTTTTGTGCCGAGGAAACTGTTGCCACAATTGCTTCCATCGAATTCCTCGAAGCTGCCCAGGTTGCGGACTTCAAAGGTCATGATCGAGCCGTCGGTGTAACTGAACGTCGTGGCCTGCGTATTCGGCGTCTGGCCATCATCACCCAGCCCGAAACGGCCACCCGCGCTATGGACACGCACTGGCAGGCCGCGGCTGTGTCCCCAGCAGGCGATGTCCATCTGATGCACGCCCTGGTTTCCGATTTCGCCGTTGCCGTATTCCCAGAAATAGTGCCAGTCGTAGTGGACGTAGAGGCCGGGCTTCCTGCGATCCGTGTTGACCATGAATTCACGATCTCGCGACGGCCCCTGCCACAATTTCCAGTCGAGATTTTCCGGAACCGCTCCGGGCTTGCCGTGTCCGATGGAACCGCGATTTCCATTCTTGTAAACGTATCCGCGCGATTCGACGATCTTCCCGATGAAACCGTCGTGGATCAATTTCATGTCACGGATAAGCGTAGAATTGGAGCGGCTTTGCGTGCCATGCTGTACGATGGATTTGTATTTCTCCGCCGCCGCAACAAGCTGCCGGCCTTCATAGACATTGTGAGAAAGCGGTTTTTCAACGTAAACATCCTTGCCCGCCTGGCATCCCCAGATGGCGGCGAGCGTATGCCAGTGATTTGGCGTCGCAATGGTGATGGCGTCAATTTCCTTGTCTTCAAGCGCCTCGCGAATGTCCTTGTAGAGCTTCGGTGCTTTGCCTTGTGCCTCTGCAACCATCTTACTGCCCCGCTCGCGCACTTCCGAATCCACGTCGCAGAGCGCCACATATTCGGCGTCGTCTTTCATCTTCAGGATGTCGCCAATGTGTGAGCGGCCCTGACCGTTGAAACCGATTGTGCACATCCGGATGCGATTGTTGGCTCCAAATACTTTTCCGTGAGCCATGGTGCCGGCCACGATTACGGCGGCAGTGGTTTTTCCGATGAACTGTCTTCGGGTCATTTCCATAACAAGTTTTCGATGATTTGTGGGTTGTTGTTCGTTGTGGTGTTCAGACGTTACGATGCTCGAATGGATTCAACACGACAAGCAGATGTTTGTCCACGGTTCGAGTGCAAATCGTCATCGCGATCATATAATCGGTTTGGAACAATTTTATTCGGCTTGCCCGCCGTCCGGTTCTGTGTGAAACAAATCCGGCAACGGCATGAAAACCAAATCCGAAATCGTTGCCAACTGGCTTCCGCGTTACACCGGCACGCCGCTCAAGAATTTCGGCAAGCACATTCTGCTCGTCAACTTCAACAACTACATCCGCATGTTCGCCAAATGGCACGGCGTTCCCGTTCATGGTCATGACAAGCCGATGCCCAACGCGACTGCTGACGGCATCACGATCATCAACTTTGGCATGGGCAGTGCCAGCGCGGCGACTGTCATGGATTTGTTGAGCGCAATTCAACCCAAAGCGGTGCTGTTCCTGGGCAAGTGCGGTGGGGTAAAACACATCGCAAACCTTGGTGATCTCGTGTTGCCGATTGCTGCCATCCGGGGCGAGGGCGCGTCAAACGACTATTATCCGCCGGAAGTTCCAGCACTCCCAGCCTTCAGCCTGCAAAAGGCCATCTCTACAACAATCCGCGATCACAAGCGCGATTACTGGACGGGCACGGTCTATACCACGAACCGCCGCGTGTGGGAGCACGACGGCAAATTCAAAACGTATCTGCGCAAGATACGCTGCATCGGTATAGACATGGAGACGGCGACAATTTTCATCACGGGGTTCCACAATGAGATTCCCACCGGCGCGCTGCTCCTCGTCTCAGACCAGCCCATGCAACCGGAAGGCGTGAAGACGGCAGCCAGCGATGCGAAAGTTTCACAACAGTTTCTCGACAAGCATCTGCGCATCGGGATTGATTCCCTCAAACAGTTGATCAATTGTGGGCTGACGGTGAAGCATCTTCGGTTTTGAAGTTGTTGTTCAACTTGTGACCGGGTCGAGGGCGTAAGTTGGTTCGTCCAAGCAACCCTCTTCGGTTCTTTGCGTGATTTCATTCTTTCCGGCTCTGCCGTTTCCCGGATAAGCTGCGCGTGCATGTCATGGGTGCGTGTTATCATCTGCGCTGGATTGCTGCTGCTCGTTGGCAGCGGTCGCGCACATGCTGCTCTGGGTGAGGAACGCGCGTTCGGGAAGGCGGAAACTTCATTCGGGCTCAAGCTGTGGGAGAATGCAGATGCCGAGTTCGGGAAGTTCATTGAGAATTATCCCAGGTCCCAGCGTCTCGTCGAAGCAGTGCTGTTGCAGGCACAGGCCCGGTTCAAATTGAAAATGTTCCCCGGCGTGATCTCGTTGCTGGCCGCACGGCGCGGCGAGGCCGGCACGCGTGCGGATGAATTTCAGTATTGGACGGCGGAGGCGCAGTTTCAGGACGGGCAGTTCAAGTCAGCGGCCGAGTCCTTTGGCAAACTGGCTCAGGAATTTCCCGCCTCACTAAAACGACTCGAAGCATCCGTGGGTGAAGCCGCATCGCGCGCAAAGCTTGGCGACTGGAAAACTGCCGCCGAACTGCTGCGCAAACCTGATGGAACATTTCGGCAAGCGGCGGGCGCGGGCGACAGCGACATGTTTGTGCGCGGACTGCTGCTCCTTGCGGAGGCAGGAATTGCGCTCGGAACATTTGCCGACGCGGAAACCGCGCTGAACGAAATCGGCGCGCGCAGTCTGAGTCCGATCCAGGATTGGCAGCGGCGTTACCAACTCTGCCGCGCGCAACTTGGGTTGAACCGTGTGGACGAGGCGCAGCGCGGGAGCACGAACCTCCCGTCCCTTGCCTTCACTGCGGGACGACCCGACCTTGCGGCACAGAGCGTGGCGTTGGGGGCGGAGATTCTCGAGAAACTTGGGCGACGAGCCGAAGCAGCATCGCTTCTCAGTCAGAACCTGACAAACAACGTTTCAGTGGAGGGGCAGAGGCAGGCGTTGGAGAAAATCGCCGCATTATATGTTGCCGACGGCAAACCCGCAGAGGCGTGCGTGGCGCTGGAGGAGTATCTGGTGCGTTTTACGAACTCTCCGGCTTCGGATGAGGCCTTGCTCAAACTCGGCGAGCTCTATCTCAAGCGCCATGTCTCCGGCGAGGGATCAAACCTTCTCGCCAGGGCAACGACAAATCTTGACCGGTGTGTCTCTGGCTTCCCCAACAGCAAACTGAGGGGAAGGGCCGAGTTGAATCGTGGCTGGTGTTTTTGGATAAGTGAGGCAATGGCAGAAGGCGCAACGGCATTTGCGCACGCGGCGGAAATGTTGCCGTCGTCCGAGAATCTCGCAGTGGCGCGGTTCAAACTGGCGGACTGTCTTTACGCACAGACAAATTATTCCGGAGCTCTGGAAAACTACAGCGCGGCCTTGACCGAAGCCGCCCTCTGGCCACGTGCCAAGGAATCACTGACGGCGACCGCGCTTTACCAGTCGGTGAGGGCCGCTCTGGCGCTGACGAATCTCGCCGCCGCGACTGATGCAATGCGCAAAATTCTCGAAACAAATCCGCGCAGTCCGGAGGCGGACCGCAGCGTGTTGCTTGTGACGCAGGGATTGGTGACGTCGGGTGACTCCGGGGCGGCGGGCGGCTTGTTCCGGGAATTTGTGGAGCGGTTTCCTGATTCAGAGTTGCGCCCGCAGATGGAGCTGGTGATGGCGCGTGCAGAAGAGAAGGCTGGCGATTGGGCGAAGGCGCAATCCACTTATGGTTTATGGCTGGAGCGGTTCGGTACGAACGCAATGCGGGCGGAAGTGGAGTTTCGTCAAGCCCTCGCATTGTTGCGCTTGGGCAATGAAACGAATGCGTTCAATTTGCTCGCCAATCTTGCAGCCACTTTTCCGACGAATGAATTCGCACCACAGGCGCAGTGGTGGGTGGCTGATTATTACTACCGGCAAGGCGATGCACAGCTGATCAAGGCGGAGCAAGAATACAAATTGCTCTACCAGAAATGGCCTGATTCCGATCTGGCTTTGCAGGCGCTGATGATGGCAGGCCGAACGGCGATGTTGCGGCTGGACAGTCTGAACGCAATGGAACATTTCACGAACCTGATCTCAAATGCGAAGTGCAAAGACGAACTGCGCATGCAGGCGCTTGCTGCCTATGGCGGTGCATTGATGAAGCAGGCTGCGGTGGAAACAAACCGGCTGGCGATGCTTGAACTCGCAATTGGTGTGTTCAAACAAATCCGCGAGGAGAAACCCAACACCGAATGGGAGGCGCAGGCGTGGGGTGAAACGGGCTCGTGCTACCTTCAGATGGCGGCTCGTGATCCGGGCTATTACTCCAACTCGCTTCAGGCGTTTCAGACGGCGATTGATCTGCCGGCTGCCGGCATTTCCACCCGCAGCCGATGCCGCATGGGTATGGGGCAAGTGTTGGAGCTTATGTCCGCACTGCCCGCGACCAGCGATCAAGTTTCAATGCTCAAAGCCGCGCGCGAGCAATACGCCAAGGTAATTGACGAGAATCGGGCGGCGGGTGAGGCGCGGGATTTATTCTGGCTTTCCAAGGCATGTCTTGAAGGCGGGCGTGTGTCAGAGTCAGATCAACTGCGTGACTGGGGTGCAGCGGGGCGGTTTTACGAATTGTTGGCTGATGCGTCGCCTAAATTGAGATCCAAGTTCCAAGGCAAGATTGACCACGCGCGGGCACAGGAGGCACAAGAGAAACTTCAAAGCCAAAGGTAACCCGGACACCGTTTGACACTCCAACCCCAGCCGCCTACCTTCAACTCACGAAAATATGACTGACACCTCCTCTGAAAACATAATTCGTCTGAGTGCCAACGCCGTGGCTGAACTGCGCGAGCAGGTGACCAAGCCCGAGAACGCTGGAAAATATCTCCGCCTTTATGTCGAGCAGGGTGGTTGCTCGGGCATGCAGTACGGCATGACCTTCGACGAGAAGCGTGAAGGCGATCAGCTTTCTGAACAGGATGGAATGACTGTTCTCGTGGACGCATTCAGTGCTCAATATCTTCGTGGTACTGTGGTGGAATACAGCGATGCACTCACTGGCGGCGGGTTCAAGATCGAGAATCCGAACGCGACCTCCAGTTGCGGCTGTGGG
>CAYSDO010000180.1:0-8322 GCA_964429665.1 uncultured Bifidobacterium sp.
AACGCATTGAACATTCCGATATTTCTCGTAAATGCAAGGCTCTCGGAGCGTTCGTACCGTGGTTACAGGCGATTTGGTTTCCTGTTCCGCCCGTTGTTTGCGTCGTTCACCGGCATCGGCGCACAGAACGACGCGGATGCAAAACGCCTCATTGAACTTGGCTGCCGTCCCGAGGCGGTGCGCGTGGTGGGCAGTCTGAAATTCGACGCGGCCAAACTCGACGAACGCACCTCGATCAATGTCCCTGCCATGCTGTCCCAGCTCGGTGTCCCCACCGACGCGCAATTGCTCGTCTGTGGCAGCACGCACGCGGGCGAGGAGGCGTTGTTGGCGGCGATGTTCCTGCGTTTGAAGGCGCGCTTTCCGAAGCTGTTCCTTGTCCTTGTACCGCGTCACATGGAACGGGCAAGAGATGTCAGCCGCGACCTTCAATCCGCCGGATTGAAATTCATCACCCGTTCCGATGTGTCATCGCAGAAACAATTCGTGGCCGACGAGGTTCAATGTCTGCTCGTCAACACCACCGGCGAGCTTCGCCACTTCTACGAACATGCGACTGTGGTGTTCGTCGGCAAAAGCCTCACCGCCGAGGGTGGACAGAACCCCATTGAACCGGGCGCGCTCGGCAAGCCCGTGTTGTTCGGACCCAACATGCAAAACTTTGCCGAGGCCGCGCGCAATTTCGTCTCAAATGACGCCGCCATCCAGGTGCGCGATGCGGCCGGACTTGAAACGGCTCTGGCTGATCTCCTCTCAAATCCGTCGCGTTGCGAGGAACTCGGCGTCAACGCCCGCAAAGTCGTGAGGGAAAATCTCGGAGCCGTGGAACGCACCACGAACATGATCGTGGAAACCATCGAGCTTTCAGGGCTGCACCTCGGCGCGCGCAAGTAACCGATTCACGTTCAAAGGGCCAGGAGGACCTTCCTGATCTCCTTCACACGCGCCTCGGCGGTCTTCTTCGTCAGGCGCGGGAACTTGCCGCCGAGTGTTACAAAATCTCCGTGACGCGTGATCTTCAATTTGTCCTGCTCCACCTCGATGATGGTCACGGATTTTTCGCCCGCCATGATTTTCAACTCCGTCACGGCCAGCAGCAGCTTCACCGACGATGGCGGGGGGCCGAAACGATCCAGTAGTTCCCGCTCCAAGGATTCCAGTTGTGACTTGTCGGTTGCCTGCGCAAGTTTACGGTAGATTTCAATGCGGTGTTGGGGCTCTGGAACGTATGAGTGAGGCAGGGTTGCGTGGAAGTCCGTAGTCCGTAGTCCGTGGTCCGTAGCTTTGTTATGGTGTGCCGTCGCACGCGCTTGTGCTGTGCTGTTGACTTCATACGACTGCGGATTCAAGTCGAGAAAGTCCAATCGTAATGCCACTTCAGTCCGAACTTTGACCTTCTCCCCCTTGAGCGCGCCGACACTGCGCTTCAACAACTGGCAATAAAGTTCGAAACCCACCGCCGTGATATGCCCGCTCTGTTCTGAGCCGAGAAGATTTCCAGCACCGCGAATTTCAAGATCCCGCATGGCAATTTTGAATCCGCTGCCCAGCGTGGAGTATTGCTTCATCGCACTGATGCGTTTGCGAACGTCCGTGAGAAGGCGCGCGTGACGCGGTAACAGCAGATAAGCGTAGGCTTGATGTTTGTAGCGGCCCACACGACCACGCAACTGATACAGCTCGCTCAATCCAAACCGATCCGCGCGATCAATGATGATCGTGTTCGCGTTTGGAATATCGAGTCCGCTCTCAATGATGGTGGTTGAGAGAAGAACGTCCGCCTCGCCATTCACAAACTTCGCCATCACCTCCTCCAGATCGTCCGCGTTCATCTGGCCGTGCCCAACAACGATGCGCGCGTTCGGCACAAGCTTGCGTAGCGTTGTCTCCATCGTATGAATCGTCGTCACGCGGTTGTGCAGAAAAAAAACCTGGCCGCCGCGGTTCATCTCGCGTTGGATGGCGTCACGAATGAGCCGCTCGTCGTAATGCGTGGCAACTGTTTCCACGGGCAAACGGTCGTGTGGCGGCGTTTGAATGGTGCTCATGTCCCGCGCGCCAGTCAGCGCGAGGTAGAGCGTGCGCGGGATCGGGGTTGCACTCAACGTCAGCACGTCCACCATCGTCCGAAGGCGCTTGAACTTTTCCTTGTGCAACACACCAAACCGCTGCTCTTCGTCAATCACCACCAACCCGAGCTCCTTGAAGACCACATCTTCCTGCACCAGCCGGTGTGTTCCGATGACGATGTCCACCGCGCCCGCAGCAAGATCGGCAACGACACGTTGTTGTTCGCGTTTGGTGCGAAACCGCGAGAGCACTTCGACCCGGATGGGGTAATCCGCCATACGCTCGCGGAAATTGTTGAAGTGCTGTTGCGCCAGCACGGTTGTCGGGACCAGCACGGCCACCTGCTTGCCGTCCATTACCGCCTTGAAGGCGGCACGTATTGCCACTTCCGTTTTGCCGAAACCAACGTCGCCGCAGATCAGACGATCCATCGGCTTGGGGCGCTCCATGTCAGACTTGGTTTCGCCGATGGCCTTGAGCTGGTCCGGGGTTTCCTCGTAAATGAAGGCGCTCTCAAACTCACGTTGCCACGGCACATCCGGCTTGCAGGCGTAGCCGGGCTGGGATTCCCGCACGGCCTGTATGCGCAGCATCTCCGCAGCAATGTCGCGCACCGCTTTTTCTGTCTGCTCCTTCGCCCTGGCCCAACGCGTGCCGCCGAGCGTATTGAGCGGTGGACGCACCTTGCCTGCACCGACGTATTTGCTGACAAGATGTGCCTCGCTTACGGGAACGTAAAGTTTTGGCGGATCATTGCCAGGTTCGTTGGGCGCGTATTCGATCACCAGACATTCAGTGTCGGACTCCGGAGACAAACCAGCGGCGGAAGAGTTTCGAGCCGAGGTCGGGAGATTTTTCAGGCCAAGGTATCTCCCGATGCCGTGTTGCAGATGCACGACAAGATCGCCTTCCTCCAGGTCGGCGAAATCAATTTCCAAGGCCGAACGCATCGCTGCCGCGTGGGGTGACTTCAGCCGGCGCGGTCGTTGAACCTTGTAGCGCCCAAAAATCTCGGCATCGGTGATGACAACCAGCTTCGCTTCATCGCAAATGAAACCACGAGCCAATGAGCCGACCTGAGTTCTGAGTCCTGGGTCCAAAGTCCCGGGTCGCTCGTTCGCGCCTGACTCCGGATTGTGCACTCCGGACTTTGGACTACCTACAGACTCAGCCCAGACTTCATTGAATCGTTCCCGTTCGCCCTCGTTATTGCAGAACACATGAACGGTGTAATTCTGCCGAAGCCAGCGATGAATCTGCTCGAAAAACTCTTTGCGCTGCGCCTCAGCCACCTGTAATTCGGGTGCCCGTTCAGCAATCGGACGAAACGCGTCCAAAGAGGCAAACATTGCTGCATTGGCTGGCTCGCCTTCGCCAGTCACCTCGATACACGTCATCCCGCGTGCTGTGATGTCGGTACAAAATAGGTTCCATGCGATGTAGTATGGATCGTCAGACGGAATCTGGGCTCCGTATTCATCGGCCCGAACGGCAAGCAACTCCGGCTCGAAACACAGAAAAATGGTTTCGGGCGACAGATGGGCGAGAAGTGGCGCGAAGTGTGGAGTGGCAGGTGTCAGGTTTTCCGGACGTCCGTCTCCTGACACTTGACATCTCGCACCTGACACCTTTTTTAGAATCCCAAGTTCCCCTGCCGGGGACAGAACGACATTTGTGATTTCACCGCGCGATACCTGTGTGACCGGATCAAACTCCCGCAATGATTCCAATTCGTCCCCAAAGAATTCCAGCCGCACAGGCCACGGGCTCGTGGGAGGAAACACATCCACGATCCCGCCACGCATGGCGATGTCGCCTTTCTGCGTGACCTGAGCTTCAGGTTCGTAACCCTGTTCCTCCAGCCACTCAACAAGGTCCAAAGGATTTGCGCGATCACCACGCTCCAGCGCACGGGTACGAGCCTTCAAAGCTTCGGGCGGAAAAGTCTTTTGCAGCAGCGCGGTGACGTTGGTAACTACGAGTTCGGGTTTTCGTCTCCCGTCTTCAGGAGCGTTCCCAAGAGCGAGCAGGGTTTCCAGCCGGTCACTGATCACATCAGCAGGTGGTAGTTTTCCCTCGTGGGGAAGGATTTCACATGCAGGATAGAAGAGAAGCGAGGATGGCGCGGCTTCAGACTGCGGACTCCGGACCGTGGACTTTGGGCCGTGGACTCCGGACTTTGAAGTCAACCATGTAGCGATGTCCTGGTGAAAACTTTCCTGCGACTTGAGCGTATCGGTTACAACGACTATCGGGCGTGTGGGAAAAAGATGTCGCAGCAACACCGCGAAATAAGGTTGCGCTGCCGAATTTACGCCGTCGCAGGACAATGCGCCGCCCGACTCCAAGCGCCGTGCCAGGGACAACACAGCGGGAGCTTTCGCGACCCGGTCGAACAAGTCGTCCGCTGCCGGGACCTGGGATTCCTGCGCCAACCGCTTGGACGGTTGCAGGGCCTGGGACCGAGGTCAAGCGTGCAGCGCAAGAAGAGGTTCGGATTTTGAACTTCGAATTTTATGTTCACCACGCTAGCCTCTCGGGCGTGAGCAATTCCAAAGCTGTTCAACAATCCTACAAACTGGCTCGCGAACGCTACGCCACCCTCGGAGTCAACACCGACACCGTCCTCAAGCAACTCGCCAAAGTGCCTGTTTCTTTGCACTGCTGGCAGGGCGATGACGTGGGTGGCTTCGAGAATCAGGGTGGCGCGCTGACCGGTGGCATTGTATCCACGGGCAATTATCCCGGGAAGGCCCGCACGCCAGATGAACTCCGCGCGGACGCGGCGAAGGCGCTCTCTTTGATTCCCGGCAGACATCGCTTCAACCTGCACGCTTGCTACGGAGAGTTTGGCGGCAGAAAGGTGGATCGCAACGAAATCGAACCGAAACATTTCAAGAACTGGATTGAATGGGCGAAGTCGCTGGGCATCGGGCTGGATTTCAACCCGACCTGCTTCTCGCATCCCAAATCTGCGGACGGCTTCACGCTGTCCCATCGCGACAAGGCCATCCGCCAGTTCTGGGTCGAGCATTGCCAGGCCAGCCGCGAAATCGGTGCCGCGATGGGCCGCGCGCTCGGCACACCGACGGTGACGAACGTCTGGATCCCCGACGGGATGAAGGACACGCCCGCTGACCGACGCGGCCCGCGTGAACGCCTCGATGCATCCCTTGATGCCATTTTCAAGAAGAAGCTGAATCCGAAACACAATCTCGACGCGGTCGAAGGCAAACTCTTCGGCATCGGCGCAGAAAGTTACACGGTGGGCATGCACGAGTTTTATCTCGGCTATGCGGTGAAGAATCAAACACTCGTCTGCCTCGACGCCGGGCATTATCACCCGACCGAGAACATGGCGGACAAGATTTCCTCCGTGCTTTGCTTCGTGCCTGAGATTCTGCTGCACGTCAGTCGCGGTGTCCGTTGGGACAGCGATCACGTTGTCACCTTGACGGACGAGTTGAACGCCATTGCGCAGGAACTTGTGCGTGGTGATTACCTGGAACGCACGCACATCGGACTGGATTTCTTTGACGCGAGCATCAACCGCATCGCCGCATGGGTCATCGGGACGCGCAACATGATTCGTGCGCTGTGCATCGCAATGCTCGAACCGCACAAAACCTACAAGCAGCTCGAACGCGATGGCGATTACACCTCACGCCTAGCGCTGATGGAAGAAGCCAGGACACTGCCGTTTGGAGCGGTGTGGGATTACCACTGCGTCAAGCAAAACGTTCCCGTTGGCGAGGCCTGGCTCACCGAAGTAAAGAGCTACGAGAAGCGTGTTTTGAATTTGCGTTAGGCTTTGCCAAGGAAACGGGCGCGGACGCCTGAAACAGCGTTCTTGCACCATTCCGCTCGACAGCTACAATCAGATTTCAGGCTGTTGCGGAAAACCAGCCTGCAAATAAAAACCGCGATGACACCACAGCTTTCCATCTTCGCAGCCCGGATGCGCGATCACATTGAATTGTGCGCCGGAGATTTTGCTTCTGGCGACAATCTCCAGAAGCCCGGCTGGCAGGAACACGCCGACGCCGAATTCAACGGCCTTGCGCTCATGCTTTTCACGCTTCAGTTCGAGAACAATCACGCGTATCGGCAGCTCTGCACCTCGCGAGGCGTCCGCCCGGACGATGTCGCGCACTGGAAACATATCCCCGCCGCACCCACCGCAGCGTTCAAGGAACTCGAGTTAAGCTGTCTTCATCCGGAGCAGCGAACGCAAGTCTTTCACTCGAGCGGAACGACCGGGCAACGTCCCAGCCGCCATTATCACAACGAGGAATCGCTTTCAGTTTATGAGGCGTCGCTCTGGCCGTGGTTGGAAAAGCAGATCGGCGCTGGCGCACACAGTTCGCGCCTGCTGTGCCTGACACCTCCGCCGGCCCAGTCCCCGCATTCGTCTCTCGTTCACATGTTCGATGTGGTGCGTCGCAAACTAGGCGCGAGCGAAGCCGTATTCCTCGGACGCGATGAATCCAACAGTGGATGGACTCTCGATTTCGATGGTGTGATGCGAAAGCTTGCAGCCAACCAGGAACTCGAAACCCGGAAGCCCGAACTGATCCTTGGAACAGCCTTCTCCTTCGTGCATTTGTTGGATCACATGGAGGCAAATAACTTCCGGCTTCAACTCCCGACGGGGTCGCTCGTGATGGAAACGGGCGGATACAAAGGTCGCTCGCGGACAATGCCCAAAGCGGAGTTGCATTCGCTGATCACAAAGCATCTCGGTGTTCCGCGCTCTCATATTGTGTGCGAATACGGAATGAGCGAACTCAGTTCCCAGGCGTACGATGCTGAATTGGGGGACGCATCCCGGACGTTTCATTTTCCACCTTGGGCACGTACAGTGGTTGTCTCACCTGAAACGGAACGCGAAGTTGAGGAGGGCGAAACCGGACTGCTCCGTGTATTTGATCTGGCGAACGTGTTTTCAGTTCTGGCCATTCAAACCGAGGATATCGCTGTGCGGCGGGGCGATGGTTTTGAATTGCTTGGCCGTGATGTGGCAGCCGAGCCGCGCGGCTGCTCGTTGATGGCAAATTAATTTCAATCTATGAACCTGTCCGCAACCACAGACTAAATGACTGCCGATGCCTCACATAAAACCCGCACGCTCTGGCTTGTTGGCGCTTTGCACGCGTTCACACATGCGTATCATGTCGCGCTCATGCCGTTGTATCTGCTCATCCAGCGCGACTTCGGATTCAAGAGCGTTGGACAGGCGACGGCATTGGTCACAGTGATGATGGCGGGAAATTTCATTCCGGCGTACTGGATGGGAGTGCTCGCAGATCGTGTCAGCCGGAAGAAATTGCTCGGCTTGGGCTTGTCTATCAATGCGCTGGGCTACGTCGCGCTCGCCTTTGCGCCAAACTTCGGCTGGGCTCTGGTAGCGGTGGCTGTCTCGGGTTTCGGCGGCAGCTTTTACCATCCGGCGGCGACGGCCATGATTGCGCGGATGTTTCCTGTGGGAACAGGAAAGGCGCTTGGGCTCACTGGCATTGGTGCGAGCGTCGGTTTCTTTGCAGGCCCCGTCTATGCCGGTTGGAGAGCCATGCAACTCGCGCCAACGTTCGGCGACGCAGCGTGGAGAAAGCCGGTCCTGGAGTTTGGCGTGCTCGGATTGATCGCAGCCATCGTGTTCATGCTCCTAGCCGACGAAGACAAACCCACATCCACAGCCGAGCGAATTGTCGCTTCGCGGGTCAAAATGTTTCCAACGCCTGCGCTTTGGATCTTTTTCCTTGCCGCGGCGTTTGCCTTCAGCCTGCGGGATTTCGCCGGATCCAGCATGGGCAGCCTTGGTTCACTCTTCCTTCAACACGCCCACGATTACGACACAAGGGACGCCGGCCTGGCACTAAGCTGGATTTTTCTGCCAAGCGCGGTGAGCAATCCCCTGCTCGGCCACCTCAGCGACGGCGGCCGCAAGCGTTGGGCGGCGTTCGTGCTGTTGACCGCAGCGGTGCTGGTTGTGATCTTTCCGCACGTGCCGTCGGGCTGGGTCATCCCCGTGTTTCTGGTTTACGGCTTCTTCTTCATGTCGAGCTATCCCATTGTGGAGGCTGAGTTGATGCAATCCGTGCCTGATGCGGTGCGAGGTCGTGTGTTCGGGCTTTTCATCACTGTCGGCGGATTCATCGGCAACGCGTCGCACTGGATCGTTGGTGAACTCGTGCGCGGTATGGGCGAAGGCGCAAATCACTCACGAAGCTATTTTTGGATCTACGCTGTGCT
>CAYSDO010000181.1:0-8297 GCA_964429665.1 uncultured Bifidobacterium sp.
GGAAGAAATTCAAAATCTTCGGCCCGCCAACACCCGGGAAAAGGTATTTGTTCCCGCCTGAAACTCCGACGACCTCGTGAGGAAACACGGGGCCGACGATGATCACCTGATCATACTTGAAAACGAGTTTATTGATTTCGACCGGCACCTCCATCGAGAACAAACCATCAGTGAGTTCGCTGACGTCGGTGGAGGTGAGCGAACCAATTTCCTTCAGCGCCGCCGGGTTGTCCCATCTGTGATTGAAGAAGCGTACTTTGGAATACTGCCCGCCATGTTCAGCAACTGAAATTTCCAGCCTCTCGCAGATCGCTTCCTCGCTCATGGCTGGATGGGTGCCAAGCGCAGTGAGCACGTCCAGTTCCTTCGTCGCCGCGCCGATCCGGGCAAAGATGGCCTTGAACAACAAGCCCACAGGCGCAGTGCGCGTATGGTCGGGCACGATCAGCAGGACGCGTTTGCCTTCGTAATCCGCCACACGCAAAGCCTGCGCGACGAGTTGTGAAACTTGTGCCTCGCCAATCCTGCCGCCAGTTTCACCTGTTGCTGAAATCGTTTTCTGCACAAGCGAAAAATAAATGCGATGTCCCGCCAAATCCATCTCTGAATCCGGCAAATCAAATTGCGAATTGCAGCCACCGCAACCGCAAGCAGTCAGACCGTCTTGTCCGAGGTATTTTGGTGTTTGGCGTTTGGATACTTGGGTATTTGGGTGTTTACCTTCTTGGACGTCAATGTCTGCCATCCCCAAGCTTGGCCTTGGTAACATACCTGAGACCTGACTGTGGAATCCCCGGCATGGAAAACCAAACGCTGCCCGTCGTTTGATCCGTCATTGCCTCTGTTGAGTCGGTTTGATTGTCAGGTAAAAGTGACCCATGCAATCGGTGTTTCCATTCGCCAACGTTCCGGGTGATCTAGCCAGCTACGACACTCAATATCTGCGTCGTCGCTCCACCAACGTGATAATCCAGGAGGCGGCGACGCGACGCTACCTGTCCGAAAAAGGCGTTTGGATTCCGGATATCAAGCAGGCAATGACTTTTCAATCTGGCTCAAAAGCCGTGGAACATGTGAAAAGGTTGAAGCTGTCAAATGTACATCTGATCCTGACACGCGATATCAGAGCCAGTGAAGTCATCCCGGTGGATTCACTGCTGCGTTGATTTTGCTCCAGCTTTGCGTCTTGGCTGCTTTGCGCTTTTGCGTTGAATTCGAACCGTAGGGCCTCACCTGGCGGGCGTCAGCACCAGCTCGGAAAATTCGATCGGGCCATGGTCGCCTTGGATCAGAATTGGGCCTGGCTTGTCCTCGTCGCTATCCATCGCACCGCCCGTGATGCCGGGAATGGCTTGCCGTTCAATGATCGGTTCACCATTCAGAACAACCGTGACAACACGACCGACCAGGGTAATATCCAGCGTCTGCCACTCATCAGCCCGCCGGGCAGCATTGACACGCGGAGTCAAAAAGCCATACACGCCGCCAATGTAATGGCTGTCAGGTTCTTTTCCTGCATTGTCCTCAATCTGCACCTCATAACGTCCGCGCAGATAGATGCCGCTGTTGCTTTTTGCGGGATAGCGAAATTTGGCGTGGAGCTTGAAATCTGTGAATTGACCTTCCGTTACAAGGTCGTTACCCGGGACCGCATTGGTCAGGCATCCCTTTTCCACCCGCCAGCCATGCGAAGCACCCGCATGGCGGGATTTCCAGCCGGTCAGATCACGCCCATTGAACAACGCAATCGGCTTGCCCCACTTTGGCGATTGGACACGTACCAGCGAAGGCGCGCGGCGACCTTCCCACTTGATGACCCTGCCTTGATCATCAGTGGTCTCACCCTGCAGCACATCCCCTGCAAGCCGGCCTGAAAACACGATGTCGTTGGTGCGATGTTCCCACTGGGGCGGCAGTACAAATCGAACACGGCCCGAGGCATCATCCCATTCGACATTGCCGATGGGTCGGGCGCTGCCAAACTGCCCCACGTAAGCACCAATGAATGTGCGAAAGCCCGACTGCTCCACTTGCAGCCAGGAAGGATATTCATGCCCGCCATCACGCACCTTCAAATCCCATCGCCCGACCAGCGGCGGTGACTCACGTTTCACAAAGGGATCAGCTTCCGCGGCGCCCACGCTGAGTGCAGCGGACAGCAATAGCAATGGCAACCAAGGTTTGGATTGAATTCGTGATGTGATTGGGATGTGCATGCCTGAATTATACGAAGGCTGGCACAGAGCTTCAATCCTAACTCAGCTCAAATGCAACCCCAGCCGCTCCGCTACATCCCGTGCGGTCACAGGCCGGTGTTGAGCGTCCTTGGAGAGACATGCGGCAATTGTTTCCTCCCACTCGAAAGGGATTTTGGCCTTGCGCACCCCGAACTCGGACAACCGTTCCTTCATGCTCGGTGGGATCACCTCATGCAGTTGCGCGAAAATATCACCATCGTAAAACGGCGGCTTGCCCGTGAGCAGCTCATAAATGGTTGCGCCAAGCGAATAAATATCGTCGGAAACAGCCGGAGGATCGCCCGTCCATTGCTGCGGGCTCATATACCAATCCGTCCCCACCACGCGATGATATCCGGCATCCACTCCGTCGGGCTTCATGGAACGCGCCAGCCCGAAATCCGCCAGCTTGAGCTGCCCGCGGGCGCTCATGATCAGATTGGATGGCTTCACGTCGCGATGCACAATGTCCGCCGCGTGCGCATGATCCAACGCCGCGCAAAGATCGCGAATCCACGGGGTGATTTCCTCCACGGTGAACCGTTGCCCCGGCTTGTCCACCTTCAGCGACCAGAGCGACCAGCCTTCCACAAATTCCATTGCCACCGCCACGCCGTGATTGCCGTTAAGAAAATCGTAAATCCGCACGATGTTCGGATGCGAAAGCTGGTTGCTGCGTTGGGCCTCGACCCGGAGACGTTCCACCTCCTTTTCATCACTGAGAAGGTGCGGCGGCAGAAATTTGAGCGCGACGGCCTGTTCCGACATCCTATCGTGCGCCAGCCACACCGACGCCATGCCACCCTCGCCAAGCGTGCGCTTCAGGTAATATCGCTCGAAGACTCGCTCCCCCACAGCGAGCCCGCCGCTCTTTGCCGGGTTGATTGCAGAATGGGCCATGACAACGTTCACATAACCATTAGAGGCCGGGTTGTCGAGATAAGTTACAACACACAAAATGCACTCCTGCGGTTTCTCAGACCAAGTTCAACTTTACTTTGACTCGCCAATCCCTAGCTTCTGCATCAAGAAAAGCATCACAAGACAAAGCTTCCGATAAAACTAACTGGGCATTCCGGATAATGGGAATTGACATTGAAACGGCCAGATTCCTCCTTGCACGCAAGCGGGAAGGTGTCTCTTTTAGCCGCTGCGCGACACTAGGGCGGCAGCACTATTTTGTTTGCCATACCGAGTCACGAAACCTCTTGCAGGAATACGGACTCAAGCCGGAGGATTTTCCAAACCTGTTCCCCCAGGATTACCCACCTTACTCGGAACCATACTGGGAAATGCTCGGGACCAAAAGTCTTGCGACAATTGACGCGAGTCATTTCGAGGGTGCGACCCACGTCCACGATCTTAACCAGCCCATTCCGACAGAGTGGCGGGAATCGTTCGATGTCGTCTGCGACATCGGCACGTTGGAACATGTGTTCAACTTCCCAACGGCCATGAGGAACTGCATGGAGATGGTGAGGAAGAACGGTTACATGTTCCTTCAAACTCCAGCCAATAACACTTTCGGCCATGGGTTCTATCAGTTCAGTCCTGAATTGTTCTTCCGCGTGCTCTCGCCGCAAAACGGTTTCAAGATTGAACACTGTATCGCAGTCGAGTATGGCTTGCAGACCCGGTGGTTCAAGGTCACTGATCCTGAAGTGGTTCGCTCTCGGGTCATGCTCATCAATACGGCGCGAGTCACTCTTCTCATCTGGGCCAGGAGGGTCGAGATACGTCCGATATTTCAAGAAACACCACAACAAAGCGATTATGCCGCAGCCTGGTCGGAGTCGGGCGGATCAGAGAAACGGACTCCAAACGTCCGGGTAGAGCCGCAAGGACTGCAATCTATCAAACGCAAAGTTCTCGAGACCATGCCGGGTGTCGCCCGGACATTGGATAGATTGCGATTCTCGCGGTTCAGCAAAATATTTTCATTCTCAAACAGCCCTTCTTTTCAAAGAATACCAAGGAAGTGAATCGTTAAGTGGCGGGACTCCCCAGTCAACCATTCTTGGTTGCGCAAGATGCCTTCACGCGATAACCGGCAAGACCCGCCAAAAAGTTCGTTACCGACGCAGGCAGCGTTCGTTTGAGCAGGAGTTTGGTGATATGCCAGATGTTCTTCCGCAAAAAGAGTGGGGTCAGATAATGACGATACTCCGAGTGTGTGACTAACACCTTCAGCATCGGCCAGCCCCAAACATAAAGTGCACCGCATTTGCGCATTCGCTCAACCGCATCTGGATATGGCGACCGTTTGAGCAAATCCAACATATCTCTCATTACTTTAAGGTCGCTTGCCTTGTCCCGGCGCCCCTTGTTGTAGGACGTTGTCGCGTCGATCTGGTTTACGGCAAGAACCTCCGGCACGACGCAAATGCCGTAACGGAATCCAATGAGATTATAGGTAAACCAGTCGCTGCCATATTTTGCTTCAACTGGAAATTTTCCGGCTTCGAACAATGCGGAACGTTTGACAGCAACGGTATGACCTGCAATGAACAGTTTTCCCCGACGCTCCAGTTCCATCATGGTTTCAGGCGAGAGATATGCGGGCTTATCCGTCATGCCGGCACCCATGTGCCAGTTCAGTCCAGTATGCAATTCCTGCCAGTCTCCTATCGTGCAACACAAACCAGCTTCGGGATGCTTTTCGAGCAAATCCATTGTCTTCTCAATGAAACCTGGAAGCACATAATCATCCGCAGCAGCACCACAAATATAATCTCCTTTGGCAAGATGTAGCGCCTTGTCAACGGTCGGAACAACTCCCAAGTTCTTCTCATTCTTGTATGCATGAATGAAAGTATGCTTGCTGGCGAACTCCTGGATGATTTCCCAACTGTTGTCTGTTGATCCGTCATCAATCACGATGAGTTCGTCGGGCGGACGATCTCGATCTGTCAAAGCGGACAACGATTTCCGCAGGTATTGTGCATGGTTGTAGTTGGGCATTACAACCGAGAGAGTAGGTTTGGCCATCTGGTCTGATCAGGTCAGGGGTTGGCGGCCGACGCTGCTGGAATAATGAACTGCCAGGTTGAAGCAGCGGGAACCGCAGCCCTGACCTTGGCCGCAATTCGAGCTGCATTGCTGGTAGCGAAAGGCATGATCACTTTCAAATTGGCGGGCGCCCGGTCGGGTGGCGTAATGGTCACGCCTTCCAGCTTGCTGCCATCGCGGTGACGGTCCTCATCCAGAATCAGCACCGGTTTGAGGGTCAATTGAGTGAGCAAGGCAATGCCGGCCATTCCAGCGCCGAAAATGGCGAACTCTCCTTCCCTTGTAGATTCATCAAACAAGCGCACAGTTGAATTATACCAATCAAATTGTTCACGGGAGCCGGCCAGGGTTATGGCGTCCACAGTTTGCGGACTCGGGACTGGCAACTTTGATTTGCGCAGCAGCAACGTCAGGCAGTTGTGAATCCAGGGCGTGCCGTCCATTGCCACTTCAAATCCTGCCTGCCTGCAAAGAATCTCCAGAGTGCGACGGCTGAAATGCGAGGTGTGGTCAATGACGGCCATGTCAAAAGGTGTCCGCTCGACATCCGGAACCTGTACCAGCAGGAACCCGCCCGGTTTGAGCAGGTCTCGCAATTCTGCAAGCGGCCCGAGTGGCGATGGGATGTGTTCAAGCGTGTGCCAGAGTACGACCAGGTCGTATTCACGGTGTGGCAACTTTTTGAGCGAACCGGAGGTGAAACTCGCAACTCCCGGAAGTTGCAGCACCTCGTCCCGATGCTTGTCGTTCAGATCATAACCATGAAACTCCCAACCTTTCAGCAACGCACCTGCAGACTTGAGCACGGCGCCGTTGCCGCATCCAACATCAAGCAATCGGCCAGTTGCAGGAAGATTCGGCAGACACTTCTCAAGTGTGTGCCATGTACGAGGACGCGGAGGGAGTCCTTCCGGAAATACTACTTGCTCGTTGCCCTGCGCGAGATGATGTGGCGCATACGTGCGATAGATTTCATTGATGGCCTTGAGTGTCGCCCCATCATGGTGTTTTTGAAGATGTCCGCATCGCGGGCATTGATGGATCACCGCAGCCAGACTACACGTCCACGAGTCCGACGTCACCGACCCCGGGCGGATGCCGGCAACGCCAAGTTCACTGACGCTTTCATTCTGACAGGCAAAGCAATTCATGCGCAGAATCTATCTGGCGCGAACACGCCAGACAAGATTGCTTGCGCATGAAAACACCTTTCGGAAATTCTCAATGTTTTTTAACTACCTTTCGGAAAACAAATCCGAACATTCCCATTGCAAGAACTACACCTACACCCGGCTCAGGAACGTTGCTGATTACAACATTGATATTCCATGCGCCGGTATTACCGCTAAAGACGTTGTCCGCGACGCCCAACTGCAATCGGCTGGCCCCGGATGGTACTGCAAAAGTAATCGGCCCGTTGCCAATCGCTATCGGAGTACCCACGATCTGTCCTGAATTGTCGGCAAAAGTCCCCAATAGCTGCCACGCAAAAGTCGAGTTGGGATTCGCGACATAGACCGCAGGCGTATCACCGTTGAAATGAGGGCCTGCATTGGGATTGGGAATGCTCAATTCTCCACTGGCTTGGACAAAAGGAAAACCTGGCTTTTGGATGAAACCTGATTGATAGGTCAGCGTGACTTGTTGGCCGAAACTGAGTCCGGACACCAACGTAGGCGCGATCTGATCATTTAAGCCGTATTGAAACGTCGTGTTGAGTCCACCATTCACGTACATCCACGGGCCAGAACGCCCGTCCACAGTAAAAATACTTGCGTTGGCACTATCAGCCCATTGAAGGGCAACGGTGGCGAGCAGAGTGGCAAAGGCCTTTGCGATATTGAGTGTTTTCATAGGATCCCTTCATTCATGTGTTGTTAGTTTTCTGTTTTTGTTGAGAACAAGTCCCTCCATTGTATGTGCTGAATCCCATCCTGTGGGATGGTATTAGAAAACCAGAACCGTGAATGAATGTCAAGAACTGAAAGCCCTTCAATGACTTATCGAACGATGGTTGACCTGGAACTACCCAATAACTATTGATCGAAATCAAGCCTTCACTTACCGGCAAATCAAAGCTTCTGAGGCCCGCGCAGGATGGCATCGCTACACCGCAGACATTCCGGCGAACATCGCGTCAACTCGGGCTGCGATTGGATTACTGGCACAAGAGAATCAATCAACTCGCTAACCGGCGCAGCCAAGGCAACGCATTCACCAATTTTCTCAGTTCGAAACAAATGGCGGCAATACGGCTCAAGCGCCCCAAAACCTTTCGCACATCCGCTCGTTGCAACTTCCCGGATCACACCGCCTGCGTCCATCGCCCAACGGATGAATGGCCGTCGCCCCGCGCGTTCCTCGGCAATATGCACAGCGGTGCAGGACGTGAGATTGACGCCGAGCAGCAGTACGAATCCGCCGACAGCAGCCAGAGTCTCCAAGGGACGACCGGTCGTTTCCCACGGATGATCGGACAGCCATTCGGCAGCCCGTTCGCCTGTGCCAAGCCAGGAATGCCACGGATGATGGCTGCGCAACGTACCTTCCTGCCGCGCGAACGTGTGACAGATAATTCCCATCTTTGGATGCAGCGGCGCAGTGCGGACATCAAACGGTCGCGGCGGATTTATGAAATCAAA
This sequence comes from uncultured Bifidobacterium sp., assembly GCA_964429665.1. Lineage (GTDB taxonomy): Bacteria > Verrucomicrobiota > Verrucomicrobiia > Limisphaerales > JADLHS01 > JADLHS01. The sequence goes on from CAYSDO010000181.1 coordinate 7,889, forward strand.
ATGTACCGCGTAATCACAACCATTCTGACGGTAACGTTTTTCAGGTGGAGGCAGAATTTTTGCCGCGCACTGAAAACCAGGCATCAGGACCGTGGAACAAACCGCCTGGAGGCATTCAATGACGGCCTCCGCGCCGCCATCAACACGACCAAAACTCCTCAGCGAACTGTGAATAGCCACAGGTTTTCTGGCAAGACCGAGCCGGCGCAAACCATCGGAGATCGTTTCCCGTGAGATGGGTAGTTCAGGCATTGCCGTTACGTGCAACAACCGGCTTCCTGAAGTTTCTTGTTCGGATCGCCGTGCGTGCCATGAAGGTTCTCGTGCCAGTTCTTGATCCGGTCAATCCGGTTGTAGTAGGTGTACTCAGCGGTACGGCGAACAAGCAGCCCGTCCTCGACGATATCCT
>CAYSDO010000182.1:0-8285 GCA_964429665.1 uncultured Bifidobacterium sp.
CGAGGAGCCGTCCACGTAGGGATTGTCAATCTGGTAGGGATCGCCGGTGAAAACGATTTTCGTGCCGTTGCCCACGCGGGTGACGATGGTTTTGACTTCGAGCGGCGTCAGGTTCTGCGCTTCGTCAATGATCATGAACTGATTTGCGATGCTGCGCCCGCGAATGTAACTCAACGCCTCCACCACGATGCTGCCGGAGCGCATCAGGTCGGTGCTGCGACGATGGTCATGTCCCATGTTGAGGTCGCTCAACATCTCCAGCGCGTCGTGAATCGGTTGCATCCACGGCGCGAGTTTTTCTTCGAGTGAACCCGGCAGGAAGCCGAGTTCCTTGCCCATGGAAATCGTCGGACGCGCGACGACCACGCGGCGGAATTCGCGATCCAGCACGGTGCGTTTCAAGCCGGCGGCCATCGCCATGAGCGTTTTGCCGGTGCCGGCCTTGCCCATGAGCGTGACGAGTTTGACGCGGTCGTCGAGCAGCGCATCGAAGGCGTAATGTTGCTCGCGGTTGCGGGGTTTGATGCCCCAAACGCCGTCGCGCACGTCGAGAATCGGGATGAGTTTCGTCCCCGAGGCGTCCACCTTGGTGAGCGCGCACTTCTTGGGATTCGCTTCGTCGATGAGGGTGCAATACTCGTTGGGGAAGTATTGCTTGCCGCCGTTGACTTCGAGTTCGCCGTTGGCGCGAAAGTCCGCGAGCTTCTGCGGCGTGACCATGATCTCGATCATCCCGGTGTAGAGGTCCTTGATGTGGACGCGGTCCGTCTCGTAATCCTCGGCGTCGAGTCCGATGGCGTCGGCCTTGATGCGGAGATTGATGTCCTTGGAGACGAGGATGGTGTCGTTCTTTGGATCGCCTTTCTGAATGACCTTGGCGACAGCAAGAATTTTGTTGTCCACGCTCATGCCCTTGGCGTGGCCGTTGCCGTTGCTCGCGCCGTTGGTGAGACTTTTTTTCTCAACGGTGATGCGGAGCTTGCCGCCGTTTGGCAGCTTCACGCCTTCGCTCAAACTGCCTTTGCCGCGATAGGCATCGAGCATCCTCGAAACGGTGCGGGCGTTTTGTCCCAGCTCGGTGGACTCGCGTTTGAATCGGTCAATTTCCTCGATGACCTCGATGGGAATCAGGACGTTGTTGTCCTGAAAATTGAGCAGGGAATTTGGATCGTGGAGGAGGACGTTGGTGTCGAGTATGTAGTTCTTCACGTTGCGAATTGAGAAAGCTTCACGGATGCCATCCGACGGTACCATTTGGAAATTTGGGGGCAGTTGGCAGGCAGCTTGTAGTGACCGGAATAGAGAAAGTTGCCGAACATGCCGTAGAGATCGAAGTCCACAAAGCGTGGGCGATCCTCCATCAAGAATAGGCGATACGAGAGCATCTCTTCGAACGGCAGCAACCTCTCGGCGAGCTGTGCCTGCATGGACTTTTGTTGCTCGTGCCACTGGTCGAGACAACCGCGACCAAACTTCCGCTCCTTGTGGCGGACGTAGGAAAGTTGGTCCGGCCTGGTGACAAACTCCCGATAGTGAGCGTCGTTCAGCTTGAAGGTCAGCCCTTCGATTTCGTTCTCGATGTAACGCCAGAGGATGAACTGCTTGCCTTCGAGATCGGCGGGGAACAGGCCGAGCTTGAGTTTTTGATCAAGGTACTTGCCGATGACCTGGGAATCTTCACCGGTTTCAAACACCACGTTGCGACCATCGCGGATGATCGGCGCGGCGTAGTAACGTTCCTTGGTGAGTTTCCAGATCAACGAGCGGTCGCCGGTGAGTTTGAGATTGGTGATTTTGAATCGCGCGCCGGAGAATTCGAGGATGCGGCGTTGCACAATGCAAAACGGGCTCCATGGAAACTGGATCAGATCAATCATCTCAAAAAACATTCGCGGCTTTCAACGGTGTAACTCTAGGAGCGTGAACGCTGGGTGACAAGCCGATTTGCCGGGGTGTTGCCTTCAGGTTATTCACGCATTTACTCCACGATAAACTCAGCAAACTCTGCGTGGTGGTGCGGCGGGATTCGCGCTTTGAACTTCGCCACCTTCGCAAGATACCGGCGCTCGATCACCTGGCCGACTTTGTGCAACCGCGCGATGGTCGCTGCTTCTTCGTGGGGAATCTTCAGCTCCACAAACTCGCGCTCAGGACGGATTTGCGTGCTGATTTCCGAGAGCAATTCATCCACGCCATGGCCCGTCTTCGCCGAGATTGCCGCCGAGTTTGGATAGAGTTCCTGCAAGCGCGCCAGCGGATTGCCGCCGTTCAACCGATCCACCTTGTTGAAGACCATCATCGTTGCCTTGCCGCCCGCGCCAAGTTCATTCAACACCGTGTTCACAGCCGCGATCTGCCCGTCCACCTGTGGATGGCTCACATCCACCACGTGCAGCAACAAATCCGCCTGCACCACCTCTTCCAGCGTGGCCTTGAATGACTCCACCAGTCCGTGTGGCAGCTTTTTGATGAAACCCACGGTGTCCGTGAGCAAAATGTTTTGATTCGTCGGCAACCGCAACCGCCGCGTGGTCGGATCGAGCGTGGCAAACAGGATGTCCTTTGCCAGCACGTCCGCGCCGGTCAATTTGTTGAGCAACGTGGACTTGCCTGCGTTGGTGTAGCCGACGATGGACGCCAACGGCCATTGATTGCGCTGGCGACCGGCGCGTTGTGTCTCGCGCTGCTGGCGCACCGCATCGAGATCACGCTCGATACGATCAATACGCTCGCCTACTTTGCGACGATCGGCCTCAAGCTGCGATTCGCCTTCACCACCACGCATACCAATGCCACCGGATTGCCGGGACAAGTGTCCCCAGAATCGCGTCAGGCGCGGAAGCAGATGCTGCAGTTGTGCGAGTTCGATCTGGAGCTTGCCTTCGCGTGTACGGGCACGCTGAGAAAAGATATCGAGTATCAGCGCCGTGCGATCAAGGATTTTGACCTCAAAGATTTTTTCCAGGTTGCGCGTTTGTGCTGGCGAAAGTTCATCGTCGAAGATGACGGTGTCCACCTCGTGCTGCTTGCAGTAGGTCGCGAACTCGCCGGCCTTGCCCTTGCCGATGTAGGTGGCGGGATTTCGTGTTTCGACCTTTTGAATGCCCTCGCCAACGACTTCGCCGCCCGCACTGGCCGTCAGTTCGGCCAGTTCGTCCAAGGACTCGCGAAGATCTCGCGTGTCATCGGATTTTAATTCCACACCGACAAGGAAAACCTTTTCCGTTCGTGTATCTCTGGTTTGTACTAATGCTTTCACTGATGCTCAGGCAAAATTGATGTTGTTACGCAGGCCTGTTTCTCCGGCTGATTGCAGCAAGCGAAGAAAAGCGCTGCATTCGGCAATTCTGGTTTGCCGACGAATCAACACGATGATTCCTGCGTGTGGATTTGTCTTTGACAGTGACAAAAAGTCGTCGCGGTTACAGGTGACCAGCACCGAATTCTGGGCGTGAGCGAAAGCAAGCACTGCTTCGTCGGGCGAATTGAATGGGAGCTTTTCGCGAAGCCGCTGGACCTCATGACCCGCTTGCTGGATAACGCGCGCTATCGGGTCAGGCACATCCTGATCGAGAAGAAAAATCATTTGCCTGCGTCAGCCATCTGTCGGGCGACGAGATAGTCAATCTCCGCCAGATGATCCTCGTAGTACGAGAGACATTCATAGACCTGTGCGCGGGTCACGCCGGGAAGCTGGCGTGTTACTGACTCCACCGTCTCGCCGTTTTGCAACAGACCGACAACATCGTGAACAGCAATTCGCGTATTCTCAATACGCGCCTTGCCACCGCGAACTCCGGGCGTTTTCACGATGTAACGATAGATTTCAACTGTCACAGCCATGTGCAACCTTACTACAGTCGGCGGTGAGCAACAACGCCTTTGTTGGCAACTGTCATTCAGAACTCTTTTGCCTTCGTGCCAACTCAACTTCCTCAAATGTGGCGGGTGCGGGCCAGCAATAGTCGCGGCGCGCCCACAAATCCGAGGATGAACTGCCCTTCTTGGTGTAAGCCAGATCGCCGCCGTCATCCTTTCCGTCTTCGCCCACGGAGTAGAGCATGAAGGTTCCATCTTCGATCCTGTGATAACGAACCGGTTTGCCGTCCATGAAATCCACAGGCACTTCCGCGAGGAACGCCGGCACGAGCGCGCTGAGGCTTTCTGGCGGTGAACCGTGTCGCAAGGTGTGACGTTTGATCGCAATGGCAGCGATGACCATTGAACGTTCAGTTTCAGACTTCATCGCGCGAAAGGGCGTTCGACTCAGTGTGATCGTGCTGTCCGGTCCCGGATAACGCAACCGGTCGTAGAAATTCTTGTTGGCCATTTCTGAAACCAACATCCCCACCTCCGTTTCGATCCCTTGACTGGATTTTTGTTTGACCCCGTCTCGAACCAATTCAATCAAACGCTGGAGCCCTCGTTGCTCACGGAGTTCGGCCTGACGTGACCACGAAAACCTCCAGATCCGACAATAAACCTGCTTCCGAAAAAAATTCATCACTTCTTCCAATATCGGAAAAGTTGCTTCCGTGTCACTCCCCAAGGAGGCGTTTTCATCTCCTGAGAACGCCGACATCATTTTCGAAAATGGGCCGAAAAAAAGATTATACGTTTCCTCGTTTGATTCGCGGAGTTGCTCGTCCACTTTGCTGCAATAAATCCTTTCGCCCTCCATTCCAAAAGAAAGATCGGCGCTGGAACGCTGGCGTTCCCAAGCCTTCTGAATCGCCGCCAGTTCGTTGTCCCTCCATCCTTCCGCCTGCATCGCCTCCCATGTGTCTGCAACGGCGATGGAACTCATCGCAAACCTTACCAGGTGACTGATGGCCACGGGATCATCTGCGAGTAATAGCTGCAATTGCACCTGCTTCTCCAGCCAGCGCGCCGCTTCCTTATTGCGACCATCATGCAAGGCCAGTTCACTCGCGCTTCCAAGCCAGTGCGTTGAGCTCTTGGCGGGCGCCAGCCAGTCAAATCTCAACTTCAATCCCTGTGACAAGTCCACATTGTTTCTCAACACCGGGTTTTCGAGCGCAGCACAGATTTCCACGAGCAACGTTTCATTCGTTTTCAAGTCACTCGCGATCTGTTTCCAGTCGTTGGTCGTCAATCCATCCTTCCACTCCCCGTTCTTGTAGCCTCCGGATTCGATCCACTCGGCTTCTCGAAATCCTACAATCGCGCGACCAGATGAAAGAATTTTTCTCCTTGGCGGAGGATTCAATGGGAGCACCATACCGCTCTGGAGTTTTCGGATCGCAGCAATCGCAGCGGGCGCGCCGTTGTTGGTTTGATTGACAGAAACCTTGAATTCTTCCGGGGATAGTTTCTCCCCTTTGGCGATCAGTTCCCTTTTGAAGTTCGCCAGCTCGACCTGCCCGCGAAACCGTTCAATCAGGAGAAACGCTGCAAGGATTACAATCAAACATACCAGAATCTTGCCCATCCGCCTGGCGGCTTTTTTGAACGGGGCTGGCGCAGGTTTGTCCATCACTTCAACTTCAATTCCGGCGTGGTCAAATCCTTCTTTCGCCACACGTAGCGGAACATCAGCACACGTAGCACGGCCGCAAAGGGAATTGCCAGGATGCCGCCAAGAATGCCGCCCAAGAGCGTCGTGCCTGTCATCAACGCGATGATGATCACCACCGGATGCAGACCGACGCGTTCGCCCATGATCCTGGGCTGGATCACCATTCCCTCCAGCGATTGCACCACTGCGAACACCCCTAGCACCAAGGCGGGATGTTGCCAGTCGCCGAACGCCACCACGGCGATGAGCAATGCCGATACGCATGTTGTAATCGCGCCGAGGAACGGGATGATGGTGAGGCACGTGGCCATGACACCAATCAGTACCGCGTATGGCAAACCAATCAGCGAGAAGCCGATTGTGTAGAGCACTCCATCGCACATTGCCACCAGCACCTGTCCCCTGAAGAACGCCACGATGTAATCGTTGATTGAGCCGATGACGAACGCCATCTCGTCCTTGAAAGAGGAATCCTGCACGGGCAGGTAATCACGCCACTGTTTGTTGATGCCATGCTTTTCGAGCAGGAAATAAAATGCGTAGATCGGCACGAGCGCGAGTCCGGCGATGATCCCAAACACTGCGCCCACAAATCCAAGTACCTGAGTCAGCCATTCGCCGAACTTGGGCAGCAGCCTGGTAGCGTATGCAGCTATGGATTTTAGCGAACCGGCTTCTGGCACGGTCTCAACAGCCGGCAATTCCGTGAGTGTGTTGGTTTCAACGAGCACGGAGTTGGTTTGTACGGGCGGTGGATTTGTGGTCCCACTTTTGGCACTTTCGCTGTAGGTGCGAAGCAATTCGACAACCTGCTTTGGCATCCATTGTGGCGGTCGTTCGGCAAGAATTGCAGCCCTGGCAGGGAGCTTGGTGGTATATTCGCTTGATTTGGTGGCGAGTTCGCGCGCTTCATAAACGAGCCTAGGAACCACGCTGCCAGCCAATGCCGCGATCAGCGCCAATGCCATCACAAACACGACGACGATGGCGCGCAGCCGGGGAACTTTGCGTTTCACAAGAAAATCCACCACCGGATCGAGCAGGCATGCAAGCACACCTGCCACGGCCAGCGGCCAGATCACGGGCGACAACACACGGAGCACCTGGCCGATGCCCCATATACACGCCACAATCAACCCTACGATGATCGCAAGACCAAGTCCGGTAAGCGCCGCCCAGAGGATGCGCGCCTGTTTTTCAGATGGCGGAGTGATGTTCATGTTGACGCGATGAGTGTTCCGGCTTTGCGCGGCTCAGACAATGGAAAATTCGGGTCTGGTTTGTAAGCGCACGAGCCGACAGAGTCCCCGATTGGCTTGCGCTATGTCTGCCTGTTCTTACTCTTGATCGCAATCTTGATCTCTTCGTTGGAGGATCGAGAGGTAGATCATAACCCGGAAACACGATGCCAGCCGCTGCCACAATCAAGTTCAAGCTCACCATCGCCTACGACGGGGCTGCTTACCAAGGCTGGCAGATCCAAAAGACGGGGACGGGCGTGCAGGAAAAAATTGAGGCCTCGCTCGCGGGATTGTTCGCCAGCAAGCCTGGTCTGCACAGTTCAAGCCGCACAGACACGGGCGTTCATGCGCTTGGCATGGTGGCGCATTTTGAAGTTCCGCAGTCTGAATTCAAAATGCCCTTCCCTCAGCTCGCGCTCGCCATCAACGCCCGGCTGCCTGACGACATCCGTGTAATCACCGCCACACGTGCCCGCAATAGCTTTCATGCGCGGTTCAATGCGAGCGGGAAGCAGTATCGTTATTTTGTCTGGAGTCATCCGGCCATGAATCCGCTGGTGCGCTCCACGACCTGGCATGTGCCTCGCAAGCTGGATTTCGCAGCGATGCGCGTTGCGGCAAAAATGTTTGTCGGCAGACACGATTTCCGTTCATTCACGGCGAACCGAGGGGACAACCTGCAGGATGCCGTGCGACGACTGACGCGCTGCGACATCAAGCGCAGCGGCCCGCTCGTTACGTTCATCATCGAGGGCGATGGATTTCTCTACAAAATGTGCCGTGGCATTGTGGGTACACTCGTCCAGATCGGATACGGGCGATTTCCTGCAACGGAAGTGGCTAGCATGCTCGGACACAAGGACCGGCGCGTGGCCGGCATGAATGCACCGGCGCACGGACTGGTGTTATGGAAGGTTTTCTATGAACAACAAAGACGCAAAGGCGCAAAAGAGAATTGAGTTTTCCTTCCTTGTGCCTTTGCGGCCTTGTTGTTAATTCAAAATGAACATCGTCCTCCTTGAACCTGAAATCCCGCCGAACACAGGCAACGTGGCGCGGCTTTGCGCTGCAACGAGGACAACTTTACATCTCATCGAGCCGTTCGGCTTCAAGCTGGATGATTCCCAACTCAAACGTGCCGGGATGGATTACTGGCAGCACGTGGAATGGAAACGGTGGGCAAACTGGAACGCATTCACGGAAAAACTTCCGGCAAACGCGCGGCTGTGGTTCATTGAGTCAGGCGGACAGAAACGCTACGATGAGGTGAAGTTTTCACCTGAAGATTATCTGGTGTTTGGCCGTGAGACAGCCGGGCTGCCAAAGCAGCTCTTGGAGCAAAACACAGGACGATGGTTGCGGATTCCAATGTTCAATGAGAACGCGCGATCCTTGAACCTCTCCAACTGCGTGGCTTTGGTGCTGTTCGAGGCGTTGCGGCAGCAGGGATTCGATGGCGAGTTGTGATTTTCTTAAACCGGGTTTGACAGCGCGGCTTTCTTTTG
>CAYSDO010000183.1:0-8279 GCA_964429665.1 uncultured Bifidobacterium sp.
CGAGATCGGCGATGGCGCCGAGCGCGTTGAGGTCCTTGGATTCAAACAACCGCAGTGCATCGGCTTCGGAAATGCGTTCGCCGGCGGCGACCTTGTCGTAGAGGTCGCGCAATTCGCTGCGTTGGACGAAGAAATTCATCCCGCTGATTAAAGCAGTTATTCCGGGGCAAGGCAAACATCCGGAGTCACGGTTGTGCGGCAAGTTTCTGCTTCAGCATGGGATCGTTTGGAAACAGCGCCGCGCCGCGCCGCCAGACTTGATCCGCATAATCGGCGCGGCCCGACTTTTGATAAGTCTCGCCCGGCCAGTAAGACATGGCCGTGGCTTTGAAGAACCGCGCGTCCCAATTCACCGGATCAATATCCAGGGCCGAGTCGAAACTCCGGTCGGCCAGCGAGCCGAGCACGGCGTAATCGCGGGTGTCCTTCGTGACGGAAATCTTGTGCAAGTAGGCCTGCCCGAGCGCGGCGGGATATTCGGCGGCGTTGGGATTGTTCGTGGCGCGCTCGTACAGTTCCGCGATCACCTGATTCATTTTGCCTTCGTCGCGAAGTTTGATCCACGTGTGATACTTCTCCTCGAAGGTGGTCTGAGGCGAAACCAACTGATCAACGCTTTGACGAATCCGCGTGATCTCGTCTGTCGCGGCGTCGTTCGCGACGGCAACGGGCCGCGTTTGCGCCGTGGAGGAATTTCGGAGCGACGGCTTGGGTGCCGCAGTCGCCGGGTTTTCCGTTGAAATGGTTTCCACTTCCGGTGCGGGAGCGGCTTCCGCTGCGGGCTGAGTTGGAATGGCGGGCGTGGAATTGCGCCGCACCACCCACAAGGTCGCCACACTCGCCAGACCGACAACTGCAACAAACAGAATCAATCGTTTCATAATTCCTCCTTGGTGGATTTCAGTCAGCATTGTGGTGGGTCGCGGCCTTGAGTTGTCTGAGTTTGCGCCACCACGCGAGCATCGGGACGAGCCAGAGCAGGTTCAACCAGCCGATGTGCCGCGATAGCACGTCCATTTTCTGAAAAAAGATTTGTCCGCGAACGAACGCTTCGGCGACGGGATTGTTGAACTGTGCCGCATGCACGATCCCGCCCAGCGCGAAATCCCGCGCCACCGCCAGGCCTCCCACCGCCGCATTCCACGCCAGCGCACAACCCCCGAACGCCTGCCAGCCGATGGCGAAACCGCCCCACGCCCAGCCACCAAAGGCAAAGCCACCGATGGCGAGAACGCCGAACGTGAAACCGCCCCACGGCATCAAACCAATCGCGATTCCGCCGATGCACACCGGCGCCACCGCGAATCCACCGAAGGCGAACAGCACGCCGTAGGCGGAATCGCCGGCGGCAAACCAGGCTTTGACGGGCATTTGTCTGGCGTCCGATCCCACAGCGCGGGAGATGCGAATATGAACCAACGGCAGGCCGAGCAGTTCAAGCCGGCTGCGATATTCCCACACAGGACTGGCGGGCAGACCGCTTTCGCGCGCGGCGCGTTGCAACCGATGTTCCGCGAACATGCGGTCCGACCACATCGCAAATCGTGCAGCCGCGAAAACAAAACCGGCCACCAACGCGATCAACATTCCGGCGAACCAGACTGGATGACTGGTGACGAATTTTCCTCCCAACAGCACCAGGGCGAACAGCGAGATGCCGAAGGCGAAAATCAAACCGGCGAGTTTGCGGAAGTAACGTTTGATGCCCGCGCGTTCGTCGTCCGATTTCGCGGTGTCGAGCAACATGCGGTACTGCAGCCACGGCCCGATGAGACCGACCAACGGGGAGAGGATGGAACTGATCGCGCCGAACCCGCCCGCCGCCTTGGCCGTGGCGCCGCCCTTCATCGCGGCGGCCCCGAGCGCGGCGGCTTTGGCGGAAGTGGCCAGCGTGAGGGGAAGGGCGGCAAGCACGCCGAGGGTAAATGCCCGACCGGGATTCGTTCGCTCCAGGGCACCTTCCACGAATGCGAGAACTTGTTCGTGCAAAAGTTTTCGCCCGCGAGAGAGACGCTGTTTCACCGCGTCTTCGCTCAACTCCAGCGCCGTCGCCACGTTCTCGATGGATTGATGCTCGCGGTAAAACAACACGAGCGGCTCGCGATATATTTCCGGGATTCTTTCGAGGGAACGCCAGAGTATCGCCTCCTCTTCCTTGCCGATGGCCTGATCATGGGGCAGCGGTTCGGGTGAAGCGGACTCAGGAACGGCTTCCAACTGATCGGCAGCGATAACGGGCTCGCGTCCGTCGCGGCGCAGGCTGCTGTTGATCCGGTTGCGAGCGATGCCGCACAGCCACGCGCGGAGCTTGTGCCGTTCCCGCAAATGACGAAGATGTCTCCACGCGGTGATGAAGGTTTCCTGGGCGAGGTCTTCGCTCGTCCCAAGACTGCCCGTGGCACTGTACGCCAGCGAGCAGATCAGGGATTGGTAGCGCGACACGATCTGGCCGAAGGCATCGCGATTGCCAGAAAGACTCGCGGCTACCAATTCGGCGTCGTTGTTCGCAACGGCAGACATTGTGGTTGTCATCATATCGTTCATGAGTGGTTAAATCACGCCCGGAGGTGACAGACTTTTTTGCGCAACTTTGAGCACATGACAGCCCCGTGCAGCGATTCAAATCCGTCTTGGCGCGTGAACTCAGAGGTGTGCCAGGATTTTTTTATGAGCAGAGGCAAAGGCGAGCTTTCGCAAGCGGGAAACACCCAGCCATCTTCCTGGAACACTTGACGACTCGACAGCCAGTTTCGCACGCCACGCTTCAAGCGTGATGCGGTACCGGGTGATCGAATGTTTGATGGTACAGAGCGGTTGGGTTGAGATGAGGTGGAAATCACCATCTTGGAGCGCTGGCATTTTGCCTGCGTGTTGCTTTGATGATGTCGAAACGGGCTGGCAAGATGCCGGCACTCCCGGGATTTCCACGTTCGGAAATTCCCAGAGGTGCGCGTTCACCACACCGGCAGGTCGCTGGCGGACGAGAAACCTGCCGCTGCGCTCGACAACGAAGGCAATAAAGCGGCGTTCCGTGGCGGGTTTCCGTTTGGCGAGGTTGGGAAGTTGTTCCTGTAAGTTTTCTTTTTTCGCGACACAAAGTCTTTGGACAGGGCAAGCGCTACAGTTCGGTGAGCGTGGCGTACAGATGAGCGCGCCGAGTTCCATGAGCGACTGGTTGAGATGGGAGCAGGCGTTGGTGGGGCGAGACTCCCGGCGAGCCCTTTTTGCCATGTTTGTATACCGCTCGCGGGGAAGCGCGCCCCACCATTTGTTTTCGGTATCCCCGAGCGCCGCGTCCCCTGGCCACAACTGCGCGTTGGTCTTCTTTTCACGCGGGTCGGTGGTGATGCCGAAGACACGCGTGAGGACGCGGATGACATTGCCGTCGAGAATCGGGCGCGGCTGGTTGAAGGCAATGCTCGAAATCGCCCCCGCCGTATAACGACCAACGCCAGGCAGCGAAAGAATGTCATCGAAGTTTTCGGGAAACTTTCCGTTGTATTGCGAGATGATCTGCTGCGCCGCATGTTGCATGTTTCGGACGCGGGTGTAGTAGCCGAGTCCTTCCCACAGTTTGTGAATCTTTTCAGGACGGGCTTTCGCCAAAGCCGCAATCGTTGGCAGCTCACGCATCCAGCGTTGCCAGTAGGGAATGACGGTCTTCACCTGCGTTTGCTGGAGCATGATCTCGGAAACCCAGATGGCGTAGGGATTGGTCGTGCATCGCCAGGGGAGATCGCGGGCGTTGGCGGCGAACCAGTCCAACAACAGCCAGACTAGTTTTGAATTGTTACTTTTTGAATTCAGAAATGGCGAAATACTGAACCCTCAGGTCGGCAGAGCCGCAACCAAAGGATCCAACCGCATGAAACCGCAGAGTCTACAGCGTCGCAAGTGAAACCGCATGCCACGCAAATCACGCGAACTAACTTTGGACGAATCTTCTTCATCCGCCAGACAGATTGATGTAAAGCAAAGCAGGTGAGTCGTTGATGGTGGAGCAAACGAAATCTTCAAAATGAAAACGAAGCTTTGCGTGGTGGCCATAATACTTTCGGCCTTATGTCTCAATCTCGGTTTGGGGGCAGATTCCGACCTGTCCAAACTTGCGATGGCAAACAACACATTTGCCTTTAAGTTGCTGAAGCAAATGTCCGCCAAACAACCCGGCGTCAGCATTTTCGTTTCGCCTTATTCCGCTGCGACAGCGTTGCAGATGGCGGCAAACGGCGCAGCCGGCCAGACCAAAACGGAAATGCAGCAAGTTCTGGAAACCGCAGGCATTTCAACAGCGGCGCTGAACGAGGCCAGCAAAGCCGCTTTCGGTCTGCTCAATCCCAAAGACACCAACGTCATTCTCACCACGGCCAACGCCCTGTGGTATCGGCAAGGTGCAGCGGTGAAGCCAGACTTCCTTGCGGCGAATCAGAAGTTTTTCTCCTCGACGATCAAGGCGCTGGACTTTCGCAACGCGCGAACGGCAGAGGCGGAAATCAACCGGTGGGCCAGCGAGCAAACGCGCGGCCGCATCAACGGCATTGCCGATGGCATGATTGACCCCGTTTACACGGACATGATTTTGGCGAACGCAATCTACTTCAAGGGCCGGTGGCTTGATCCCTTCGACGCGAAACTGACGAAGGAACGTCCGTTCCATCCCGCCACGGGAGCGGCAAAGAATCTCCTGATGATGGAGATGTCCAAGAAGTTCACCTACCGTAAAGGTTCGGGTTATCAGGCCGTGCGGTTGCCATACGTGGGTTGGGATTTGGCGATGTATGTGTTCCTGCCAGACCCCGGTTCAAGTCCGGCGAAGCTGCTGCAAATCATGAACGGCGACAACTGGCGGCGCGTGACATTGCCGGGATTCAGTGGGCGTGATGGCTTGGTCGTGCTGCCGAAGTTCAAACTGGAAAACACGCTGGAGTTGAATCCGACTCTAAAAGCGCTGGGAATGAAAGTGGCGTTTGACGTGAAGAAAGCAGATTTCTCGGGCATGTTCAACGACCCACATTTCATCTCCGAGGTCAGGCAAAAAGCGTTTGTGGAAGTGAGCGAGGAAGGGACGGAAGCCGCGGCGGTGATAGCAATTCCATTATCCAATTCCTTTGAAGAAAATCCACCAAAGCCGTTTCAGATGATTGTGGACCGTCCGTTTCTGTTCGCCATCGTGGACGCGCGTAGCGAGATGATTTTGTTCATGGGCGTCGTGAACGAGCTTTGAGCTGCGGCGACCGATCAATGACTTTGACTTCCTGCCTGGAAGGAGGACGAGAAATTCTTCAAAGACCCGTGCGACGTTCTATTGCAGTCGCAGCAGCGAAAATCTTTTGTGTTCTTTGAGTTCTCTTGCGGCTATTAAATCGGTGGCGTGAGCGCGAAACCACTTTCGATTTACACCTGCAAGCTGACTGATGAACAGGCCGCGACGTTGAAGTCGTGTCTTGAGACGCGGAACTATTTGTTTCGCGAAGTGCCTTATGCGCGTTTTGCAGGTGAGAAGGAGAAGACAAACGTGGTTTTCTACGACAGCGGCAAGCTTGTTGTTCAAGGCAAGGGCACGCAGGAATTCGTCGAGTTCGTCCTCGAACCTGAAGTGTTGAAACAAGCTCGGCTCGGCTACGAGGCCGTGTTGAATCCTGACCTGCTCCTGCCGCGCATCGGCGTGGACGAAAGCGGCAAGGGCGATTTCTTCGGGCCTATGTGCGTCGCGGGTGTGTATGTGAACGAGTCGGTGCTCACGGCGTGGAAGGATGCGGGCGTGCGCGACTCGAAAAATATTTCCAGCGACAAAAAAATTTCCGATCTCGCGAAGTTGATCAAGGACACGCCCGGTTGCGTGACGACGGTAGTGCCAATCGGCAACGAGGCTTACAATCGGCTCTATGCGAAGATGGGGAGCGTGAACACCGTGCTGGCGTGGGGTCACGCGCGGGTGATTGAGAATTTGATGGGCCAGCGGCATCGCATGAATCCACCGCCAGTGCGGGCGATCAGCGACCAGTTCGCAGCGAGCAAGAGCGTCATTGAAAAGGCTCTCATGTCCATGGGCAAGGAGCTGGAACTCGTGCAGCGACACAAGGCGGAAGAGGATGTTGCGGTGGCCGCGGCTTCGATTCTGGCGCGGGATGAATTTGTGAAGCGGCTCGCCGCGCTCGGAAAGGATTTTGGCGTCGCGCTGCCCAAAGGCGCGGGCGCGAATGTGGACACCCTGGCAAAAGATTTATTTACCCAACACGGCGCAGCAGCGTTGGCGAAGATTTCCAAGATGCACTTCCGCACCGCGCTTCGGGCGCAAGGATTGCCTGAACCACCGAAGACCGAATGGCGGCGCGGCAACTGAACCCGCTCGACAATTGTGAATCGCAATTTCCTAACCCGTTACGCCTGGCTGTCCATCGCAGCGGCCCTTGCCACCATTGGCTTGAAGTCCGGGGCCTACTTCGTGACAGGCTCGGTGGGGTTGCTGTCGGATGCGATGGAATCCATGGTGAACCTGGTCGGCGGCATCATGGCATTGGCGATGTTGAAAGTGGCTGCACGTCCGGCGGATGAAGATCACGCGTACGGCCACGGCAAGGCTGAGTATTTTTCGAGCGGACTGGAAGGCGGCTTGATCCTTGTGGCAGCGTTGAGCATTGCGATTGCCGCCGCGCGAAGATTCCTTGCTCCGCAACCATTGGTGGAAATCAGCCTCGGCCTCATCCTTTCGACAGCCGCATCCGCCATCAATCTTGTGGTAGCCCTGTTCATTCTTCGCGCGGGCCGTCGCAACAACTCCATCACACTCGAAGCCAATGCGCATCATCTGCTCACCGATGTATGGACTTCCGTGGGGGTGATCGCGGCAATCGGCCTTGTGGCATGGACACGCTGGCAGTGGCTTGATCCGGTCATTGCGCTGGCGGTGGCGGCGAACATTGTCTGGACGGGCGTCGGAATCGTACGCCGATCCATTGCGGGGCTGATGGACATTTCTTTGAAACCGGACGATCTGGCAGCGGTGCGGAAGGTGTTTCAAAGCTACGAGCAAACGGGCGTGCAGTTCCATGCGCTTCGATCGAGACAATCCGGCGCCCGAAAATTTATTTCAGCCCATGTGCTGGTCCCGGGCGACTGGACGGTGCAACGCGGTCATGAGTTGCTGGATCGTATCGAGGCGGATATCCATCGAGCGTTGCCAGACGCTTTGATGTTCACCCATCTGGAGTCGCTGGACGATCCGGCGTCCTGGGATGACGAAACCCTTGATCGCGGGAATCGGAAAACACCTCAGCCACCCGCTTGACAGTCCCCTGCCCGCTGATATTCTCCCGCGCTCCGCTGATCAGGAGATTTCCCGGATAACACGTTTGGGAGACCATCCTTGACAGCGCGAAGACATATTTATGAAACGCCAGTATCAACCATCAAAGATCCGCCGCAAACGTCAGCACGGATTTCTGAACCGCAACTCCAGCAAGAGCGGCAAGGCCACATTGGCCAACCGCCGCCGCGAAGGCCGCAAACGTCTCACGCCGGTTTGATCCTCTGCCCATGACCGACGCCACTCCGGAACGCCGCGGGCTCGGCAGGCGGCGTCGCATCAAGCAAGGCCGCGATTTTGCGCGCGTGCGTGAACGTGGCCAACGTCTTGTGCGTGGCTGTCTCATCGCCAACTGGCTGACACTCCCGGAGAAATCAACGTCAAGACTCGGCGTGGTGGTTGGCAAAAAGGTGGGCGGCTCCGTGGTGCGCAGCCGGGCGAAACGTCTCCTGCGGGAAACATTCCGCACGCACCAGCATGATTTTGCCCAACCACTCGACCTCGTGCTTGTGGCCCGGGCGTCCATCATTGGAAAAAAGCTGGCGGATGTGGAACGTGATTTTTTGGCCACGCTCGGAAAATTGATGAAACCCACTTCATCTCAAAGATGAATCCGGCCCGACACATTTTAGTTCTGCTCGTGCGATTGTATCGGTGGACGGTTTCGCCCGCGCTCGCCGTCCTGTTCGGCCCGTTGTGCGGATGCCGGTTCATACCTACCTGTTCGGCCTACGCGCTCGAAGCCCTGCAAGCGCATGGCGCGATGCGGGGTAGCCTGCTCGCTGCGGGCCGCATTTGCCGCTGCCATCCCTGGGGTGGCTGTGGAAACGATCCTGTCCCGCCATCCGAATCCGGCAACCCGCGTCTCAAGCCCGAAGTCACTCACTAAATTTCCATGGATCGCAAATCAATTCTCGTCATCGCCTGCTGCATCGTTCTCATGTTCATGTGGCAGCCGATGATCAATAAAATC
>CAYSDO010000184.1:0-8263 GCA_964429665.1 uncultured Bifidobacterium sp.
GGCGAAGGCGGGCGGGGTGGCCGCCGCGATCTACCGCACGGCCGACGGCGGCAAGACGTGGAAGGAACTGCCGGGATTGCGCAAAGCCAAGAGTCATCTCTGGCAGCCGGGCGCGGGCGGCATGGGCGTGCATACGATCTTGATTGATCCGAAGAATGAGAGGCGCATCTACGTCGCGATTTCGGCGGGGGGTTGTTTCCGCACCGACGACGGTGGCGTGACGTGGAAGCCGATCAATCGCGGGTTAAAGTCGTTGTGGGAATTGCCTGATCCGGACGCTGAAGTCGGACATTGCGTGCATCGCATCGCGTTGCATCCGACGAAGCCGGGCACGTTGTTCATGCAGAAACACTGGGACGTGTTGCGCACGGACAACGCCGGCGATCAATGGACGGAAGTCAGCGGTAATCTGCCGAGCGATTTCGGGTTTCCGATTGATGTCCACTTTCACGAGCCGGAGACGATCTTTGTCGTGCCGATTACAAGCGATTCATTGCACTACCCGCCGGACGGGAAGTTGCGCGTGTATCGCAGCAAGACCGGCGGCAACGAATGGGAAGCGCTCACGAAAGGTCTGCCGCAAAAGGACTGCTATGTGAACGTGCTGCGCGACGCGATGGCGGTGGATCAACTCGATGATTGCGGCATCTATTTCGGCACGACGGGTGGGCAGGTCTATTGCTCGCCGGACGGCGGCAACAACTGGAACGCCATCGCGCTCAATTTCCCGGCGGTGTATTCCGTCGAGGTGCAGACGTTGAAGTGAAGGATTCCGAGAGAAGCAATGAAACACCTCATTCTCGTCACGATGAAGCGCGACTCGGAGGTCGGTCGTAAATATGAAACGGGGGCATTGGGCAGTCACCAATTGACGACGGAGTTGGGAAAACTCGTGGAGCAGTTGAAAAGTGCCGGGAAATTGCTCGATGTCTCAGTCTTGCTGCCACAGTCCAAAAGTGCGCGGGTGCGCGGCGCGGCTGGCAAGGTATCCGTGACCGACGGCCCGTTCATCGAATCCAAGGAGATCATCGGTGGTTACATCATGGTGGAGGCGGAATCGCGACAGGAGGCGATTGAGATCGGGCGGAGCTTCATGAAAGTCCACGTGGACGTGCTTGGACCTGCTTACGAAGGAGAAATGGAAGTGCGCCAACTCTCGGAACAGCCACCCGGTTGCGCGCCAAAATGATTTCGCATGAACGCTAAGATTGTCACCATCGAACTGCGTTCTCATTCTCCGCAAGGTCTGCTCGCGCTGATCGAAGGAGAGGAAGCGTTCCAGCGCGTCTTCGGACTGCGCGCGGCGGAGGGGTTGCGATCCTTCTTCGCTTCCGGTGAAGTTTCTCCCCAATGGCTTGCACAACTCCGCGAAGCACGACAATCCGACCCGTGGATGTTTGGTTTTGCGGTAATTGATCGTGCGAGTGGTCAAGTCATTGGTAGTGCCGGGTTCAAAGGGCCGCCTGATGACGCGGGCGCGGCAGAAGTGGCGTATGCCATCGTTCCAGCGTTCGAGGGTAAAGGCTACGCCACCGAAGCGCTGGGTGAACTGGTGGGATTTGCTTTTAACGATGAACGGGTGCGTAAGCTCTGCGCGCACACCTTGCCCGTCCAAAACGCCTCTGGACGCGTGCTCAGCAAGAATGGTTTCACGCAGGTCGCTGAGGTGATTGATCCCGATGACGGCCCTATCTGGCGTTGGGAACGAAACAAGGACGTCACTTCGTCATGATCCGCGTCGTCCTGCCATTTCAACTAAAAAACCTCGCGCGCGTGGAGGGGGAAGTGCAGCTTGAAGTTCCAGTGCCGGTGACGGTCGGTGCGGTGCTGGATGCAATCGAGGCAAAGCATCCAGCGTTGCGCGGGACGATCCGCGATCACGGCACGTTGAAGCGGCGACCGTTCATCCGCTTCTTCGTGTGCAAAGAAGATTGGTCACTGGAGCCGACAGATAAATTGTTGCCTGAAGAAATCGTCAGTGGCAAAGAACCGTTCCTCGTCGTCGGCGCGATGGCAGGAGGCTGACTGTAGCGGCGGCCGGTGACCGCCGGAAAGACGACAAACTGAACATCGGCGTTCACCGAGCGCCGCTACAACAACAAGTCAGGACAGATAGAATTATGAAAAAATGGTTACCTAACATTGCTGGCATCGTGCTTGGTCTGCTGTTCCTTATGGCGAGCGTCATGTTCTTCCTGGAACTCGGGCCGAAGCCGACTTTCCCGGAAGGCTCTCCCGTTTCCCACTTCTTTGCCGCCTTTGGGCCGACCGGCTACATGAAATTCGTGAAAGCCTTTGAACTGGTCGGCGGACTCCTCGTCATGATCCCGCGCCTGCGGAACATCGGCCTGCTCCTGCTCGGACCGGTCATCGTCAACATCATCGCCTATCACGTGTTCGTGGACGATCCGGCGATGCTGCTGAAACTTCAGTACTTCTGGATGTTCTATCTCATCATCTTTCTTGCCTTGTATCTGCTCTGGTGCGGGCGCAAGAACTTCGCGAAATTGCTGAACTGAACTCGTCGCCAAAGGAAAATTATGATTCCCATCCTCCTCGCTCTTGGCCTCGTCGCCATCCTGCTGTTCGTCATTATCGCCGGGCAACCGGACGAATTTGCCGTCACTCGATCCGGAAAAATCACGGCGCCGCCGGAAAAGGTTTTCCCCCACGTGAACGAACTCAAAAAATGGGACGCGTGGTCGCCGTGGGCGAAGCTGGACCCGAATTGCAAGATCACCTTCACCGGACCGGATGCGGGCGTGAACTCCAGCTACGCCTGGGCCGGCAACAAAAAAGTCGGCGAAGGCAAGATGACTGTGACAGAAAGCGTGCCCAGCAGCTTGATCCGGCTGCGGCTGGAATTTCTCAAGCCGTTCAAGGCCACGAACACAGCGGAGTTCAAGTTCACGTCCGAAGGTGGCCAGACGCTTGTGGTCTGGAGCATGACCGGAAAGAGCAATTTTTTCTTCAAGATTTTCGGGCTGTTCATGAATTGCGACACGATGGCCGGCAGGGATTTTGAGAAAGGGTTGGCGAGTTTGAAAGGCGTCGTGGAGAAAGCTTCTTGAGCTGGTGAGCGAGCCGACCGACACAAACGCCGCACCGCCGGTGGATATTCCCGGACTGACGGATCATCTCTTCCGCCATGAGGCGGCGAAACTCGTCGCCGTGCTCACGGGCATCTTCGGCATCGAACGGTTGCAGCTGGCTGAAGATGTCGTGCAGGAGGCGATGGTGCGGGCGTTGCAGACGTGGCCGTATTATGGCGTGCCGAAGAATCCCGCCGCCTGGCTGACGCAGGCGGCCAAGAATCTCGCGCTCGACACGCTCCGCCGCGAAAAAAACTTTCACGAGAAACAGCCGCAGATCATCGCCCACATCGAGCAGTTGCCGGGCGAAGCGGAGGGTGGCAGTTCACCGACATTCGAGACGGAGATCAAAGACGACCGGTTGCGGATGATGTTCGTGTGTTGTCACCCGCTCATCTCACGCGAGGATCAGGTGGCGCTCACGCTCAAGACGCTCTGCGGTTTCAGTCCACCGGAAATCGCGAAGGCGTTTCTCACCACGGAGGCGGCCGTTGCCAAGCGGCTCACGCGAGCGAAACAGCGGATTCGCGAGGCAGGCATCCGCTTTGAGATTCCTGAAGGCGAGGAACTGACGCGACGGTTCGATGCGGTGTTGCAGTCGCTTTATCTTTTATTTAATGAAGGTTACAAGGCGTCGAGTGGCGAGACGTTGATCCGCGAAGATTTGTGCCAGGAAGCCATCCGGCTGACGCAACTCCTGGCGGAACATCCGGCGGGCAATCAACCCAAGACGCACGCGCTGCTGGCGTTGATGCTGTTGAATGCGGCGCGGATTCCGTCGCGAACGGACAGCGAAGGCAACTTGTTGCGCTTGCAGGAGCAGGATCGGTCGCGCTGGTATCACCCGATGATTGCGCGCGGGATGTTTCATCTCGCACACTCCGCGGCAGGCGAGGAACTCAGCGAGTATCATTTGCAGGCCGGCATCGCGGCGTGCCATTGCGCCGCGCAGAATTATGCCGCGACGGACTGGGGTCACATCCTCGAACTTTATGATCGGCTGATTAAATTCGACGACTCACCAGTCGTGGCTTTGAATCGCGCGGTGGCGGTAGCAGAAGTTCACGGGCCGCAGGCAGGGATTGAGGCGGTCGGCGCAATCCGCAATTTGCAGTCGCTTGAAGCGTATTATCTCCTGCACGCGGTGCTTGGAGAATTTGAAATCCGCTTGAACCATGCGCGGGCGGCGGCAGGACATTTTCGCAAAGCGATGCAATTGGCCGAGATCAAGTCCGAGCAGGCGTTCCTCGCCAAACGGCTCCAAGCTTGCAAAGAACAAGTACGTAACTGAACAGATGGTGAGAATGGCAGATATTTGCTGACGGTATCGGGACGATTTAGTCACAAATGTCAATCGAAGGCTTGGCAATCGTAGTTATAGAAAGCTTTTGAATGGTCTTGAGTTGACGATGCGATTACTGGATAAACCTCCAAGCCTGAACATGACTCAAGGTTCTTAACCCGATTCCAATTTGAGCAGGATCAGTTTTGTGATGTAGCAAATGAATTATTCAATACGTTTCAGCAGGGGCGCCCTGGGGTTCTGCTTGCGGCAGACTTTAGTTCCAAGAGCTGTTCTTTTATTAGGATGCAGCTCGCTCCTTTTTGCACATGGCGTCATGGCTGCTGATGTCGTGCGAGTCTCAGAATGGAAGCTGACGCTTCAGGATTTTGGCCGGCTGGTGGTGCAGAATAACGAGACGTTGCAGGCGAAAATGCTGGAGGTTGAGATTGCCCAGCATCGCTACCGCGGTGCATACGGAATGTTCGAGCCGGAGATGTTCACGACGGCGCAGCACGAGGAAAACAACAGACGGAATACTGCCGAGCAGGCCACGTCTCAGTCCAGTCTCGGCGTATTCCAGGAGCAGAACAACATTTACACCGGCGGCCTGGAATCCCTACTTCCAACCGGTACGCGCTTGCAGCTTGGCTATTCGCTTCGCGAACTGAAGAACAACCTCCAGATTCTCCGTGCGCTCCAGCAGGGATCACTCTCTAATCTCGTGTCGCCAGAATACCAGTCCTTCGTGGGCATCACCCTCACGCAACCACTCGCAAAGAATTTTGGTCCCGCTTATACACTGGCGGAGATTCGCGTCCAAGCCATCAACTCTGACATCGCGTTTCAGGAGTATCGCCGACAGTTGATGACGCTGCTCACGACTGCGGAGGCTGCATATTGGAATCTGTTTCTCTCGCAGGAACAGGAGCGCAGTATTCGCGAGTCCGTCTCCGTGGCCGAAACGGTATTGCAGGATGCAAAGGTCAGACGGGATGCGGGCAAGGGCGCGGATCTCGACGTGCTCGAGGCGCAATCCGCCTTTGCGTTGAGGCGTGCCAAACTTTCCGAGGCACAGCAACACCTCCGTGAATCCGCCAACCAAGTGCTGTCAATGATCGGCAACTCAGCCGCCACGACCAACGGTATTGTTCGCACGGCGGATCGTCCGGAGGTGCTGACCAATTCGGCCACATTCTTCGAGGCGTGGCGCAGCGCGTTTGACTTGAACCCTGATTACCTTGCGGCGCGATACCGTTGCAAGCTGGAGGGCGTGCGAATTGCCTATGCAAACAACCAGCTTTTGCCTCAAGTGGATTTCAAGGCCAGTTATGGGTTGAACGGCCTGGGTGATTCTCCTGGCACTTCATTCGCCGATGTCGAACGTCAGGGATTTCCGTCCTGGAGCGTGGGTATGGAGCTTCGATTTCCCCTCGGCGGCGGCATCAAAGCCCGGAACGAACGTGACGCGGCCCGCCTGGGACAGCAAAAATCGCTGCTCGAACTGAAGTCGCTCGAAACGCAGATTGCCAACGCCACGCACACGGCCCTCTACAAGATTGAAGGCCGGCGTGATTCAATTCCAGAATCTCAATCGGTCGTAACCTACGCGCAAAATCTGTTGCAGACCGAACTGGCGCGGTTTGAGGTGGGAAAAGTGGAGAGTCGCAAGGTGCTCGAAACCGAGGCGGCGTTGTTTGAAGCCAGGATCATGCTTGCCGAAAACCTTGTGCAATATCGTCGGGCGTGGCTTGAGAAGGAGCTGGTCGAAGGTTCGGTGCTGAAAAATCGCGGGCTGGACATGACCCAGGAGGAATTGACATCGCGCACCCGGACGCTGTTGCGCGGCGGGGGGTATGTCGGCGGCACGCTTGAGAGCAATGCGCCGAGAGTGACCGAGGTTCTTGGCGAGGAGCCGGGTTTCAAAACACCGTCAACTCCGCCGCAGGCCGACGATTCAAACCTGCGTCGTGCCTTGCGCGAAAGGTTGAAGGAGACCAAGCCTTGAAAATGTTCAGCTTAAACATTTGTCCATCGCTGCCACTTTCATTCTGGCAGCGCCGGGCGCGAGCTTTTCGAACAGTTCAAACTCACCAACGCCTTTTCATGAAAAATCCATTCAGCCAGATAGTTGCCGCTCTGCTCTTGGCGATTGTTTCGACCCACGCCGAGAATCTGCCGGCCCCCACCGGGATTACCGAACCTTTTTTGCACGTTACCTTGAGCGCGTCCGTGGCGGGAATTGTCACGGCCAGGCGGTTCAAGGAGGGCGACACCGTGCGCGAAGGCCAGCCCATTCTCGAACTGGACAAGACGCTTGAGGAAATTGAAACAGCCCGCCGGGGCGTGATCGCGGACGAAAAGAAACGCGATTACGATTCGACCGCGTTGCTGTTCGAGAAAACCAAATCCGTTTCCAAGGAGGACCTGCTGAAGAAGGAATCGGATTACAAGGTCGCCGTTGCCGAGCGCGACATCGCAGCCGAACAACTGCGCCGTCGCATCATCACCGCGCCGTTCACCGGCCAGATCACCGACATCCTGGTTGAATCTGGAGAAGCGTGCCAGCCCTACCAGCCGATCGTGCGTGTCGTGGACACGAGTCGTTGTTACTTCGTGAGCAATCTGGATGCAAAATTCGCTTCACGTCTCCATCAGGACAACCCGGTGAAGCTGGAAGTGGAAACAGGCGCGGCAAGTGTGACTGTGACCGCGAAAATCATCTTCATCTCCCCCGTGGTTGACCCCGCGAGCGGCCTCGTCAAGATTCGCGCCGTGTTTGAAAACGCGGGCGGCAAGATCCGGCCCGGTCTTTCAGGTAAACTGGTTCTCGAATAGTTCACCATGCAAACCAATCCCGGCAGTATTTCGGAAGACCTGGTGCAGGCGTTGGCGGAACTGGCCGAGCTGCGGCAGTTCACCGGCCCGGCCAAGGAATTCTGGCCGCGCCTGAATGTCTGCGCCGCAAAATTATCCCGCGCCGATCATCTGATTCTCGTGGTGCGCACCACCGCCGCCGCGCCGTGGAAGAAATTTGCCGAATGGTCGGCGAATCGTGGGCAATCGCGCTTCCTCGTGGCGTTCACGATGCAACTTGAAGACGTTGCCAATCGCGCCAGCCGCGAGCAGAGCGTGTTGCAGAAACTGGAGGAGGATTCCGCGGGCAACCATTTCATACTCGGGCTTCGACTGAAGTTGCATCAGGCGACGGAGGAGGTTGTCCTCGCCGTTTTTCTTGCTGATGTGAATCAGACTGTCGCGCACGAAGTCCTGCTGCGGTTGAATCTGGTCGCCGACACACCGGAACTTTACCAAAAGAATCTCTCGATGAAGCAGGCTCATGCCGACGTCGAGAAATTTGCCACCGTGCTTGATCTTACCGTGCCGGTGAACAACGAGACAAGGTTCTTTGCCGCCGCGCTCACGTTTTGCAATGGCATTGCCACGCGATTCCTCTGCGACCGTGCCAGTCTCGGCTGGATCAAGGGTGGCTATATCCGTCTGACCGCCATGAGCCGCACGGAGAAGTTTGATCGGCAGATGGCAGCCGCGCAGGCGTTGGAAAAGGCGATGGAGGAATGTTTTGATCAGGACGATGAAATTGTCTGTCCCATGCCGGACAAGGCGAGTGTCGTCGGGAGGGATCACGAGAGTTACGCGAAGGATCAGAAAGTTGGTCACGTGTGTTCGCTGCCGTTGCGGGTGGACGGCAAACCTGTCGCCGTGCTGACATGCGAACGGCAGGCGATGCCTTTTGCCGCTCTCGAACTTCAGCAGATGCGTCTCGCGTGCGATCAGGTGTCACGCAGGCTCTCGGATTTGAAGCGATGGGATCGTTGGTTTGGGGCGCGCTGGGCGGATATTTTGCGCGAGCGGGCGGCCAAGATCG
>CAYSDO010000185.1:0-8254 GCA_964429665.1 uncultured Bifidobacterium sp.
ATCGCCTTTCACAAATGCCAGCCGCTGTCCTGCATCCGGCTCGAGTTTCCATTCCGCGAGCATCACCGGCGCGCTCACGATTGGCGCGGCCACTTCAACTCGCGACGGAACGGAGGACGTCGAAGCCAGTTTCAAATCCACCTGCAACACTGAATTCGGATCCGCGTGTTGTGGCAGCGGAATCAGGTTTGCGTCCTTGTCTTGCACAGGCACAACCGACCCGCCGTTCACCGATGCGGACCAGAGGTCAACACCAGCCGGGAGTGTCAGCCTTAGATTCGGATTGCCGCGATTCTTCACAAAGTACGTCACGTCTGTCAGCACCTGGCCCTCCTTCGAGATGCGTGTGACGAGTGAGGCGCGATCCACAACCTGATCCAGTGACCTGCCCTGCTGCAACGGACTGAGCGCGAGCCGCAGGTTGAACGGCCGCGACGTGTAACGGTACGCCGCGAGTATCGGCGCGTCGAAGAACAGACGATATTCCGCCGGGACTTCGCCGGTTTCCAAAGCCAGCAGACCCGGCGAGATTTCCTCGGGCTTAACCTGGAACTGGTAGGCGCTGATGACGAGCGTGTGGCCGGCCTCCGTCTGCGCGTCGGCAGGTCGCGCTCCGGTGAACGCAAGCGTTTCGCCCTGCGGTTTGAAAGGACGTTCATACGTGGCAAGCAGGGTGTATGAACCGGCCACCGGCGAGTGCAACTGCACAATGTAGCCGTTGGTGGTCCTCTGCCAGTTGCGCACGTCCTTGCCAGTGAACTCGACGTTGAAGTATTCGTCCGACAACTCCACGCGCAACGCCGACACTGGCGCACCCGAGATCACGTAGTTCATCACACTGCTGCCGTACGCAACACCTTCGCCGATGGAGAACAGATGAAACACATCCGCCTGCACGGTTTGTGGCAGACGCTCAACATGCATCGTCGCCTCCCATCCCGGCTCGCTGAGACGAAACGCAGATTGAAGATTCGCCACCTTGCGAGGGAAAAAGGCCGTGGCGATCTCCGTCAATCCCTGCGTACGCCCGATCGTCAGCCGGAATCCTGCATCTGCTGAAATGCCCACGTTGGCGCGAACAGATTTCGCCCGGACGACTTCCACGCGTGGCAATATCCAATCCACCCCGGCGAGCGGCTTGTTGCGCTCAAGCCTGAGCTGAATCACCTGCCGGCCTGATACAGGTTGACCATAAACGATGCGCAGTTCTGAGTCTGATTCATCTGCAGGATCGCGCAGGAAATAATCATTCATGCCGGAAGCAGTGATGCGGGCCAGCGCATAGCCTTTCGGCACGCGAAGCAAAAGCTCGCGCAACGGAGCCTCGCGCACGTCGAGTTCGAGTTCGGCCTCGATGGAAAGTTCGTTCTGACCGTGGTGATACGCCAGCACTTCGGACACGGCCAGCTCCGGTTGAATCTGATCCGCCTGTGCGCGCAACGAGTATTCAGCACTGGAGAAACGGTAAGCGAACCGCTGGCTGCCCGAGGATCGCAACACAGCCTTGGTCGCATCGCTTTCGGGAAATTGCTCGGGAGAAATCTGCGAGAGACCGGACGATTGCGTGACCTCAATCCTTACGGCGCCTTCGTTCACAACGCGAAGATAACCGGCGAATCGCGTCGCGCCTTCGGGCTGAATCTTGACGATGTCCGACGTTTGTGGGAACGCACCCAGCGGAGTCTGAAGCTGGACCTGGATTGCAAATGAATCCTTTTGCGGCTGGTTCAATTGAACAACAAGGCGGCGATCGGTGGAGTTCGCCACGGGTACAAGATTCCAGGAAAGCACCTGATCGCCCTGCACGCGTGTCACCTCGCCCGTGCCGCGCAACATCAACGCCACCCGGCTGAGTTCGCCCTGCATGACTTTGAAATCCAGCAACGCCACCTGCCGCATCAGTCCAGGACTGATGCTGATCTGCGACAGCATCTCCGACGCGTAGAAAAGTTTTCCCTCCTCGGCCTTGCGCGCCTCCTTCCACGAAAGCTTCACCGTGCCGTCGGAAGGCAGAAAGCTGACAAACTCGCTGCCCTTGCGCTCCGGTCTCGCCGCGCCAACAAATTCAAACTGCGTGTCTGCGGCCAACCCCAGCAACGTCACCGGCTGCACGGCGCTTTGAGCGACTCGAAAATCAACCATGCTCCAACCGGCACTCTGCTTAACCGCCGCATTGAACTTCAGCGTGATGGGAAACTTGCCGCTGCGATCAAACGCCGCCAAGTAGCGTCCCTGTTCCGTTCGCAGTTCCCACTTGGGATGAGCTCCCACTTCTGTCAACGCCAGCGTGCCGGAAAGCAATTCCAGCGAACCACCCTTCGAGTTTTCCACATTGGCTGTTGCGGTCAGAGTAAATGCCGCACGGTCACCGTCAAGTTGAGCGGCGAGTTTGAAGTCGGTGAGCGTGATTAACGAAGGCTCGCTTGCGGGAGTGATAGACTTTGCCGTTGTGGATAAGCACCCGGCCACAAGCAGGACCATACAGACTGTTGCGATTGTTGTTTTCATAACATGACGATTTGAAGGTTTCTCCCGCGACTATTCTGCATCTCCGGCGGCAGAATTTGTGAAACGGATGTAAAAAGTTTGTTTGTTGTTTGTCTGGCGTGATGTCCGACAACTATTGTCCCGCCACGCTCTTCGCCTGGCGGATCATCCACTCCAGCTTCTTCGGGCGGGCGTCTGCACCGTAAACTTCCGGCACACCGCGCAGATAACCGAGCAATGCATCAAGCTTGACCTCGCCAGCGAACGGACTCGCCACCAGCCATTCGGAAAATGCACTGGCACTGGCAGCAAGGCGCATGGCAGGACTCGACTGTTCCAGCGAGAGGGCATTGCCAGTGAACGGCACGTCCCATGATTGCTCGCGATAATCCGTTGTGCCGGGAACCTTGTAGCGCACGCGGACTGTGGCGAGCGGACCTTCACCAGCGGGATTTGACTCAACGGTATAAAGCGCGTTGCCAGCTTCCTGGGCGGCGATCTCTGCGGCGTCCACGGTGTTGTCACGGAATTGTTCCTTGGTGAGCTGATGTTTTGCGTAACCGATCTGGCGATACGACGTGACGCGCTTCGGATTGAACTCCACCTGCACCTTCACATCCGACGCGGCCACCTTGAGCGCGCCAGCGAGCTGACCTGCGAAATCCGTTGCGGCTTCCTCGGGTGAATTGAGAAAACCATAACGGCCATCGCCATTGCGCGAGAGGACTTCGAGCAAATCGTCGTTGAATCCTTCCCAACCGATGCCGAAACAATCCAGCGCGATGCCCTGCTTGCGTTGAGCTTCAACCTTCTGCTTGAGCGAAGCGGGTTCAACATCGCCAAGATTTGCCGCGCCGTCGGTGAGCAACACCACACGATTGATGCCGCTGGCCAGGTAATGCTTTGCGGCGATCTGATATGCGAGATTCATGGCCTCCTCGAGATTCGTGCCACCCTCGGGCGTGAGGCTGCTCACTTGATCGAGGACTTCACCCGCCTTGTCGCCAGCTACACCACCCACCACCAGCCGCGCCGTGCGCGCAAACGTGATCACGCTGAGTTTGTCCTGAGACTGAAGCTGGGAGGACAAAACGCGCAATGCTTCACGCCGGATCAATACGCGATCTGCGCGCTCCATCGAACCGGAGTTGTCGAGCAGCAGCACGATGTTCAGCGGGCGACCCGCCTGCCGTCCCGCCGCCGCAGTCTTGAGCGAAAGGCGAAGCAGGTCGCGATTGTGCGCGAACGGATACCGCGCCCGTTCCCACGCGAAGGCAATCGGCGCTCCGCCTTTCGCTTCGGGATCGCGATAATCGAACGCGTTGATGAACTCCTCGCTGCGAACGGAAGCCGCATCCGGCATCTGACCTTTCTCCAAACTCGCCGCCGCGAGCTTGAACGACACGTCACTGACATTGAGCGAGAACGTGGAGAAATTGTTTTCGCTGGTCTGGATTTCGGGCTGGGGAATCGCGACGTTCGTAGCAGGTTTGCGCGGCGGTGCAGGATCAGATTGTGATTCGACAAGTGTCCGCTTGAGTTCTTCCATTTTTTTCTTAGCCTCGAAGTAAGGCCGCGTCTCCTCACTTCTAAGGCTGTCTGCGCTCTTGGCGTCAGTCGGCGCATTCTGCTCGGCGGGAAGCACGCCCAAGGCATCAACTGCCACTGATTGTCGAACAGCTTCACCCAAGTTTTTTGGGCCGTCAGCGATAGTAAGTTCTGCGTCACCTTTGCGTGCCAATTGTTCACGCTCCGTGTCAGAGTAGTATCGAGCCACTGGTCCGCCGATGCTGTTGGTCGCAATAGACCAATTCTTACTCGTCTT
The DNA here is from genome assembly GCA_964429665.1 of uncultured Bifidobacterium sp. GTDB lineage: Bacteria > Verrucomicrobiota > Verrucomicrobiia > Limisphaerales > JADLHS01 > JADLHS01. Next base: position 4,313 of record CAYSDO010000185.1, read on the forward strand.
ACTCGTAGCGCGTTTGGAGTTATCAGCAGTTTCCTTCCGAGCTTCAATGCCAGCCTTGATGCGGTAGGAATCACTTGCCTTGCCTTCCTTGTCCTTGGTCGCACCGGTGATTGAATAGGCGAGCGCTTGCGATGAATCCTGCGGCGCAGGAATTCCCAGAACGCTGGCTGGCTCGGAAGCTGGCGTAGTGCGAATGGACTCATCCAACGCAACTGCACCAAGAGATTCCTCTACGAGAGCAACCGCTCCCTTCGATTGGGACTTGGCAACACCATTGATACCACCCTTCAACCCACTGTCTCCTCGCCCTGCACGTTCAAACTGCTTGCCTAAGGTCGGTAGGTCGCCAAGGACTGGAACACGTCCACCCATTTTGTTATCTCCAACTCCCCCTTCGCTGTTACCTGACGATAGACCGTTCACGATGCTCTGACGAACTTCCGGCTCAGGCAGGAGTTGAAGAGCAGGACTGTTTGCTGGATCAGATTCAGCAGTAGCTAGAGTCGGCAACTCTATTTTGACGGACGACTGAACGGCAGGTGCAAGACTGCCAGGAATGGGTGCAGAGGCAGGTAAGGCTGGAGGTGGAACAGCCTTCACTCCGGCATAAAATCCGTTTTCCACGTCAATTGGAACGGACGCGGTGATCGTCTGGTTCTCTCTTGATTTTCTGGAACTCGCATAGGTGCGCCCACGAGTATCTGAGTCGGCATCCTGCGGCAGAGTGACCCGGGCGGTGGATTTGCTTTCTGGTCCGAGAGCCCCGAACCAACTTCTTGACCGATCAACCTCCATCACAGCAGAAGGAGGTTCGCCGACCTTGCCCAAAACATATTTTTCTCCAGCAACTGCGGAAGGAAAATCACCGGCGCTTCGCCCCATGTAAGGGTGGATGTCCGCACACGTCGGTTGAGCATCGGCGGGTTTGTTCTTTTCAAGCGCCCATTGCTGCTTCGCTCCGTCGAGCTGACGGAGGTTATTCACTACGTTGTTCCGCTGTGAGGTTGTTCGTGCCTTAATGAAATTGGGCAATAACACAGCTGCTAAGAGTCCAAGAACAGCAATGACAGCCATCGCTTCGAGAAGAGTGAACTGAAACAATCGCCACGGCTTGCGATGCTCCTCCTTCAACGGCGGAATCTTGAAAGCGGTGAGCAGCTTCTGGCGGCGTTCCTCAGAAAGCTGCAAGGCTTCAGTCTGCGGTGCGGCAGTCTCCTTCATTGAAGACGCTTCGCGCACGAGGACGATGGTTTGTTTGAGGTCGTCGTGAAGCTTGGTCAGCTCTGCATCCTTCGCGATGGCTTCGCGCACGGCGGCAGCCTCGTCGGCGGACAATTCGCCGAGCAACAGCGCGGTGATGCGCAGTTCCAGTTCTTCGCGGGGATTGTTTGGAGGCTCGGGGTTCATGGCTTGGTCATCCCTGTTTTGGCCAGTTCAGCAGCAATGGTTTTCAGTGCGTGATGCAGCAGGTAGCCCACATGACCGGTTTTGAGGCCGGTGCGTTTGCTGATTTCCGCGTAGGACAAATCCTCGTTGAACTTTAGATGAACGATTTCGCGGCTGCGTTCATCAAGCGCTGCAAGGCTCAATCGCACCAATCCAATGCCCTCGGCCCGGGCAATTTGTTCGTCGGGGAGCGGGGATTCATCAGTTGCATTAGGCTCGTAAGCACCATTAGCGGAGTCCACGGGCGATGGAGTCATCGGAGACATTTTTGCATTATCACGCCGATGATTAAGGGCCAGGTTGTGCAGGGTGCGGTAGAGCCACCTTTCCGGCTCCCGAACATCCTCGAACTGTGCGTGAAGTTTCATGAACGCTTCCTGAACCAGGTCCTCGGCGGTGCTGCGGTCGCCAACAATGCGAAGTGCGTAACCCAAAAGGGGCGACTCCAGAGCCGCGAACAGCTCTTCCATCGTTCCCCACCCGGGCGCCTGTGCGGCGTCGTCTGATCTGGCAGCAGCCATTTTGCTGATAACGTCCTGCGTCATCCGCCTGGCATTGCCCCGCCAACCGGCAGCGGCAACGCTGGTCTCACAGGTTAAGACACGCGAGTCGTTGTTTTCTTAGATGATTATTTGCGACCTCTGCTCAATCCCTGTTTTACCGAGGGAAAATCAACCACGGATAGACACAAACACGAAAAGTTTTACGCGAATTGCGCCAATCATCGCGAACTAAACAGTCCGACCTAAGTTCGCATCAACGTGCGGGATCGCCTCACAAGCCCGGGCTGCCCGCTTGATCTGTGAGCCAACGGTGCGCGATCATTTCACCAAGGTCCGCGAAGAAAGGGTCTGCCACGGTTGCATAATCATATTTGTCGTCGTTCAATACGCCGTCGGCATTGGTGTAGAGCACTGCTGCCACAAATACCGCGCGGCCATTCGCAGGATTGCGGAGATAGGAGTTTTCAGTGGAGAAGCCGTAAGCGCGACCAGGCTTGCCGGCAATCTCAATGCGCACGCCGGGGTTCGTTGATGGACACACGCGGCGGATTCCAGGCAGCAGAAACTTGGAGGACTCGTCCGGGTAATCCTTGGCCGAATAAATCGGATTGGCAGACTCGCGCGGATACTCCGTCATGGCTTGCAACATCCGCGCACGATGCGTCTCGCTCAATCGGAGTGACGGTGTACCGAGATCAATGTCCGGTCGCGCAACCTTCACGAGCAGGTCTTGCAGGTCCACGAGGGAGATACCATTGCGACCGCTGAAATCCATTGGCGTGTTCACAACTTGATCGCCACTCATGTAACCGTTGCCAACGAACAGGCCGTTTGCATTGTTGGTCAGCATCAGCTTGCTGCTGCGCGCAGGAATCACAATCGGCCCGGCGTTCGGCACGCGAAACGTAACAGCCGACGACGCACGCATGTCGGGAATCTTGCGCGCCTCGGAAAGCCTATGATTGATGACTACCGACCTCAATCCCAGCGCATGCATGGTGCGATTTAATTCCTCGTGACCGACAAGATCGTAGAATCGATTGAACGCCTGATTATCCGAAACGAGCGCAAGTTTGCGCAGTTCATGCCCGACGGTTATTTCACCACCCTTGAGATTGCTCTCATCGCCGGCTTGCGCCACGTCTCCAGAAAACAAGGGCGCAATTTCCATCGGTGCATCTGCCAGATCAGTTGACAGCGACCGAGGTGTGATTCGCCCGATGGCTTGAAGCGCGGCGACAGCAGCGCAGAGTTTGATCGCACTGGCCGGGTAAAAATATTCCGCATCCACACGATAGCCGTAGCGAGTGAGTTCAACGTGTCCGTTGCGGTTGGTCACGACTTCGGAAACCAACACCTGCAATCGGAATTCTTCCGGCGACGCAAGCAAGCGCTCGAACTTGGCGGAGCTACCGGGCATAATAGGAGACAGGTCGGTCATTTGTTCCGTGCGAACCGTCGCGCAACCGCACAAAAAGCCAGCCACACCAACAGCGGCGATGAACAGTCGGCTCATGTGCGAAGCATGACGGGGGTGTGAAGCCTTTGCAAGAATCACAGCAGAGCGACAAGCCGGAACTGAACTTAGGTTGGTGCGGCCCTCCTCACAAGCCTGCAAAGCAACGAAACACGCGCTCCTGCCATACTCAGCTTGTGCCATCCAAAAAAAGCGATTGAGCCAGCAAGTCCGAAGTGTATCCTCTCTCCAGCCAATCACACGCAAGACAGCAAGACATTTTGCCATCTCATACCATGATCAAAAAAATCCTTATCGGCTTCGCCGTAATCATCGTCATCTTCCTCGTCGTTGTTGTCACACGCCCGGCGGACTTCCATGTGCAACGCAGCCTCGCCATCGTTGCGCCGGCCCAGGCGCTGTTCGAGCAGGTCAACAACCACCACAATTTCACCAAGTGGAATCCCTTCATGTCGCTCGACCCGAACGTGAAGAACACCTACAGCGGCCCCGAATCGGGCGTCGGCGCGGTCTGCA